>JBARCY010000310.1:0-23805 GCA_049794595.1 Candidatus Acidiferrum sp.
GGGCACTCTTTAGATAGAACGGCGTAGCGCCCTCGAAGGGCAAGACCATCACACCGTGCTCGACAGGAACAATTTTCATGTGCCAATCGCCGGCGTGCGTTGAAGAATGAAAGTCGCGGTAGTTGACGAGAGACTTGAGATCCATTTCGAGAGGGCCGCTGGCACGACAGAGAGAGTAACGAATAAAAGTGGTATTTTCACCCTGAGCCATCCAGACGCGCTTTTCGAGCAAGGCATCAGCGAGCGCATAAGTCCAGACGGGAATCGTGCCTTCGAGACGAAAACTTTCGAGGAGCAGAAACCCCTGGGGATCGACGGCGCCGCTCACCCAGCGATGCGTTGCCAATGCATACCTGGCGCCTGCAAAGGAGACACTTTCATCAATAGCTGCAACGAGATGAGTGCGGCCAAGCGGCGGTTGAAGGGCAGCGATGAGCAGGCCATGATAGCGGCGCGTCATGCTCTCGGCGATGGTTCCGGAAGCAAAGCCGCCGATGCCGTTGGTCACGAGCCACTCGCGGGATTCAGCGGCGGAAAGATTGCCGCAGATTTCGCGCCCGAATTGAACTTGAGAGCGCGATTCTGGCGGAAGATCCATTCGTTGAGGCGCCACGGCTCTCCTTTTCTGGGGCTATATTTCTTACATGGCCTGCTGCTCAACGATTGCGGGACTTAAGCCATTTCGTCATCAGGAAACGAGATTGATCATCATAACCTGAGCGGCGATAGAGCTCCGCGGCAGGCTCATTACCATCATCGACCTCGAGATGGAGGGCGTTCACGCCCAACTCGAGAGCGCGTTCTTCGACAAATTGCACGGCGCGCCGCCCAATTCCCTGGCGGCGATATTGCGGTTCGATATAAAGCTCGTCAATGAAGGAATCGCGTCCGTGATATTCGAAGCTATAACCGAACGTGAGGACAATGTAGCCGACTGGGGTTTCTCCATCAAAGAAAATCCACGCTTGGCCCAGGTTCGGATTTGCCAGAAGCTTGTGCAACACACCACGGACAACCGGTTCGTCGAAGAAATAGGCCCCCGGTTCTTGTTCGGCCAAATTTCGCATCATGCGGAGAAGCGCTGCCTCGTCTTCCCGGACCACGAAACGAAGAACGAGGCCTGGCAGCATTTTATTCTCCGCTCTGTTCGATCAGCTTAGCGACAAGGCCAGTCCAGCCAGTCTGATGGTTCGCACCTAGGCCAGCGCCGTTGTCGCCATGAAAATATTCGTGAAAAAGGATCAAATCCTTCCAATGAGGATTGCTCTGGAATAGTTCCAGACCGCCGGCGACAGGACGGCGCCCGTCTTTCCCGCGAACGAAAATATGAACGAGGCGCCGAGAAATCTCCGCAGCCACTTCCCAGAGATCCGTTTCATTGCCGCTGTGGGACGGCGACTCAACCTTGAAATCCTCGCCGTAATAGTGGTGGTACTTCTGCAAGGATTCGACAAGCAGATAATTCAAGGGAAACCAGATGGGGCCGCGCCAGTTCGAATTACCGCCAAAAAGACCGCTGGTGGATTCGGCGGGCTCGTAATCGACGCGGCTTCTGTGGTCGTTGACCTGAACTTCATAAGGATGATCGAGGTGGTAGCGGGAGAGAGAGCGGATGCCGTAGGGAGACAAGAATTCGGTTTCGTCCAGCATGCGGGAGAGAATTCGTTTGAGTTGTTTACGGTTGGCGAGCGAAAGGAGGCGGCGAATACCGCGCGCGGAACGCTGCGTCATTTCGATGTGATCGGGGACGTCCGCGTGATTATCAATGAACCATTGCATGCGGCGCTTGAATCCGGGCAAGCGGTCGACGATCTCCGGCTCGAGAGTTTCGACGGCAAAGAGAGGAATGAGGCCGACCATGGAGCGAATCTTCATGAAGTGGTCATTGCCATTGGGAAGATGGAGCACGTCGTAATAAAAACCGTCTTCGTCGTCCCATAGCGCGATGCCATCCGTGCCCATGTCGTTCATCGCATGCGCGATGTTGACGAAGTGCTCGAAAAATTTGCTCGCTACGTCCTCGTAAGCGGGATCTTCCTTGGCCAATTCGAGAGCGATGGCCAGCATATTCAAGCAATACATTCCCATCCAACTGGTTCCGTCGGACTGTTCGAGATGGCCGCCGGTTGGTAGCGGCGCGGAACGATCGAAAACTCCGATATTGTCCAGGCCGAGGAAGCCGCCCTGAAAGATGTTCATGCCGTCGGGGTCCTTGCGATTGACCCACCACGTGAAATTTAGCAGAAGTTTGTGAAAGACTTTTTCTAGAAAACCGCGATCGGCCACGCCGCGGACGCGCCGCTCGATTTTGTAAACGCGCCAGGCCGCCCAGGCATGGACGGGAGGATTGACGTCGCCGAAAGCCCACTCGTAAGCGGGAAGTTGCCCGTTGGGGTGCATGTACCACTCACGAAGAAGCAGGATGAGCTGCTCTTTAGCAAAGTCCGGATCGATCAGGGCAAGCGCGATGCAGTGAAAACCCAAGTCCCACGCCGCATACCAGGGATACTCCCATTTATCCGGCATGGAGATCACGTCGTCGTTGTAGAGATGGGTCCAGTCTTTATTGCGGCCTTTCAAGCGCTCGGGAGGAGGTGGCGGGCCGGCGGGGTCGCCATTAAGCCAGGTGCGCACATCATAATGATAAAACTGTTTGGACCACAGCATCCCGCCCAGCGCCTGGCGCATGACGCTTTTGGCGTCATCGGACAAATCCGAAGTTACGCGCGAGGCATAGAATTCGTCGGCTTCCTTCTGACGGAGCGTGAACACGGCGTCGAAGCCGGCCCCGAAATCGTTTGCGGTCGGGACGTTTTCGTCGCGATCGGCATGGCCTGGAGAGGTGATAATGCCTGCGAGCCCCGGGGATCGAGACAACGAAGCGAGCGGCTCCATGTCGGTCAGCCGCAGTTTGATGGTTTCGCTCTGGCCAGGATTAAGATGCACGGGATAATACGCGGCCATTTTCGTGCCCGATCGCTGAGGATTTACCGCTAACTTATTCCCGCGAATCAAGTATTCGTGGAAAGCATCTTTGACGTATGACGAGCGGTTGTTGGTGTTGAAGAGCCGAGCGTAATTGGTTTCGTTCTCCGTGAAGAGTAGTTCGGGCTGGCCAGAACAGAGCAGCCAGCGCTTGCCGTAATGCCAGTGCTCCAGCTCCGCACACTCGCTACCGGGAATGTTGGTGGATCTTTGCGCCACCGGCCTGCGCAAGTCTCTGCCCCAGGACCAGGTGTTGCGAAACCACAAGGAAGGAAGAAGGTGTAGCGTGGCGGCTTCGGGCCCGCGATTTGCCGCAGTGATTTTAATGAGAATGTCTTCTACGTCCGCCTTTGCGTACTCGATGAAAACATCAAAATAGCGGTCTTCAGCAAAAATTCCCGTGTCGAGGAGTTCGTATTCTGGTTGTTCGCGTCCGCGCCTGCGATTTTCTGCAACAAGGTCTGCATAAGGAAATTCCCGCTGAGGGTATTTGTAGAGCATGCGCATGTAGGTGTGAGTGGGGGTCGAGTCCTGGTAAAAGTAATACTCTTTGACGTCCTCGCCATGATTCCCTTCGTGGCCTGTGAGGCCGAAGAGGCGCTCCTTTAGGATGGGGTCGCGTCCGTTCCAAAGCGCGAGACCGAAGCAAATCATCTGACGGCGGTCAGAGATACCGCCGATGCCGTCTTCGCCCCATCTGTAAGCGCGCGAGCGGGCGTGATCGTGCGGGAAAAATTCCCATGCCGTGCCACCTGGGCTGTAGTCTTCGCGTACCGTTCCCCATTGGCGCTCGGAAAGATAGGGTCCCCAGCGCTTCCAATACTTTTTGCGGGCCCGATCCTCTTCGAGCCGCTGGTCTTCCTTGGATTGGAGTCTGGCCATAGTTTGGGGCACCTCTAAAAGCGCGTACAAATTATGGCTGCACTCTTACAAAACGCAAAGACAAGCCGTACCGCTTGAGTGCCTCTTCGGGCACGACCGAAGAGGCGGCTGCACGTCCGAGGCACGCGAAGAGCTTCCCTGCCCACTCTTTCGACTAAAGGACATAAATATTTCAGCAACATTACAGGCCAAAAATTGCTCCGCAGGAGGATCTTGCTAACGGCTTGAGCGCGCAGAAAAACTCCCACGGATGTACCCTAAAGGGTCGAAGTCGCGTCGGTCTACTAAGCGAGATTTTGAGGAGAGAGCACATGTTCGAGCCCCAACAGGTGTTTGCGGCTGTAACGCTAAGGCGGATATGGCTCATGATTCTTGCAATGTGCTGCGCCTTCATGCTTTCGGTCTTGGCGCCACCGACGCAAGCGCAGGGGGGCTCGACAGATGAATTGCGGCGTATGAATGCGGCGGTGGGCGAATTAATCCGGAAAGTGTCGCCCAGCGTCGTGCAGATTTTAGTTACGGGATACGGCCCGCTGGGTGATTCAAACCAGGGAAACACGGATGTAGTCATCGGACGGCAACGTGCGATCGGGTCGGGATTCACCGTGGATCCGAGCGGGTACATCATTACGAACGCACACGTGGTGAAGGGAGCGCAGCGGGTGCAGGTCGTGCTTTCGAACGGCAGCTCAGACGATTCGGTCGATGCGGTGCTCGCTTCAAGAACGAACCTCGTGCCGGCGCGCATTATCGGAGTCACGCAGGATATTGACCTCGCCCTGCTCAAGGTAGACGTGCCGAATCTTCCGGCGCTAAAGCTGGCTAATTACAGGGATCTTCGGCAAGGCGAGTCGGTATTTGCGTTTGGCAGCCCGGAAGGACTGCGCAATACGGTGACGCAAGGGATTATTTCTTCGGTGGCGAGGCAAACGGACCCGGATTCGACGATGGTTTACATCCAAACCGATGCCCCCATAAATCCAGGTAATTCCGGCGGGCCGCTGGTGAATGTAGATGGAGATGTAGTCGGCGTCAATACCTTCATTCTTTCGCAGTCCGGAGGAAACGAGGGACTGGGCTTTGCGATTCCTTGTGGCGTTGTAAACATAGCGTACAAGCAATTGCGCAAGTTCGGCCATTTGCACCGGCCGGAAATTGGCATCAGCGTGCAGACGATCACTCCCACCATGGCGGAAGGGTTGAAGCTGCCACGGAACTTCGGCGTGGTCGTCTCGGACGTCTTGCCTGATGGCCCTGCGCAGGCGGCGGGCGTGCGCATTGGAGACGTGCTTCTAGCGATCGACGGCAAAGCTGCGGGCAGTGTACCCTACCTGGCGTTCTATCTGTTGTCGCGCGAGGGCGGAGACAAAGTGCACTTGGATGTGCTGCGAGGAAACCAACAGTTGGGCTTCGACGTGGCCCTGATGCCGCCCCCACAGGACATGGATCAAATCACGGCGCTGGCCGACCCCGAGAGAAATCTGGTTCCGACGCTGGGGATTCTTGGCGTGGAAATCGACAAGAAAATTGCAGCGATGGCGCCGGATTTGCGCGACCCCTACGGAATTATCGTCGCCGCGCGAGCGACGGGAGCCACGACTGAGGTGCCGCTGACCACAGGAGATGTGATCCGCACACTGAACGGCGAACCGATGACGACATTGGACCGTTTACGGCAAGCACTGAAAGCCCTGCCGCCGGGCGCCGCAGTTGCGCTGCAAATTCAACGCGACCAGAAGCTGATGTATCTGGCATTCACACTGGACTGAGCGCGGCATAATTGCCAGCAGGCCGGGGCCTTAGGCGAATCCCAGTTTCCTAAACACTTCTTGGACCATTTCTTCCCGTGATTTGCTGGCGTCCAACGTGATGGCATCTGTAGGCTCTTCCAGGTCCGCAAACTGGCTGGCGAGCAGATCCTGTTTGGCAAAATGTCCTTTTCGCGCGAGCACTCTCTTTATAAACAATTCGTAAGTACCTTTCAAATACACAAATCTCACATCTGACGTGGCGCGCAGCGCATCGCGATAACTCTGTTTTAGCGCCGAGCAGGCCAGAACAACGTTGCGAGTCTCGCAATGCCATTGGATGATTTTGTCACGGAGAGCTTGCAACCAGGGCTCACGATCAACGTCGGTGAGCGGGATGCCGTGCCTCATTTTCTCGACGTTTGCGGGCGGATGAAAATCATCCGCGTCCACAAATTCCCAGCCGAGGCGCGTGGCGAGCATGCTACCAATGGTAGTCTTGCCGGAGGCCGTCGTGCCCATCACGATCACGATCATGCCCGCCTCTTGCGCAAGAAAAACGTCGTCATTGGCGAAAAAAGTTTGGCTGGGAGACCTGGACTCGAACCAGGATAGCCAGATTCAGAGTCTGGAGTCCTACCAATTGGACGATCTCCCAGCCGAAGGGAGGAAAAAAAGAATCGCAACCGGCACCCGACAATCGGGACAGTCACGAATCTCCCTATCCAATTTAATCGGGATTCGCGGGGGCGTCAACTTGGTGCGGTCGGCGCCGCAGTTGAATCTGTAGTCCCCGGAGCTGCCACTGGCTCCATTCGACCTTTTTCCACTGTGAATTCTTCGCCACCCCAGGTGATCTGATTGGAAGCAAAACCCGCTAACCAAACGGCCGAATGGATGGCGTCACGCAGAGGCACGAGCCAGAGCCTGCGGCGCAACACTTCGTCCGCAACGCCCCAAACTCCGACGATCCACGCCATGAGGTGCCGCAGGACGAGATATGCAATCAAATAGACCGCGGCGATCCATTTCGTCGGTGCGACGAACGCGGCCAAGAGGGCCCAAGGGAGCCCCAACGTGAAGATCAGACCGAAATACGAAAGCGGACGGCAAAGGCGCACAGTCCGTGCCCAGCGAATCTGATGATGCCAGAAGGAGTTGGCAGTTTGCGCGGGATACATAGTCCAAACACACTCGCGCGAAAGGAGCACGCGGCCGCCAGCTTTGGCAATGCGCAGACCAAGCTCATAGTCATCCGCGAGCATGCCGGCAATCGGCGCAAAACCGCAAATTTTGGACAGCCAGCGCTTGGTGGTGACAATGGATGCGCCCAATGCAAAGTGTATGCCTTCGGTCCATTCGGCCATCAGCACGCCGGCGAAGAAATCGCTCGACGCACCGATGGCTTCGAGTTCAGCGCCAAGATTTTTCTCCGCGATGCCGCGATAGAACGAAGTGACCGCGCCCGTGGTTACATTGGCGAATGGAGCGACAACTTCCCGCAGATAATTGGGGCTGACGCGCACATCGCCATCGGTAAGTACCAGGGTCTCGTGCCGTGCTTCACTCGAAAGCCGCGCAAGCATGTTGACTTTGCGGTTGGCGCCGAGACTCTCTGCGCCAACAAGCAAACGAATCCGAAGCCCCGGAAACTCTGAGATCAGGCGATGAATGAGCGGAACAGACTTGTCCGCGGCGTCATTCACTCCAAACAATACTTCGTAGTCGGGATAGTCCTGGCGGCAAAAGCTCGAATAGTTTTCGTAACTGCCGAAGTCCACGCCGCGCACCGGCTTCAACAAGCTCACGGGGGGAGTGTAGTTTGGCAGTTGGTGGGCTCGCTGGCGGCGGAAGAAGCGCCAGGCGGCAAACGTCGCGGCGGCATAATACACGAGCGGCGCCGCCGCCAAGAGAAGCACCGCATCGCGCCATCCGGAATGAAATGTCGTCACGCTAAGATTCTCTTCCCTTTAGTTGAGAGCGACCGTGTTGATGAGTCGCCTTCTATTCCACTAGCTTGCCACAAAGCAAGGCGTTGGGGCGTTGCTCGCGAGATCAATGCGACAGAGAAAACGCAGCAAGGCGTGGTCAGTGAGAGAGGTTGAATTCAAACTCAGTGTTTACCCAGCCAAACGAGCGTGACGCCGAGGCATACCAGCAAGACGCCCGCCCACCGTCGACGGGACACACGTTCCCCGAGGAGAACAACTCCCCCGAACGCCCCGGCAGCGTAGCTGAGCGCCGTCACGGGAACGACGAAGCTTACATTTTCAATCGAAAGCAGGGCCAGTAATGAAAAGAACGCAAGCGCCATCATCGATAGACCGACCCACATCCAAAATGCTTTCATCGCACGAAAAATGACACGAATAAGGGCAAAGGGTCGAAAATCTGTCACTTCGCCGACTTGCTTCATCGCACGCGTAACGCAAAGCTCTCCGCCTGTGCCCGCAACCACGACAAAAAATAAGAATAGGGCTTCGCGCATTTTACCGAGCCTCCGTAGTGCGCGGGGGTGTATTTCCGACGACAAATACGCCGAGACAGACGACGGCAATGCCCACCCAGTGCAGATGCGAAATCCTCTCGCCAAGATAGAAATAACCCAAGAGGGCAACCACTAGGTACGCGATCGAAGAGGCCGGTTGCACATAGCTGAAATCCGCCCAGGAAAGAATAAGCATGTAGGCGACAAAAAAAGTCAGCAAAGAAGCAACGCCGAGCCAGATGTAACCCGAGGTAAAAATGCTGAAAAAAATGATCGGCAATTCCGATGGGGTCCAGTGTGCCGCGGACCCCACATTCTTCATGCCCTTACCGAGCAGCACGTTGCCCAGCGGGCCAAACACCACCATAATCAGAATCATGCAATAGGTTTTTAAATGCAAGCCGGGGGAAGAGATCATGCAGCGGCTGCACCAGTCAGCGGAATATAGAGGCAATCACACGATACATCCGCACTCCAAACAGAAACGAGGCCGCAAGCCTGTAGTGATCGTGACCGAAAAATGTTCATCGCCGCAGTCTCAAATGCATAAAGGCACCTAGTGCATTTTACACGATTTACAGGAGCCTCCCAACGGCGCGTTTCAGTGCCAAACTGAGAGTTCTCGAGATTTGATTCGCTGCGGAAGACTAGCATCCTGCTGTCAAACAAGCTTCCTTAGTTGTTTTATAAGAGTGAAACTCACGACTTTTTGCTATTCTCTTGGGACTCGCAGTAAACTCCCCAAATATTCTGAAAGGAACGGCTGCTGAAAAAGGAATGATTGCTGCCCTGACTCGCAGAACTGGCTTTCGGCCCAACGGCTTTCCAATCGAGCGCGCAAGAGCCGACCACAGTGTACTATCAGGGCCGCTGAATAGAGCGCAGCTCTCGGCAAAGCACGAGGTCCAGAATGCCGGCAAATAGCTTTGTGTTTGCCTTCATGGGCCTAGCGGCCATTCCGTTCATCTACTACTTCCTGGCTCTCTATAGTTCTTGGCGGTTCTTCCGAAGGGCAAGAAAATCGAACCCGCCTCTCGATTATGCGCCACCGGTGAGCAATCTCAAGCCGATTCGCGGCCTGGACGCCGAGGCGTATGAAAACTTCGCGAGCTACTGCAAGCAGGATTATCCGGACTACGAATTGCTCTTTGGCATCGGAGATGGCGACGAAGCCGTTTTGGAGGTGATCGAAAAATTAAAGCGTGATTTTCCGCAGCAGCGCATTCGCGTTGTGCACGTCTCCGGTCATACCGCTGCCAACGACAAAGTCGTGAAATTGGCGCGGCTGGTCGGCGAAGCCGAGAATGAAGTGCTGGTGATCAACGACAGCGACGTTCGCGTGCGGCCAGATTATCTGCGTTCCGTCGTCGCGCCGCTGCGCGATCCAAAAGTAGGCGCGGTCACTTGCCTGTACGTCTCCACGCACGAGCACACCTTTCTCCAGAAGCTCCAGTCCACTGGGATGTTTTGCGATTTTTTCCCCGGGATAATGGTTGCCTGGCAACTTGATGGGGTAAAGTTCGCGCTTGGCCAGACGATTGTTACGACGCGAAAACGTCTCGCAGGATTTGGTGGCTACTCCGCCATCGAGAATCGCCCGGCAGATGATTTGCTTGTCGGCCGTTTGGTTGCGGAGCAAGGATTTGAAGTGGAACTCCTGCCCTACACCGTCGAGACGGTGGCCGATTTCAAATCGTTCGGCGAATTTTTCTTTAAGCGGCTGCGCTGGATGACGGTGATGCGCCACATGCGCCCCTGGGGACACATCGGACTGATTTTTACACAGGGGCTGGCGTGGTCGGTGGCGGCGGTAGCAGTGCACCCGACGGCGTGTGTGGCACTTTTCTATCTCGGCGGTTACATCGCTGTGCGCGTCGCAATGACCTGGCTCATCGGCGTTTGGGGGCTGAAGCAATCCGGTGTGTGGAAAAGAATGGCGCTCGTGCCACTGTGGGACGCCTGGGCTTTGTTCATCTGGTTGCTCAGCTTTGGACGCAGGAGCATCCGCTGGCGCGACATCGATTATCGCATCCGCGGAGGGATGCTCGTTCCGATGGCTCCGCCCGTGCTGCGGAAATGAACGCTCCGGAGTCCGCCTAATCTTGCTTCACATTCGAATCTTTGGATGGGGTGGCTTGGGGAAATGTAATCGCGGAAGGACCAGCATACGTTGTTCTGGGCCGTGGTCGCTGGGCCACACGTTTGCGAGGCATCCTCGCCCCCGAGCATCGCCACGTTACACGCATTGAGGAGACACGTCGGGCTTCCGGCGAAAGCGACGTCGCCTACAAATCGCGCCTCGCTGAAGCCATGAGCGCAAGCGGCGCACGGATCGCCTGGCTCGCCGTGCTGCCTGGACCGCATATTCCTCTAATGATGGAAGCCGCTCTGGACGCAGGCTTGCACGTTGTGGTGGAAAAACCCTGGCAAGGTTCGCAATTCCTGACCAAAATGCTGGCAGCGAAAGCCAAATCGCTACACTGCCTTATCACCATCCATTTCGAATGTTGCCTTCTCGAAGAAGTAGAAAGGTGGCACGGAGAAATTCATCCGGGGACCGGGCTTCGCTTCGGCGCCCGTTTTTTCTTGAACCGGCCTGATCATAAGGGAATTTCGGCGATGGATAATCTGGGTTCCCATTTGCTTGCCATCTGCGCGTATGTTGTTCCGAAATCCGCAATTCAAGAAATCCGCCGCGGCTACGAGCAGCAGGATGAGCGCTGCGTCTGGCCTGAGAAACGGAAGACGCGAACGGCATTCATCGATCTTCTGGCGAATAAGGAGCCCATTATTCAGCGCTTTATAGCCAAAGTGGAATCATCGCTCGAAGGAGAAGGTTTTCCTCTTGGCTTTGAATTTGCCATGCTCGTGGCGAAAGAAGCCAAAACGATATCTTGAGGACCTGCATCAATCCCCCTTGAGAGAGCCAGCGATGCAGGTGTTAGCGATGCGAATGTTTCTTGGCTTTTTCCACGGGTTCGGTCCCGTTTTGCACCCGCGACGCCGCCAAAGAATTCCTTGCGGTCTTGCTTGACTGCAAGCGCCGGTCATTGCGCGGTTCGCGCCAATTCACTTGTGGCAGCATCAAGGTCGCGTCTGCACGATCACGGTATTTGACAGCGATATTCATCAGCGAGTCCAGCAAGGAATCAGAAAGCAGATGTGGCTTGAGGCCCAGGTCAATTAGTTTCGAGTGTTTCGCATTGTAATAATGCTCCTCGGCCTCGACCCGCGGATCCTGCAAATGGTCGATCTCGACGCTTAAGCCCAGCTTTTTGCCGGCGGCCACGGTCATTTTCGCAAGGTCGCGCACGGAGAACTGTTCGGTGAACTGGTTGTAAACGCGGCATTCTCCGCGATTCGCAGGATTCTCGCAGGCAATTTCGATGCAGCGCACCGTGTCGCGAATATCCAGGAAACCTCGTGTCTGTCCTCCCTTGCCATACACAGTGAGCGGCTGGCCGATCGCAGCCTGGATGCAGAAGCGGTTTAGCACAGTGCCGAAAACATCGTCGTAATCGAAACGATTGATGAGCGCCTCATCCACGGCCGTTTCGTCGGTCATTGTTCCGTACACTACGCCTTGATTCAAATCCGTGGCTCGCAAGCCCCAGATTTTGCAGCTGAACATAATGTTATGGCTGTCATGCACTTTCGAGAGGTGATAGAACGAGCCGGGCTGCTTCGGAAACGGCAGGACATCCTTCCGTCCGTTGTGTTCAATGGCGATATAGCCCTCTTCAATGTCGATGTTAGGCGTCCCGTATTCGCCCATGGTCCCAAGCTTCACGAGGTGGCAGTCCGCCCGGTGCTCCCGCAGTGCGAAGAGCAGATTCAGCGTGCCTACAACATTATTCACCTGCGTGAAGACGGCGTGGCTACGGTCAATCATCGAGTACGGCGCGGAGCGTTGTTCAGCGAAATGAACGACCGCATCAGGCTCGAACGCGCGCAGCGTGGAAGCAAGAAATTCGTAGTCGCAAACATCTCCGTAGAAAGATTCGATGGTCTTGCCGCTTACCGCCTGCCACACGCGCAGTCGGTCGGAGAGCGGCCGGATGGGCGTCAGGGTCTGCGCGTTCAACTCGTGGTCCCACAGCCGGCGGACAAAATTGTCAACGATGGCGACGGAATGCCCTTGCTTCGATAAGTACAAAGCGGTTGCCCATCCGCAATAGCCATCCCCTCCAAGCACAGCAATCTTCATCGTTCCTCCTTAGTGATATTCCCCTCTGTTCGTGGCCTCGCGGAGAGGCGCGCTTTTCTAGCGCCAGCCAGAACGGTGTGAAGAGGCGAACCGAGATCGCCCGACCACAATCTCCGCTGAGTAGAACGAACTACAGTATACGTGATTAGGGCTGTGATACACCCCCTAGTCGTTCGGAAAATTCAGCGCGAATTGCCACTCTGGTTGGATGCGGCAAACCGTCTCTTTGTACAAGCCTGACGTCGGCAACGCCAGCCGCGAACATCGAAACAGGACGTACAGTGAGCAGGTCATGCATATCGGTTGAGATCATCTCGTGTCCGGGCACTTCTTCAGTCCTCGGCCGCGAAACGGAGACAGGAAGCGGTTGATTGGTTAGTAGGCTCTTTCCGCCGCTGACGGCGACTAATATCAGCCGATCGCGACCGACAAGCGTTTCCAACCTGGGTACTGCGGAATCGAGCGCGATCAGGTAAGAGCGCTCCGGCCGCTGCCAGAGATCCTCAAACCGAGCATCGTCAATGAATACGTCTGGGGCCCCGGGCGCATAAGAACCATATTCCAGGTTGAAGTAGCGGCCGTTCAAAATCAGAGCTGTCCGGTTCGTATAGAAGAAGATCGAAGAAAAGGTGTAATACGCGCGACCGATGATTAATTGCCCCTTGGGCGCCCGAAGCAACGCTTGCGCAAGCGGCCGCGAGGAGAGATAGGGATCAAAAGCGACCATCGCCAGACGCGCCGCGTGAAAGAAGATCACCATCATAAGCGCCGCGGAGAGAAAAGCCCGCATTCCCGCGGAGCGGAACGCTCCGATTGCGCCAACCAGGAATGCACCTGCCGCAATCAGCAGAGGAGTCCGCAGATATGCGAAGGAATCAATCGTAAGGTCTTCCATGTGTCCGAGAGAGAGCTTATACGCCGTGGGATGGTGACTGAGCGCCGCCGAAATATCCCCCACGGCAGGCACGTGGCGCACAAGAAAAAATAGAGTTAGCGTGACGATGGCGGCCGCCGCCGCAACACCGCAGAGTACGGAAGTGCCCCGGTGTATCCACTTCCCTTCCGTAGCCATCGCCGAGCCCAGCAACAAGGCCAGAGCCGGGTAGCAAGGCATCGAGTAGTATTCCTGCGTCGTCGAAAACGTGAAAAAGATCAGCAAAAAGCCAATCCAGCAAAGTGCCAGCAACCTCATCTTCCCCGCTCGGTCAAGTGGCTTGAAGGAAAGCTTGGCGACTGCCGGCAAATACACACTCCACGGAAAAAGCCACAATAAATGGAAGAGCCAGAAATAGAGGCGAGGAACCGTGTCGTAGTCGCGCGGATAGCGCAAATTTAGAAAGCGCAGCAACTGTTCATTAATGAAAAAAAACCAAAGAAATCCGTGATACTGCCCCGGGCCGCCGTGAAATCCGAAATAGAAATAAGGCGGATTGCGAAGCGTGGCGAGAATGTGCCAGGGCGCCGCAATCAGTAGAACAATCAGCGCACCGCTGAAGGGATGAAGCCGCTTCCATGTTCTCGCGAAAAAAAACTGGCGTGCCAGCAAAAGATAGATCACACCGGCAGCCAACGGAAACACTACGCCGATGAGACTCTTGATCAAGAGTCCGATACCCAGGCTCGCCGCAAGAATGCCGGCCCAGAGGCGAGGGCGCCGCTCTTCCTCGTCGAGAGCCCTAAGAAATGACCAGATTGCCAGCGCGACTGTGAACGTGAGCATGACGTCCGGAATCAGGACGCGCGTAAAGAGAAATAGTCCAATGCATGTGGCCATGCACAACCCGGCATAAAATCCCTCGCGCTTGCCAAACGCCCACACACCCATCGCTGCCGTCAGCAACGCCAGCGCCATGGCGCTTAGCGCAAACGGAATTCGCGCCGCCCAATCGTGCACTCCGAAGACCCTGTACGAAATGGCGATCGGCCAATAATACAGCGGCGGCTTTTCGAGATAGATTACGCCGTCCAGTCGCGGCGTCACCCAATCGCCGGTGGCCAGCATCGTTCGAGCAGCTTGCGCCAGCACCGCATCCGAATCGTCCATAAGGGAGGGCGGTGAGACGATGCAGCCAAGATAAATGGCTCCCGCAAAGAGCAGGACCGCTAAGTAGAGATACCTGTTTTTTCCTGTATCCAAGATGCCGGCGCGGGAGAAGCCCCCGCCTGAATTCCCCATTTTTTCATCCATAAGAAAAGAAGCAGCAAACCCCACAAGTGGTAGCCGATATTGATGCGTCTCTCGAGGTGCAACCGCACCAAATCCTGGACCACACCCGGCCGGAAAAGTTGCGGGTGCTGCCCGAGACCCTCTTGCATCGTGTCAAGAAGAAGGTCGCGCAGCGGCCCGCGCATCCATTCATGTGCCGGAATGTCGAAGCCAACCTTCTTGCGTCGAAGTATCGCCTCAGGCAGCCTGTTTTTCATGAGCTGCTTGAGAACAATCTTTTGCCGCGAGCCCTGGATTTTGAGCGAAGCCGGCAGCGTGGCCGCAAACTCCACGATACGGTGGTCTAGAAACGGAGGCCGCACTTCCAGCGAGTGGGCCATGCTCATCCGGTCCACTTTATTCAGAATGTCATCCGGCAGAAAATATTTTTGGTCCCACCAAAGATAGGGTGACACTCCGTCCCGCGGCGCGGGTGAATCGCGCAACTCGCCAAGGACACCATCGAGCGAAGCCGGCAGGTGCACGGCTGCAAGGGAATCCACTTCGACGTCCGAGAATGTCCCGTTCCAAAAAACATGCGCCCGCTCTGGCGGCAGCAGGCTCCCTTCCAGAAAGCGCTTCACCATGTACTCGCGGCTGATCTTGTCGTCGGAGACCGGCCAGAGCCTTGCGAGCCCGAGCCCGGCTCGAAGCGACCACCTCGGCAACCAGCGCATCGGCCGCGCAAGCTGATTCGCGCGATACGTCAGATAGCCGCCAAACAGCTCGTCCGCGCCTTCCCCGCTCAGCGCGACGGTCACCTCCGTCTTGCTCATCTTCGAGAGAAACCAGACCGGCAAGGCTCCCGCATCGGAACTGGGTTCATCGGAGTAATAAGCAAACTCCTCGATGGCCCCTCGCAGACCGGCTTCTGGATTTAGATCGAATTCCTTATGATCAGTGCCGTATTGCTTCGCGACGGCCCGGATGTAAGACGTCTCGTCGAAACTTCTCCCAAGGAAAGAAATCGAAAGAGTTTTTATCGGCTTCGCTGAAGACGTCGCGGCGTAATGAAGAACCGTCGACGAGTCGATGCCCCCGCTGAGCCAAAGTCCCAGAGGGACGTCCGAGAGCAAGTGCTCCCGCACGGATTGCTGTAAGAGCGAATCCAGTTCCTCGCATGCGGAATCGAGCGAGCGTTCACGAATCGGCCCCGCCGGCAACTTCCAGTAAGTCTCGGCGCTCACTTTTCCGTCGCGCCATTGAAGCCATTGTCCCGGCGGCAGCTTCTCGATTCCCTCCACCAGCGTCCAGGGGCACGGAACATAATTGAGCGATAAGTAGCAATCCAGCCCGGCTAGACTCAACCGCCGTTCGAATTCCGGATGTATAAAAATCGTCTTCAACTCGGAGCCAAAGAAAAGATCTTCCCCGCGCCGGGCAAGGTAAAGCGGCTTGATACCCATCCGATCGCGCGCCAGAACAAGCCGCCGCGACGCTTTGCTCCAAAGCGCAACTGCGAACATCCCCCGCAACCGCGAAAAGCATTCCGTGTCCCACTCGACAAAAGCGTGCAGCACGGTCTCCGTATCGGAATGCGAATGAAACCGGTGTCCCAGCTTTTCGAGTTGCGCGCGCAACTCAAGATGGTTGTAAATCTCGCCGTTGAAGACGATCGCCGTCTCGCCGTCGTCCGTAACGATTGGCTGATCGCCGCCCTGCAGGTCGATAATTTTCAGGCGCGCCGCACCCATCGAAAGCACACTCGAGCGCAGCACTCCCCGCTGGTCTGGCCCGCGATGCGCCAGAGTAGCCGTCGCGCGTTCGATTCGTTCCGGCTCGGGCGCCCAATTTTTATGTGTAAATCCTGCTATCCCGCACAAGTTCGAGTACCTTCCGTCCGCCGCGCAACACGCGCAGTCCTTCACCCACCGCCTCGCTCGCCACCGCCGACACAAAGCCACGCCAACGCAGCATACATCCCTTATCCCAGCGCAACCAGCGCCACGCCCGCGCACACCAGGGCGACGCCGACCCAGCGCGCCGCAGACACCTCTTCCCGCAAAAAGTATTTGGCCCCAAACGTTCCCACCACATAACTCAACGCCGAAAGCGGAATCACAAAACTGATCGGTTCCCAGGAAAGAAGCACCAACAGCGCATAAAACGAAAGCGCCATCAACGGAACGCCCGCCCAAAACCAGCCGTTTCGCAGCGCCTTGCCGAGGAAGCGAATCAATTCCTTTGGCCGTAACCGCTCTGGCTCACCCGTCGCTTTCATCCCGCGTGTAATCACGATTTCGCCGCCGGTGCTGCCGAAAATAAGAAAACCAAGAAAGATCGCGACGTGGATCATGCCAAAACCTCGCGTGCCACTTCCGTCGTGCGCGGCTTGGTCTGTCCCACCAGCAGCACGCCTATGCAGATCAGCACCACTCCAACCCATCGCCGGGTCGAAACCGCTTCGTGCAGAAACACCACGGCAAGAAATGTCAGCAGCGCGTAGCCAAGTGCCCCGGCCGGCATCACGTAACTGTAATCCGCCCAACTCAAAACCGTCATATAGCTGAGCATGAATCCGCAAAGAAAAAATATCCCGATCCACAACGTTCCGTTAGTGATCGTCATTCGGTAAGCGTGAGCCAGTCCCGCCGCAGACAGCTCCACAACCCCAATTTGCAGCATGGCGCGCTTCAGCAGCAGATCTCCCGCGTTGGCACACACCACCATCACGGACACCATCACCAGTGTCTTTATCCGCAGCCTGCCCTCAGTTGCCATTTTGTCTATGATTTAGTCGTTCCCGGATGACGACGGCGTCTCCGGCACGGTAATCATGGGCTTCTGCAGGTCGCCGCCCTGCCGCACCCACTTCCAGCGTTCCGCTCGTAGCTTCAGGAAGCTCGTCGCTTCGTGATACAGCCGTTTGCGTTCGTGCGCGTCCCACAAGGCTTCCCGCACGATGCGCCAGGCAACACGCGGCCGGAAGTAATAATCATCGTAAAACCGGTTCACGCCATCCATCATGTCGGCCTTCGAGAGATGTGGGTACTCGATATGCGGCAGCTGGTGTCCGCCTGAATCCGCAAGCGCTTCCACTTTAAGAAATCCCTGTTGCGCCATCGTATCGTGCAGTTCCGTTCCAGGCATGGCG
Source organism: Candidatus Acidiferrum sp. (assembly GCA_049794595.1). Classification (GTDB taxonomy): domain Bacteria; phylum Acidobacteriota; class Terriglobia; order Acidiferrales; family UBA7541; genus Acidiferrum. Next base: position 17,611 of record JBARCY010000310.1, read on the forward strand.
TGGGCCAACGAAACCTGAATCGTCTCGCAATCCAGTTCCTTCGCGAAATCGATTGTCTTGTTGATGGTTTCTTTGGTCTCTCCCGGCAACCCGATAATGAAATCGCCGTGGACCTTGATCCCCACCTTTTTGCAATTCTTCATGAACTCGCGCGCCATTTCCACGGTCGCGCCCTTCTTGATGTTCTTCAGAATCTGCGGATCGCCGCTTTCGAATCCCACGATGAATAGCCGCGCACCTCCATCCGCCATGGCCTTCAACTCTTCATATTTGCTGTGGCAGCGCGCCGTGCATGACCACCGGAATTTCAGCGGCTTGAATTTTTGGCTCAATTCGATTGCGCGGTCTTTTCGAATATTGAAGGTATCGTCGTCGAAAAAAATCTCTTTCATCTGCGGGAAATACTCGATCGTGTTTTTCACTTCTTGCACGACGTTGTCCACCGACCTCACCCGCCATGCGTGCCCCGAAACTGTCTGCGGCCACATGCAGAACGTGCAAAGCGCCGGGCATCCTCGTGTTGTATAGAACGATACAAATGGATGCAGCAAAAACGGCACGTTGTACTTTTCAATCGTCAAATCGCGCTTATAGGTGTCCGTCGCAAAAGGTAGCGCGTCCAACTCCGCGGTGTGCAGCTGAGGCCGGGGCGCGTTGTGCACCACCTTGCCTTCTTTCCGATAGCTCACACCCATGATCTGCTCGATCGGTTTTCCGTGCGCGTACTCCGTCACCGAATGGTCAAACTCCCCGCGAGTGACAAAATCAATGTCCTCGCTCGCCATCAGCGTCTCGTCCGGCTTGATGTGCCCGTGCGGCCCGACGAATGCGATTTTCAGTCCCGGATTGCTTTCCTTAATTTTCCGGATCAGTTTTACGTCGCTATGAAACCCGACTGTAGACGTGTACAACACAAGAAATTCATAATCCTTGCAAATCTCAATCGTCTGCTGCCAATTCACCTTGTGTGGCGACGCATCCAGCAACCGGCTGCCAGGAATCAATCCGGCGGGATAGCTCAACCACACCGGATACCAATAGGACTCAATCTCCCGAGTCGCGGGCCAACGCGAGCTCGCTCCCCCGTCGAAATTCTCAAAACTCGGCGGGTTCATCAATAATGTCTTCATTACATCCGGCATTCATCACCCTCAGTTTTCCGTAGCCAATTGCAGTGCTTCAAGAGCATCTCTGCAAAGTACATCCGATGGGCACTCTGACTGGCGCATCTGAAACCGGGCCAAATCTGGCCAAGTCGTGCTCCCAACACTAGATAACAGTTTACCCGACTTGGTTGCATCCGCTCAATTGTTTCTGCAATTATGCGGTTATCGTACGGAAACGCTGACTAAACCGTTCTGCGGCGATGTCCCATCAAACTCTTTAGCGGTCCGCAGGAAACCCCACTCAGTTCGTCAATCGCAGCATGCCAGCGGGTCAGTCTCTCTGGAATCCAGCGGGAAACCTCTCCGAACCTGACCTAGAATCGCAATGCCGATTGTTTTCAAGGCTCGAAATTTCGGTTGACTATTTACCTTCCTATAATACAGTTTCATTAAGAATAAGAGAGTTTTGTTCGTCCAGGAAGGAAGAAGGGGGTTGGGATGTCAGGAACGCACACTAGTCCATGCTTCCATGCTGTCGTTCTTGTCGTGGAAGACAAGGAATCGCAACGCCAGACCATTCAGCAGATTCTCGAGGAGGCTGAATTTCTCGTCCTTCCCGCGGCAAATGCGGGCCAGGCCATCGAGCTGGCTCAATCGTGCGCAAGCCCTATCAATCTCTTAATCACCATGTTCCACCCGGCCGGAATGCCCGGGCCCGACTTGGCTCTTCATTTGAGAAAGCGCTCCCCGGAAATGAGCGTCCTCTATTGCGCGGCCAATCCTTTAGCGGCTCTTGAGATTCCTGACCCTGCCGAAGTCGTTTCCTCCATGCTCCCACGGCCTTTCAGCAGAACCAGACTGCTTGGTAGAATTAACACTTTGCTCGCCTCGCATTCATAATCTTCGGCAATTTCTTAGTGCGCGGATACCCAAACGCCTTACGCGCTCAGAACTTCGGAAGTTGCTGACGAAAGCTCATCCCATATTCGCGGAATCCATTCCAGATGCTCCGGCTTCATCAGCACGGACCTCAAGCAGGTCATGGTTTCGCGGTCACGCTGTATCGTACCCAGTTTCCCGGACCAAAATTTGGTTGGTAACTCCGCCACGGCGAGATGCAAATTCCGTTTGGCACTCGCGTCGAAAATCCGCCGGCTAATCCCCGATGCTGCGCTCACGCTTTTTGCCCGTGGCGCAAAAACCACAATGTCCAGCTCTGGCGCAAACGCCGTCACGAACCTCTCATCTCCTTCGAGTTTCGCATAGAGAGCCGACGCCGCTTTTCGGCCGCGCTCCAGCCCGCGTGCGAATTCTCCGCCGTGTGCCAGCGGCAAGAGTTTTTGCGTCGTCCACAGCGCAGCCGCGGCAGCTCCCGGCCGGGAACACTCCAGGCTAATCTCCCCCAAATGCAGTTCCGCCGAGCTGAAATAGGTATACGGAGAATCGTGCTTGTAAAAACGTCCCACCGATGGATCGCGAAATAAAACGCACCCGCAACCATAAGGCTGCAACCCATGCTTGTGCGGATCTATCACAATCGAGTCCGCTTCCCCTATTCGCGCAAAAGCCCTGGCGGCTTCCTCCCCCAAATTCCTCGCAAGCACAAAATACCCGCCATAGGCCGCATCCGCATGCACTCGAAACCCGTGCTTCTCTCGCATAACAAGAATTTCCGGCAGCGGATCGACGGATCCTGTCGCCGTGGTGCCCATCGTCGCGACCACCGTCCCCACGTCGCCGCGCTCCACCCGTTTTTCCAGTTCGTTCACGTCCATGCGCCCGCGCGCATCGCACGCCACGCTTTCAAATGACAATTGCAGCACCGAGCTGATGCGCTTGTGCGTATAGTGCGCCTGTTCGCTCGCAAGAATCTTCTTCCGTGGAAGCACTTGTGAATCCACCCACAGCGCTTCTAGATTCGCCATCGTCCCGCCGCCGCACAAATGCCCGAGAAATTCTTTCCACCCAATCATCGCCGCGATCTCCGCGACCGCTTCCTTTTCCATCGCCGAAGTCGCGCGCCCTCCGTCCAATGCGTGATTATTCGGATTGATCCACATCGCCAGCGCATATGCGAGCCGCGCCACGGGGTGCGGCGGCTTGAGCATCTGTCCCGCATACAAGGGATGGAAGTATGGATAATTGTCGTGCAGCCGCTTCGCGGTATTCGCCAACGTCTCAGCGACCCGCTCCATCCCAGGCGTCTCCGATTCGAACGCAGGTAGATTTGCAAAGCCCGCGTCCAGCCCATTCAGGGCTTCTAGGAACGCCTCTAAACTCTTCTGCTCAAACTGCACGATTCACCAGCCGCCAACCACTGAACGATCTTCTCTGGCACTATTCACTACCCACCAGCCACTACGCACTTCTTCGTTACTGCCAAACCTTGTCCAGCTCCCCCGCCGTCTTCAGCAAATCGAGCTGCGCCTGCTGCCGCTGGAAATTCGCGTCCAGGAACGCCATCCATTTATCATTCTCATCGAGCCGCGCCTTCTCCATATCGCGCAAACTCACTTTCCCTTCGTTGAACTGCTCTTGCAGCACCGCAATGTTCTGCTGCGCCAGTTGCAATTCCAGCCGCGCAACTTCCTTCGCCGCGTCCTGTTCCCGCAAGTGCAGCGTTTTCTGCCGCACTTCGGCGCTCACCTGTGTCTTCTTGCTCGCCAGAATCGCCTGCGCTGTTTGCAGATTGATCTTGGCCAGCCCAATGTCTTCCTTCGTCCTCGCGCTAAAAAGGGGCACTTGAATCTGCACGCCCGCGTTGAAGTTGTTGGGCTGAAACTTCTTGAAGTAATCCAAATAGTTGTTGAAGTTGGCCAAACGGCTGTACGTACTGACCAGTTCCAGCGTCGGGAAATATCCTCGTTGCTCCCCTTTCAACCGGAATTCCTTCGCGCGCACGTCCGATTCCGCCAGCCGCAAACTCACGTTATTCTGCATGGCCATGGCCACCAGATTTGCTCCAGCCTGCTCCGCTTCGCCCGGCAGATCTTCCGGCGTGACTTCGATAGCTTGCTCGTCTCCCAACCCAATTTGCCCGCGCAAAAACACTTCCAACTCGTCTTGACGCCCCTCAAGTTGCAAAATTCGCTGCGCCACTTGGGCCTTCGTCAGCTGCGCCTTCGTCACTTCCATGGCCAGTTCGTATCCTTCTCCCTGCCGCTCCTGGGTTACTTGCAAAATTTTATCCGCGCTCTCCTGCTCAGCCCGAAGCAACTCCAACGAATGCCGCACCTTGGCCAATTCCAGATAAGCCATCGCCGTCCGTTCGATCACGCTGTTCTTCACGTCCTCCAGCACGATCTTTTGCGAACGCGCCTGCTCCTCCAGTTCCTTCCCCTGTCCCTTCAGCGGCTCGTTAAAAATCTGTTCCGTGTAGGTGACATTGAAGACCGAGGGGGCGCGCCCTCCCGGCGTCTCAGGAATCCCGTATGTGTAGCCCGCTCCCGATCCAGCGTAAAGATTTGGCATAAATTCCGATTTGCTGACCTGCGACGCGTGCTCCGCAATACTAGCTTGCAGTTTCGCCACTTGAATGTCTTTGCTGTTCCTCAGCGCCATTTCAATCGCGCCCCTGAGAGTCAGTGCCACCGGTGCGGCCTGTTCTCCTCCCATTGCCGGTCCGGCCGTTTGCGCCGCACCCAGCCCTCTCGGCGCTTGCAGCACCGCCCCTGTCTGAGCAGGCGCCGTCCCGCCCAGCAACGACAGCCCTCCAAGCAAAATCAGCCCCGCGCCACGAATCCCCCAACCAATTTTTCGCATTCTCCCGCTCCTTCGCTGGTCATCCACTCCCTCACAAACTCGCTTCCTCTCTCCGCCTCTCACTCATACCGCAGCGATTCAATAGGCTGCAGCTTGGCCGCCTCGCTCGCCGGCAAATATCCAAAAAACAATCCGGTCGAACATGACACCACGAACGCCAGCACCACGCTAAGGGACGACACCGGCACGCGCATGTTTCCGGGAAGAAACAATTGCACGATCGCCGGGATCAGCAACCCGATCAAAATCCCAAACACCGCCCCACCCCCGCTGATCAAAAACGCTTCGGTCAAAAACTGGTACATGATCTCTCTGTGCGCCGCTCCAACGGCCTTCCGGATTCCGATTTCCCTCGTCCGTTCCGTTACCGTCACCAGCATGATGTTCATTATCCCAATCCCGCTGATGAGCAGCGCAATAAACGCAATCACGATCAGCACAATCGTTAGTGCCAGCGAGATATCTCTAGCCGCTTTCAAAATCGCTGTCAGCGTCTGTACGTTGTACTCCGCCGCGCTCGGATGCCGGCTCTTGAGTAACTCCGTCAACTCCCGCTCTACCCGTGGCACGTCCTCCGGCGTCGCCGCCTGTACGTCTAACACCTTCAGCGTATCCACTCCGGCGTAATACTTGATCAGCCCAAACGGTATCAGCACGGTTTCCGTTTGAATATCGGACAGCCCAAAAGTCTCCACTCGCTCCTTAAATACCCCGATGATCGTGAAGATGAGCTCTCCGACGTGCAAATCGCGCCCCACCGGATTGTCCATCCCGAAAAGCCGTTTCGCGAGCTGCGGCGTGATCACGCATGTCTTGCTCCGGCTCTCCATGTCCATCTCCTCAAAGTAGCGCCCGCGCACCACAATCAGTCTGCGAATCTCCCGGTATCCCAGCGTCACCCCGATTAGCGTCACCGGCCTCACTACTCCCTGCGCCACCACCGACATTTGCAAATCGCTCGTCCCTGCCACCTGCGTGACTCCGGGGATCGTATCCTTTGCCGCCTGCATATCACCCAGCGTCATCTCGTAACTCAGCGGCCGAGATATCTCCGATGGAATGACCAATTCCGCCCACACCAGGTTCGAGCCCACGGCCTCGATTTGTGAAATGACAAATTTTCTGCTCGTAAGCGCCACCGTGACGACCAGCACGATCGACGCGCTCCCAATGATCACTCCCAGCGACGTCAGCATCGCCCGCAATTTGTTCGCTCGCAGCGCGTCAATCGATACGGACAGCGTCTCCCGTAGGTCCATCATCAAGGTTTGCTCGCTAGCGTTCGCGGATCCCGCTCTCACCGCGGGATTTTCTGCCCGTGATCACT
>JBARCY010000311.1:0-12707 GCA_049794595.1 Candidatus Acidiferrum sp.
GCGCGTTTCTGACTTCCGCAAACTCGATCAACATCGGGCGGCTGCTGCCACAGATGTTCTATCACGTGGAGGCTTACCGGCAGTTGCCGGTCGCCTCCGTGCCGCTGATTGTGTCCGTACCTAGCGGCAATTTCGGCAATTTGACGGCGGGACTTTTCGCGAAGCGCATCGGTTTGCCGGTGGCGATGTTCGTGGCCTCCACCAACGCCAACGATGTTGTGCCCGAATATTTGCGGTCCGGAGAATTTCATCCGCGGGCGGCGACGCAAACGCTTTCGAACGCCATGGACGTCGGTAATCCGAATAATTTTCCTCGCTTGTTGGATTTGTGCCGCGGGCGGCTTGAATATGTCCGCCGCGAAATCTGGGGCCATGCCGCGGCGGACGACGAGACGCTGCAGGAGATGAAATCCATCCACGACCGCTTTGGCTATATTGCCGATCCGCACACCGCCGTTGGTGTTCTTGGCTGGGAGGCGTACAAGCGCGAGCACTCCGATCCTGCACAAGGATTAGTCCTGGCCACGGCGCATCCCGCAAAATTCGCCGACGTGGTGATGCGCGCTATTGGCACGGCGCCGCCGCTCCCGGATCGCCTTGCCGCCTATTTGAAGCGTGACAAGCTGTCGTTGCCGATGTCCAGCGTCTACGACGACTTCAAAGAATTTCTGTTGGCCACGTGAAGGCTAAGAGGGTTTGCGCAGGCGGTCGAGAAGCATGAAAAGGAAGACGGCGACAACGGCGTTGATGAGCGCGGCGGTACCTAGATGCCAGGTGAACCAGCGCTCGGGCTGAGAAAGTAGCAGCCGCTGGGTCAAAGCAACAATTCCTTGATGAACCACGAAAAAGGCGGTAGTCAAGGCAAAGCGCGCCGCGGGGTGCTCGGTATCCAGCCTCGCGCCGATGGAGGACGCCAGATAGCCGATCACTGTTTTTGCGATGCCGTAGAGGCCGAGGGGAACAGTAGGGCCGCTCAGACTGTCTTGCAGGATGCCGATAACCATTCCGAGAAGCAATCCCGTGGAAGGATTTCTGCGGCTCAATCCAAAATAAATGGTGATGAGCAGTGGCAGGTCCAGTATGCCGGCCTTCGGGAAATAAATAGGAAGAAATGCCTGCAATACGAGCGCAAAGACGGCAGCCAAAACGATGGCCCCGGCGCGGAACTTGTGCACTTCAATGTGCAACTCGCTGCCGCGAATGTCGAAGGCGTCGTTCATGGTTTCTCGGGCAAACCCGGTTTGGCTGTTGAAGCGGAAGGAGCTGCCGCCGGTGCATCCGTATTCGGCGCGCCTGAGTCTTGCTTGTTTTCCAGCGGCCTCATGGTCAAGAGGACGAACACTTCTTCGAGCCGCTGGAGATTCGCGGCCGGCCGCACATGGATCTGCTTGAAGGGATTCCCTGGCTTGATGTCCGCGATGGTGCCGACAGGCAAATCGGGCGGAAAAATGCGATCCATGCCGCTCGTCACGACGCGCTCTCCCGATTTCACGCCGTCATCATTAGGAATATATTTCATCACCAGCAGCGGATCGCCCGTGCCGCCGACCGGGCTCTGAATGCGCGAGTCAACCAGCATCGCGCCGACGCCGCTGTCTTTGTCGGTCAGGAGCAGAACCTGCGCGGTGTCCTTGTAGGATTCGATCACTTTGCCAACGACACCATCCGGCGTGATCACGCCCATGTTGCGCTTGATACCATCGTGCTCGCCGCGGTCCAGATAGATAGTCTGGCTGGCGGAGTCCGCGCCGCCGCCAATCACCCGAGCGCTGACCATCGGTACGTCCACATTCGTTTGGCGGAATTTGAGCAGCGCCGCAAGGCGATCAGCTTCCGCAGCTTTGCCCTGGAGTTGCGTGATTTGCAGTTTCAGCGCGTCGTTTTCGCGTTTCAATTCTTCGTTCTCGCGCGAAGTGTTTTGCAGCGCGAAATAATGGTTCCAAACCTCGCGAATGCTACTGATACCGTGCGCGCCCGCGCGTTCGAACGGCGACACTGCGCCGACCGTCCACACACGGATCAGCCGGCCCTGCGAGTCGCGCTTGATCTGCACGGCCAGCAGCAGCACCTGCAGGAGCACGACGCCCCCAAGCAGGAAAAGCGATCTATGACGGGAGGGGATGGCGACCATGGAATCCAGTAGCACAGACCTTGCTCTGTGCGCTTGAAAATTTCTGCAATGGCATCAAATCCAGAAAACTCGTTAATCGATGCAAACCTGGCGAAGCAGCCGGAAATCGCTCAGCATTTTGCCGGTGCCCAGCACCACGGAGGCTAGCGGGTCGTCGGCAATGGAAACCGGAAGGCCGGTTTCCTCGCGGATGCGCTTGTCAAGATTCTTCAGCAGGGCGCCGCCGCCGGTCAGCACGATGCCGCGGTCGCTGATGTCCGCGGAGAGTTCCGGAGGTGTGCGTTCCAAAGCCACTCGTACGGCATTTAAGATAGTCGCGACGCATTCGCTGAGTGCCTCGCGAATTTCGCTGTCGTCGATCGTGACAGTCCGCGGCACGCCTTCAATCAAGTTGCGGCCCTTCACTTCCATCGTAAGCGGCTTTTCCAGTGGATACGCCGAGCCGATTTCCATCTTGATTTGTTCCGCGGTGCGCTCGCCAACCAGCAAGTTGTACTTGCGCTTCAAGTACTGCATCACCGCTTCGTCCATCTCATTCCCGGCGACGCGCACGGAGCGCGAGTAAACGATGCCGCTCATGGAGATGACCGCGATGTCCGTGGTGCCGCCGCCGATGTCGACGACCATGTTGCCGGAAGGCTCTTCGATCGGCAGCCCCGCCCCAATGGCCGCCGCCATGGCTTGCTCCACCAGATAAACTTCGCTGGCACGCGCTCGATACGCGGAGTCCTGCACCGCTCTTTTTTCGACCGGTGTAATTTCGCTCGGCACTCCGATGACGATGCGCGGATGCACCAGCACGCGCCGGTTGTGCGCCTTCTGAATAAAATACGTTAGCATTTTCTCGGTGACCTTGAAGTCCGCGATGACCCCGTCTTTCATCGGCTTGATGGCCACAACGTTTCCCGGCGTGCGGCCGAGCATCTCTTTCGCTTCTCGTCCGACCGCCACGACTTCGCCGCTGGATTTATTGATCGCCACGATCGAGGGCTCATTCACCACAATGCCTTTGCCGGCCGAGAACACCAGCGTGTTCGCCGTTCCCAGATCGATGGCCAGGTCGGAAGAAAACAAACTGAACACCGACCTCAGGTTGTAACCGTTCTTATTCATTCCCCCCGCCCCCACTGAGAAAACCTCTCCGCCATCCAGCCGGCAACGAAGTGCAGAACAGCTTGATGGTTCGTTCTACCGCCGCGCGGCCAACTAGACCATTGTCTCCGGACTTGGCGGCTGGCGCAAAGTCGCGCCTGCCTCTTTTTTCTTCCGAGATCAAAAAGCGATCATCGCCCGAAAATTTTATTTGGGAACAACGATCGTCACCGACTGATGTCCCGTGCCCCCCCGGCGATTTTCTCCAATGATGACGATAGTATGCTGGCCAGGCTCAAGTGGCTCGGTAAAGTGCCGGAAGGTTCCATCCGGCGCAATAATGGGAACCGGTTGCCCGTTCACGAGCAGCGCTGCCCCTGGTTCCGTCTTGCCGATAATTTCCACGACGCGCCCGTGAATCTGCGTTCCGGTAATCTCCAGCAACATTTCCTGGGTCTTCCCCTGGGCCACGAGCGTGAAACGGAACGATTCGCTGATCGCGCTCGTTTCTTTTTTTGCGTCGGACGCGGTGACCGTCCAGAAATAATCGCCCGAATCCAGGCCGGAGACTTCCGCGGTCGTCCCGGTGATCCCGGGAATTTCCTTCACCGTTTTGGTGAACATGGCTGTCGCGCTGACTCGTAGCGTGTAGGAAACCGCCTGAGGCACGGACTTCCACTCGAAATGAACGGCTGCCGTTTTCGGATCCTCAACGATCAGCGGTTCGAAGTTGCGTGGCAAAACCAAATCCGGAGGCGCAAGCACATCGGACTTCGTAATTGGGCCGGCCGTAGAAAAAACTGCCTTCTGGTATTGCCCAATCTCTACCTTTTCCTGGCCGCGCTGCACTTCCGCGCTTCCGCTCGTGACTACGATTTCATCATCCTTGTGTTCCGGGTCAGCCTTCACGTCCGCATGGCTGTTCGAGTGTATTGATGCCGTGGTGGTGTCGACGCTTACAGCAGCCTTCGAATCAGGGGAAGCCCAGTTCGGTGTCCGTAGATCCACCTGACCGGTGCTGATGCGCACTCCCGAACTCGATGGCTTTTCCCGCCCCATCGAATTTTCTTCCACGGTGATGAAGGTCCCCGACTTTACGGTGTACGTCGTGCCATCGGCGAAGGTGATGCGCGCTGCTCCGTCCGACGATGTCTGGATTTGATCGCCTTTGTCCAGCGTGGTGTGAAAATCCGCATCCACCCAATTCACCGAATTTACTTTCTTCACCTGCACTTTTCCGTCGAGGTTGACGAACCTGGCCTGCGTCTGCGTGATCGCCGGCGCATCGCTGTCGCTCGTGATGGATTTGGCAAACCGGTCATACGCTTCTGTATATATATTGGGGTTGAGGAGATAGAGCGCCGCGACGAGAATCACCGCAATTAAAACGACGTAGATGGCCACGGTTTTGTACGTCACCGTATGCCAATACACTTCCACGCGCTTTATCTTCGGATGGTTCGGGTCGTATTGGGTCTGTGGGCTCACAGGTTTTTCCGCGTCATTGTCGCCAATCTCAAAATCTAGCACAGTAATTAGAACGCGGAGGGCCGCCGCTCCTTGCGGTGGTTAAACAGCAAATAGCAGTTGCGCATATCCGCCTTTGGGTCAGGTGGAATTGCCCGAATGGACAGCCGGTGCGTTTCTGTTCCGGTCGGCCTCTTTTTGAGTAGTTTCCGGATTGCGTTTAAGACGATGGCGCCCTGAGGAACGCCAGCGTCAGCGGCCACGCCAGCAGTGCCGCCGATGGGCTGTAACTACCGCGGGCGTCACAGAAGAAGGCGTGGTCGGCATTGGAGATTTCCACGTTTACGAAGTTCTTTCCCGCGGCGCGCAACGCATCAATCACCGCGCTCACCTGTTCGGGCGGTATGTGCTTGTCCCGTCCGCCCCAAAAAAACAACAGCCGCGATTGGATTCCGCTCGCGCGGCCCAGCAATCCTGGACTGGTCGCATTTGGCGCGATCCCGCCGCCATAGTAAGAAATCGCGGCCGCTAGTGGAAGGGTGATGGCCGCCAGAAACGACGCGCGCCCTCCCATGCAATAGCCGATCGCTGAAATCGGCAGCTGCGGGCCTATCGCTCCTCGCAACCAGTCGTACGCAGCCCGGAGGTCCGCCGCCATCGAAGCATCATTCAGCGCCTTCATGTGCGTCATCGCGCTGGGAAAATCGTCGTAGCGCCCATCAAATCCAGCGCCTGTGCGATGGAAAAGTTCCGGTGCCACCGCCACAAATCCTTCTCGCGCAAAGCGCCCTGCCACGTCTCGAATATGCCCGTTCACGCCAAAGGCTTCCTGGAATATCAGCAATCCAGGGTGCGCGCCTTCCTCCTTGGGCCGCGCCACCCACGCGCGCATCGTACTGCCGTCGTTCACGCTCTGCTGTACCCACTCGCCGCTAATTTCCATGTTTGCTCCTGCTTCTCCGGAACTTCCGGCGATTGTTTCTCAATGCCGGATAAAGTAGCTCTGCTTGTCCATGCCCGCTGCCACAGCCACATCAAAAAAACCCACCATCATCTCGTCATAGGTTTGTTCGCCCCAGCGCACCGCGGCGTCGGGGTCCGGGTTATGCGGATTGTCGCGCGAATTATCATACCAAGCGACGGCCTGTAGCTCCGTTCCGGCTTTCAGCAAACGCGGCTTTGCCAGCCGGTAGCTCATCTGCCAGTGAAAATGATAATGGACCTCCAGCAGCGGTTCAATCTTCTGGTCTGGTCTTTCGTTGGAACTTGTCGCCTTGTGAATGATGTTGTACTGAAATTCTTTCCCGCGCAGATGCATGTGCGGAAAAAAGCTGAGCAGCGTCGCATCGTTCGGCAACGTGCCCTCCGCTTCCACGCGATAATCCGGCACTCCCGGAGGAATCACAAAGTGATCATTCGTGAGTTGCAGCGTCAGCACCCGCTGCGCGGGAGGCTGCTTCGAGAAAATCAATCCCACGCTCGTTCGGTCGTTTCCCGCGCGTCCATTGGTCGTGTAGTGCATCTGAAAAACCAGGTCGGAGCCGGCAGGAATTAATTTCGCCATCGTTTCCGGCCAATCGTCCGGCGAACTTCCCGGCGCATATACAAGCAGAACGTCGCTGTCCGTCCAATTCGCGCCACGACGATCATCGGGATTGGCCAGCGTCGACGCGGTGAAGGGAACTCCGATCGGCGCGTGCTGCATCCACTTCGAATCTGGCGGCCGCACATACACAACTGCATGATGCACGTTCGCTCGCATCAGCGGAAGAATCTCCACCGAACGCACCCATCTATCCGTTTTGAATCCCGTCGGCACAATCTCGTACGTGTATTCAATGTCCCCGTTCGCGGGAATCGGCGCCGCCTTCGGCATCTTCAAAACTAAGTCCGGCTGCGGGATGCTCCAACTTTCCGCCCAATGCCGCGGCGGCGGCGCATCGTGCGCATTTCCCACGGGTGCTCCAGCCGCCGCCCACGCATCCATCGCGGAAATTTGTTCCGCCGTAAGCGAAGGATCGTTAGAAAAGTGCCCGACACGCGGATCGGCAAACCACGGCGGCATCGACCTGTTTTTCGCCGCCGCCGCTATCGCCGCGGCGTACGGCCGCGTCTGCTCATACGTTTCGAATCGCATCGGCGCAATGCCTTCGGGACGATGGCAAACCTGGCAGCGTTCCTGCAGAATCGGCAGCACGTCACGGTAAAATGTCGGCACGTTCGCTGCGCGGGTTTGCACTGTGGCGATTGTCGCAGGCGCCAGCGGAGTCCCAGGGGCGAGCGCGCCCGCCAAAACAAAAGCAATCGTCCAAAAAAACACAGAGCTCCGCTTTCCACGTGCGATAAGTTTGATCATCCCTAGGGTTCGATGATACGCGCATCGCCGCGGTTTCCCGCGGACTTGCCCGCGCGAAGCTCGCTAGCCTCCGGATTGTCGGCGCTACGTACGGAAAGCGACAAGGGCGGCTGGTAAGGACCAAAGTCGTAGTTTTCTGGATAACGCTGCGATTTCTTCTGTGAAAAGCGCGCAGTGGAAACCTCGTAATCGGTCCGTTGCGCTTGCAGAATCGTTCGCAAAAACGACGCTGACGTGCATACTACTCAAAAAGCGGACTCCTTCCCGGGTTTTTGCCAGTAGCCTGTCCAGAAGGATTGACCGCATCGCTGACCGCCACTGGCGGAGTCGCCTTCCTCAATTCTTCCAGCTCGATCTGAACTTTCGCCCACACTTTTGGTTTGCGCTTGATCGTGTAAGGCGCATTCGGATCGGCGAAGAATCCCAGGAGTTCGGCCCGAACTCCCGGCGAGGCACCGCTAAAGTTCTGCTTTGCAAGCGCGTCGAGTAGCTGTGCTTGCGTCTCATCGTTCAGCCAATACTTTCCGGGACCCGCTGCCTCGCCAATGTCAAAATTGTCATTTGGAAGTTCCAGTTGGCCGGCGCTCTGTTCCTCGAGCAGCTTTTGGTAGCGGTGCAAGCTCGCAACGAAGCTGGCCTCGAACAGCCGTTCCGCCTCAGGCGTAGGCGTCCGCAGTTCCAGCACTTTGAGCGGACCTACCTTCGGCAGAATCCTCGTAAGGAAGGCGAGAAACTTTTCCCAAAAAGTGGGCGGCTCATAGACGTTTCCCCAGTTTTTTTTATAACTCGCGCGCGAAAGATTGTAGAGGAACTTTCTTTTCGTCATCCCTGGCTCGTCCTTGATGATCTGGTCTTTCTTCAGACTCCAGGCAATGCGCGTTGCTTTGGGCAGAAGCTGGCTGACGTCATACCGGTAAGAACCGAGCACTTTGTCTTCGTTCGTGAGGACGGTTTTGAGATCCAAGCCATAGGTTTCCTGAAACGCTTGTTCCAGGAGAGGCACGGAAACCTCAAAGCCGATGAAGTCGTGATAACTCGTTGGCGCGTAGCGTCCCTGCGCAACTTCCAAAACGTCGAATCCAAATTCCGTCTTGACGTGCGCCAGGGGATTTTCTTCGTACGTAATCACGTCGCCGTACTTCTTTTTCAAATCGGGGTACAGCAGGGGAACCGAGAGATTCACCGCGATCTGGTGGCCGTCGTTGTCCGCGGCGTAGTGAGAGAGCGCTCCGAGTGCAAAAGCATAACCGTCGAGATCCTTGGCATCGCGAAGCAGCGCCACGATAAAATCTCCGCTCCGCACGTAGTGCGTCAAGTTGCTGAAGAACTTATTTCCGTGTGGGTAATAACCCATGTCCTGGATGATGGCGCCGCCGTATGCATACCCGTGCGCTTCCTTCATTTCTTCCTTCGTAGCCTGGGGAAACCGCTTCAAGAGCAGCGGCCGTATGTTGGTGTCCCAAGCGCTGTCGACGATGGCCTCGTGCGCCAGCACGGCGTAAGCGGCGGTCTGCGCGGGCCAGACAAACGACAAAGATAGCAGCAGCGCTAGCGCGCAAATTCTCGCCAGCCATATTTTGCCTCCGCCGCGCCGCATTTGACCCATCGCTGCCGCCCCCTTGGGCCTTTGTCCAAGGATCGATTCTGAATCTTATGCTACACCATCGGTTCTTGCCTCGATCGTCTTCTTGAACATCCGGGGAAGCTCTAACGATTGTTACTCAGGGGCAGCTTGGGCGAAACGGGAGTACTATTATTCGCGAAACGGCAACCCGTGCTTGAGGGGGAACGATGCTGCTGCGCGATCTGGCATTCGCTGGCCGAACACTTCGCAAGAGCCCCGTTTTCGCGCTCACTGCCGCTCTCACCATCGCCTTGGGTGTCGGCGCCAGCACCGCCATCTTCAGCGTCACCAACGCCGTGCTTCTGCGCCCGCTTCCCTATAAAAATCCCGATCAGCTCGTCATTCTACCCAGCGATATGCGCAATCGCGGCGTAAAAGACTTTCCTTTTTCCAACGCAGACTTTATCGACCTGCGCGAAGGGACGAAGGACGAATTCCAGGGTCTCGCCGGCGTCTTCACGTTCCCTTTAACGTTGACTGGCGACGATGGCATGCCGGAACAAGTCCACGCCGGTGTCGTGACCACGAATTACTTCCAGCTTGTCGGTGCGAGAATCCAGTACGGCCGCGACTTCTCCGACGAGGACGGCCAGCCGCAACCGCCCCCGCCAGCGGCTGGAACCCAATCGGCAACGCCTCCTCCACGTCTGCCGATCATGGCCATCATCAGTTACGAATACTTCCAACGCGGGTTCGGTTCTAATCCCGCCGTAATCGGACAATCCTTAAATCGAGGGAAACCTTTCAGTCCGCGAATCATCGGGGTCCTCGCGCCCCATTTTCAGATCTACTTCCCGTCCTCCGCGGATTTGGAAGCCGCTCCCGATATATGGATTGCCAATCGCCTCGGTTACGACGCCGCACAGCGCAACGGCGTTTCGATGCATGCGATCGGCAGGTTGAAAGCGGGCGTCACGATCGGGCGCGCACAAGCTGCCGCAGACCAAGTCGCCGCCGAGGCGCGGAAAAATTTCTCGATTGAAAACACCGCCGGCTACGCCATCCGCGTCGTGCCCATGCGCCAGCATCTCGTTTCCGAGGTCCGTCCCGCAATCCTGGCCTTGATGGGCTCGGTTATCTTTCTTCTGCTCATCGCCTGCGCAAACGTGGCCAACCTTTTATTAGTGCGCGCTTCCTTGCGCCAGCGCGAACTCGCCATTCGCACCGCTCTCGGTGCCAGCCGCTGGGATCTTGCCCGCCAAATCCTTGCCGAAGCTGTGCTCCTCGCGGCCATCGGCGCTTTAGGCGGCCTCGGCCTCGCCTGGTTCGGAATTCACGAACTCCTCGCCATCGCTCCGGCGCATCTCCCGCGTCTCGAAACGATTCGCATCGATTCGACCGTGCTGATTTTCACGATCGTCTCGAGCCTCCTAGCCGCTGCAATTTTCGGCCTGGCGCCGGCCTGGCGCGCCGCTCGTCCAGACGTGATGATTGTCCTCCGAGGCGCCAGCCGCAGCGAAGGCCTTGCCCGCGGCGGTCTCACGCGCAAAATCGTTGTCGGCCTCGAAGTCGCTCTCGCTTACGTGCTCCTCATCGGCTCGGGCCTCATGGTCCGCAGCTTCTTAGACTTGCAGCACATCGATCCCGGCTACAATCCCCGCGGCCTCCTCACCTTTCAAGTTCAATCCGATCGCTTTCTGCAGAAGCCCGAGGAGCGTGCCGTCGCCACTCGCCAGCTCGAAGATCGCCTTCGCTCCATCCCCGGCGTGCAAAGCGTCACCGCTGCAACCCCATTCCCGCTCACGGGCGGCTACAGCCCCATTCGCTGGGGCACCGAAGAGGCGCTCTCCGACGCCAGCAAATATAAAGCCGTCGATCCTCTCATCGTGCTTCCCGGCTACTTCGAAACTATGCGCACGCCTCTTCTCGAGGGCCGCTCCTTCACCGACGACGACAACCAGCCCGGCCGCACCTATGCCATCGTCGATAAAACTCTGGCGAATCTTGCTTATCCCGGCCAATCCATCGTCGGTAAGCGCATCCTGATCCGCATCCAGACTCCCGAACCGGTCTGGGTCGAAATCATTGGCGTCGTCGCCCACCAGCGCGGCGTTTCTCTGACCGAGCCCGGCCGCGAGCAGGTCTATTTTCCCGACGCCTACATCGGTTCCGGCGCCACCGACCGCTGGGCCCTCCGCACCGAAGGCGATCCCTCCAACTACGCCAACGACGTTCGCGCTTCCCTCAAAGCTTTCGATCCGCACCTTTTGATCACCGACCTGCAGCCCATGGATGCCCTGATCGAAAAAGCGCAAGCTGGCACGCGCTTTTCCTTGCTCCTCATTGGAGCCTTTGCGGTTATCGCCGCGCTCCTCGCCGGCGTCGGACTCTACGGCGTCCTTGCCACTGTCGTCCGCCAGCGCACCGCCGAAATCGGCATTCGCATGGCCCTCGGCGCTCAGCCCACCAACGTCTTCCAACTCGTCGTCGGCCAGGGACTTCGCCTCACAATCATCGGCGTCGCCGCCGGCCTCTTCGCCGCCTTCGCCGTCACACGCGAAATGTCTTCCATGCTCGTCGGCATCAAAGCGACCGACCCCGCCACCTTTATCGCCATGGCCGTCCTTTTCGTCCTGATCGCTGCCATTGCCTCTTGGCTCCCAGCGCGCCGCGCCGCCGCTCTCGATCCCGTCGTCGCCCTCCGCGACGAGTAACCCACCGGCGCTCGCCCAAGATGCATGCGCCACAACGTGTAACCCAGCGCTGTTACCGGAAGCTGCTTTCCTGTTCTCAACTCCGAAGGTTGAGGAAACGCTTCCCCTGACATCTCCTCGATCCCGCGCTATACTCGGACCACTCGACACTCTTGTCGACATCGGCGTCTTCGCCGAGAAGGAGGTGATCCAGTGAGGTACGGTTTACGTTGACGTAGTAAAGGAGGCGCTTGTGAACTTCCCGAGCGCCTCTCCTTTTGTCTCCCCTCTCCGAATTCCCATCCAATGTTAAGTTTGCTGGCAGACTTGGGGGATTCAGCGGATGGCGGGCGGCTCAAACAACTAGCAGAAGCTTCTTTCCCGCATCTTGCTCGGCATGGTCGTTCTGGCCTTGTCCGGCGACATGCTGCTCTATCTCGTTCCCACAGGTCCAAAAGGGAACACCGGCGCGTTCACTGACCCCGCCACCTTTGTCACCATGGCCTTCCTTCTCGCCCTGATAGCCACTATCTCTTCCTGGCTGCTGCGCCCGCCGCGCCGCCGGCCCCGAATCCTTTATGGCCCTCCGCGACAAGCGGCGCTCAGAGGTCCGTTGCACCCCGAGCGCCGTGGTTTCCCATAGCCCCGGGTAGGGCATTGGTTTCCGGATTGCCAAACTGTCCACCCGGAACCTAATTCTTCACTTCCCACACCCCGTTTCTGGATAGCTTGCGGATTGTCGACAATCCGGGAGTCGGTCCGTCAATGACCGCAAGGGCGTTTATCATTCCTTATCCGCAATAATTGCGAAGTGAAAATTCATCTAATACGCTTACGTTGACTTGCATTTCACCAAAGCCTAACATGCCTCGCCAAGGGCGGTTTCTTCACCTTGATTGGCCAGACCATCTCGCATTACCGCATCCTCGAAAAACTCGGTGGCGGAGGTATGGGCGTTGTCTACAAGGCTGAGGACACCAAGCTGCACCGCTTTGTTGCCTTGAAGTTTCTTCCTGACGGGTTCGCGCCAGACTCACAAGCTCTGAGACGCTTCGACCGTGAGGCACAGGCTGCTTCCGCCCTGAACCACCCCAATATTTGCACCATCCATGAAATCGGCGAACATAACGGTCAGCCGTTCATTGCGATGGAATTCATGGAAGGCACCACGCTGAAGCACCGTATTTCCGGCAAACCGCTGCCGCTTGAGCAAATATTGGACTTGGGAATTGAGATTGCCGACGCGCTTGATGCGGCCCACGCCAAGGGAATCGTCCACCGCGACATCAAGCCCGCCAACATTTTTGTCAACGGGCGCGGGCACGCCAAAATTCTCGACTTCGGTTTGGCGAAGGTGGTCACTGCTGGCCCAAGTGTCGGTGTTTCGCAGATGCCGACTGCCAC
>JBARCY010000312.1:0-1636 GCA_049794595.1 Candidatus Acidiferrum sp.
GCATATTGCAGGAGAAGACTTTGTAGAAGTCCTTGACCAGCTCTTCTTTTCCCCATTGGGCGCGAAGCCCTTGCTTCTGCGCACTGCGAATCTTGTTGCGCAGGCGCGAAGCCAGCGAGCCGAACAACTTCTCCGATGTTTCCGGCAACGGAACCGACATGGATACCTTCGCCGTGCTGGATTGCCAGCTTCCGTTGAGCGCCTCCGCCTGCCGCAGCTCGATGTGCTTTGCGCCCCAGTCGCCTGCGAGGCTCTCGGCTTTGTTCAAGAGCTGTTCGTGGGCCTCCGGCGTATCCGCCAGGATTCCGCCATAAGAGAAAAACGGCATGGAAACCAGGAAGCGGCCCCAGAGCCAACTCTTGATCCCGACGAGTGGAAGAACGCCGCGAATCTTTCCGTCTTCCCGCGCGGCGAGATAAAATGTCCTGTGGCCGTACGTGCTCTCAATCAGTTGTTTCCAGCGCCAGCGGTGGTAGTTCGTCGCGCGCGGATTCGCTTCCACGTATGCGTCCCACGGCCCGGAGTCTTGGCATAGCTCGACGTTCATATCTTTTCCACTCCGACTCGCGGAGTCTCCCGCCCGCGGGACTGCGCAGCGACGTCCCACACGGCGAATCGCTTGCCAAAGGTCGTCTCGAAAACGCCGAGAATTGCGGCCACATGAACCAGCAGGTAGTAATACGGGATTGCCAGAAAGCCCTGGACTCGCCTGCCGCGCGACTCGCGAATCATGCCAAAAAGTGCCAGAACATAGGCTGAACACTGTAATAACAGGCACACGAGGAAAAACGGCCGCGCGACCAGAAATGCATTCGAGATCAGCAGAGCTGCCAGCGGAATCGGAATCAGCCAGCGAAGCAGCTTGCGCGAAATAAACTGCCAGCGGCGCAAGCCGCGGATGGAATGCCGGAGCCTCCAGAATCCCAGCATGCCCTGCGCGCAGATGCGGCGCTTGCGGTTGAACTCCTCACGCGCCGATTGCGTCGCTTTTTCCAGCGATCGCGCCGATGGCTCGCAGAGCACCGCATAGCCCTTGCTCCCGATGTGCAGTGGAAGCTCCAGGTCGTTGGCGAGGTCAGGCTCGAGAGGAACGTACAGCTCTCGCCGGATGCAGAAAATCGAACCGTCGCAAACCAACACTGACCCTAGCCGGCTCTCCAAATTAATGATTAGGAATTCGTATTCCAGGTACTTCTGCGTGCCTGTGGCGACAGCCTGATCCTCTCCGTCGCGCAGCGTTTTCTCCATTCCCGTAACGCATCCGACTCGAGAATCGCCAAAATGCCGCGCCATGTTCCGCAGGCAATCGCCGCCGATGTGTGAATTCGCGTCCGTGAAGAAAAGCAGGTCGCCGGTCGCCATTTGCGATATGCGGTTCAGGGCCTCGTTCTTGCCCACGCGGCTTTCCATGCGAACGTATTTCAAGCGCGGATCCTTGATGCTTTTCAGAATGTCATCCGTCCGGTCTTCCGATGCGTCGGACGCGACGATGAGCTCCAATCGATCCGTCGGATAATTCCAGCCGAGCGTTTCAGCCACCTTCCATGCGATATCTTTCTCTTCGTTGCGGGCGGACATCAGCACGGAGACTTTCGGCGCGTAATCAGCCCCGCTCGCGGGCGTGAAGGTCCGCCAG
>JBARCY010000313.1:0-50958 GCA_049794595.1 Candidatus Acidiferrum sp.
CAGTTTCGGGATCGGTTTCCGGAAGATCGGTGTACGGAAACAAATCTGTTGGGAAGAAAATGCTGGAAAGCGGCTGAGCGTCGCGAGAGGGCTGGGCGAAACGATGATTGAAGCTGCCGCGGCCCGCTCCGGCGACGTGGGCGATGACGCCATCCATTACCTGGCGGCCTTGCTCGTCGGCGTTGAAATCCTGGTAAAGAAAATGGCGAAGAAAACGGCCGCTTTGCGATATTCCCACGGCATAGACACGATGGATTGGTGCGGTAGAGTGCGGGTCGTATTTTAGGTAGGAAAGAAAATCGCGGACGGACGCAAGACCGAGCCCCGCGACGACGGGGTCTTTCGCTTCGTAGACGACTTCATAAATTTTTCCGGGGAGAAAACCGGCATCGAGATGAATGTAATGCGGGTCGGCAACGATTTTGCCGTCCACAGTGTGGGCGAAACTCCACTGGCTGCGCGGAATGATCTTTCGCAGGCCATCGGGCGTTTCGCGCACCGTCAATATATTTTTGGAACTGGCGGGATCATCGACGGGATAACTTTTTCCGCCGGTCAGCCCTAGCAGAAAATGCCCAAGAGGCATGTCTTCCAATTTTTGCGCGGGCGTGAAATCCGACCGGACCAGGCCGCGAATCGTTTTTCCGTCTGGATCGTGGGCAACGGGAGCAAAAAGGCGGAGGCGGTCGCCTTGCTCGGCGAGATCGGCTTCCCAGCCCACCCAGGCGATGGTGTAGCCCTCACGCATGAGAAAACCGTCGCCGAATTCCGCTTTTGGATCGGAGGAAGTCACACCGTTGACGATATGCAGAATTCCTTTTCCGCCGCGGTTCGAAACTTCAAACAGGACGGCACCGTTTCCCTTGTCTACATCCTTGGGTTTCAAGAGATAGAGGTCGGCGGAGAATTCGACTTCTCCCTGTGCATTGCGCGGGGCTTTATCGAGATCGATGATTTGACGGTTGTGGATGTTGGCAGGGTCAACCGCGAAGTAAACACGGGCGACGATTTTTTCGTAGGCGCCAGCTAGGCCGAAAGAGCGGCCATCCTGAATATCCGCACGGGAAATAATTTCGACGCGGGTGACGCGCGCATCCACGACGGCGGCGGAGAGAAGGAGTGTGACAATCGAAGCAATCCAAACGAAACATGCTTGCAGGCGACGCATCGGGACCTCCGGAGACTGCACAGCTTACATCATTGCTCGCGGAAGCCAAGCGCGGCGTTGCAGATTTCACGGGAGAGGAAAATCGAAGTTTTGAGGATGCGCGGAGTCAGGGATTTAGCGGGATGTTCAGATCTTCGGCCAGTTGTTCGGGGTCAAAGGGGCTGCAAGCAAAATAGCGGCCGCCAATTTCTAGCGTGGGGACTCTGCGTTTGCCGTCGTTGGCTTTCACGACGATTTCTTCCGCAGAAGGATTTCCTTCGATATTCACTTCGCGAAATTCGACGCCGCGCTCTTTTAGGAATGATTTTGCGCGCCGGCAGTCCGGGCACCATGCAGTGGTATACAAGGTCACCATTTCCATCGAGGGCTCCATCTACATTAGATGCGGGATCGGGGATGAGGACGCAATGCTCGCGATGGGAGAGGCGTTTAGCAAGAATCAGCGAGTCTCGATGGGAAGGCCGCGATACTTGCGCGCTACCTGGATACGAATGAGAGAGCGCTGTAGCGCGATGGCGGCGCGGTCCAAATCGATATTCGGATCGTCCGCGGCGAGGCGCTTTTCCGCGCGAGCTTTTGCGGCTTCGGCGCGGGCGAGGTCGATGTCCGCGGCGCGTTCGGCAGTTTCAGCGAGGACGGTAACGCGGTCGCCCAACACTTCAGCGAAGCCTTGGATGACCGCGAGAGCTCCGCTGGGGTTTGCGCCCGCGCCGCGATAGGTCAGCTCACCGATGCCGAGCTCGGTCATCAATGGAGCGTGTCCGGGCAGAACGCCGAGTGCACCCTCGGACCCGGGCAATATGGTCTCAACCACGCTTTCGCGCAGGAATTGGCGCTCCGGCGTGACAATGACCAGCTCGATGGAGTCAGGAAGCATGTGCGTTTCTATGTGCTCGCCTTCATTTTTTCTGACTTCGCGAGGGCTTCGTCGATCGTGCCGACCATGTAGAAGGCCTGTTCGGGAATGTCGTCGTACTTGCCTTCGACGATTTCCTTGAAGCTGCGGACGGTATCCGCAATCTTGACGTATTTGCCTTCGAGGCCCGTGAATTGCGCGGCCACGAACATGGGTTGCGAAAGAAATTTTTCAATTTTGCGGGCGCGCGCGACGGTGCGCTTGTCTTCATCAGAAAGCTCTTCGATACCAAGAATCGCGATGATGTCCTGCAAATCCTTGTAGCGCTGGAGAATCGATTTCACTCCGCGAGCAACCGCGTAATGCTCCGCGCCTACGATGCGGGGGTCGAGAATGCGCGAGTAGCTGGCCAGAGGATCGACAGCGGGATAAATACCACGCTCAACGATCTGGCGGCTGAGGTTTGTGGTGGCGTCCAAGTGCGTGAAGGTCGCGGCTGGCGCGGGGTCGGTGTAGTCGTCGGCAGGAACGTAAATGGCTTGCACCGAGGTAATCGAGCCGGATTTCGTGGAGGTGATGCGCTCCTGCAATTCACCGATTTCGGTGTTGAGGTTCGGCTGATAACCGACGGCGGAAGGCATGCGCCCGAGAAGAGCGGAAACTTCCGAGCCGGCCTGGACGAAACGGAAAATGTTGTCGATGAAGAGGAGCACGTCGAGATGCTCTTCATCACGGAAATATTCCGCGACCGTCAGCCCGGTGAGCCCGACACGGAGGCGCGCTCCTGGCGGTTCCGTCATCTGGCCATAAATCAAAGCAGCGCGGGACTTTTCCGAATTGCCGGGAACAACGACGCCGGCTTCTTGGAATTCCAACCACAAGTCATTTCCTTCGCGGGTGCGCTCGCCGACGCCTGCGAAGACGGAAACGCCGCCGTGTTGCATGGCGACGTTGTTGATCAATTCCTGAATGAGGACCGTCTTGCCGACGCCGGCGCCCCCGAACAATCCGATTTTGCCGCCCTTCAAGAAGGGCTGAATCAGGTCGATGACCTTGATGCCGGTCTCAAACATTTCGAGCGTGGTGGACTGGTCCAGCAAGAGAGGCGCGGGGCGATGAATGGGGTAATTTGTTTTGCTGGTCAGCGGGCCGAGCTGATCGACGGGCTTGCCGAGCACGTTCATCACGCGGCCGAGAGTCGCACGTCCCACGGGAACAGTGATGCCCGCGCCGGTATCGTAAGCCTTCATGCCGCGGACGAGACCTTCCGTCGGCTCCATCGCGACGCAGCGGACGCGGCCCTCGCCAAGGTGCTGTTCCACTTCGGCCGTAACGTCGATCGGTTCAGGAACGTTGAATCCTTCGCTGGTGATGCGGACAGCGTTGTAAATAGAGGGCAAGTGGCCCGCTTCAAATTGAAGATCGAGCACCGGTCCAATGATCTGCACGATGTGTCCGACCGCTGCGTATTTTTCTGCCATGCTTTCTCCTAAGCGCCGTATGCCGCGCCGCTGACAATTTCAATAATCTCTTTGGTGATGGCCGCTTGGCGCACTTTGTTCATGTAAAGCGTTAAGGCTTCGATGACGTCGCCGGCGTTTTTCGTGGCGGATTCCATGGCGGTCATGCGGGCGGCGTGTTCGGCCGCGGAGGATTCCAGCATGGCGCGGAGAATTTGCGTTTCGATGTAGCGTGGGAGCAACCGGTCGAGAAGCACTTCTTTAGGCTGCTCGTAAATGTAGTCGATCTGCGCGGAGGCCCGTTCGTCGGCGGATTCCTCGGCGGCGCTCAGGGCTTCAACGGGCAAGAGCTTTTCGACGACGAGGTTCGGCGTCATGACCGTTTTGAATTCGCTGAAGACGACGTAGACCGAGTCCGCCTCTTGTTTGGTATAGAGATCAGTGACAACCGAAGCGATGTCGCGCGCGGTTCCGAAATTGACGCGAGCCAGAACGTTTATGTATTCCGCGGGAAAATGAAAGCCGGCCTTTTTCAGAGCGTCCCGGCCCTTTTTCCCCACGGGAATCACCGAAATCTTTTTACCCTTGTTCGGGCGGAATAATTCGCTAGCCTTGCGCAAGATATTGGAATTGAACGCTCCAGCGAGGCCGCGCTCGCCAGTCATTACGACAACGAGAATTTTCTCTTCCGGGCGATGTGCGAGCAAAGGATGTTCGGGCTGCTCGATGCGCGACATAATTGAACGCAATACTCTCGCGAGCTCCCTAGCGAAAGGCCGGGCAGCCAAGGCCGCCTCTTGTGCGCGGCGCAAACGAGCCGCGGCGACGAACTTCATCGCACGGGTAATCTGCTGGGTGTTTTTCACCGAGCGGATGCGGCGGCGGAAATCGAGAAGTGTGGGCATGGTCGTTTGCCGGGTCGAGGTCTCAGCTGGCTGCCGCGGTGACGGCAGCGGTAAAACGCTCTTTGAATCCATCGACAGCGGTTTTGATTTCGGCCTTGATGGCGTCGTCGAGAGCTTTTTTCGCCGCAATATTCTTGAGCAGCGCGGGATAGTTGGTCTCGGCAAATTGCAGGAACTCACGCTCGAAGCGGCGGACATCAGTGACGGCCACGTTGTCCATCGCACCGCTGGTTGCAATGAAAATGCTGAGCACTTGTTTTTCGACCGAGAGCGGCACGTACTGATCCTGCTTCAGAATTTCCGTGAGGCGCTGGCCGCGGGCGAGCTGCGCTTGCGTAACTTTATCGAGTTGATCGGAGCCGAACTGCGCGAAGGCAGCGAGTTCGCGGTATTGCGCCATGTCCAGACGCAAGGTGCCAGCCACCTGGCGCATGGCCTTGATTTGCGCGTTGCCGCCAACGCGGCTGACGCTGATGCCAACGTTGATGGCAGGACGGATGCCCGCGTTAAAAAGATCGGCTTCCAGGTAAATCTGGCCGTCGGTAATGGAAATCACGTTGGTCGGGATGTATGCGGAGACGTCGCCGGCCTGCGTTTCGATTACGGGCAACGCCGTGAGCGAGCCCGCGCCGAGCTTGTCGTTCAACTTCGCAGCGCGTTCCAGCAAGCGCGAGTGGAGATAGAAGACGTCACCCGGGAAAGCTTCGCGGCCCGGCGGACGGCGCAGGAGCAAAGAGATTTCGCGGTAGGCCTGCGCATGCTTGGAAAGGTCGTCGTAAAACGCGACGGCGTGGCGTTTGTTGTCCCGGAAATATTCGCCCATGGCACAGGCAGCGTACGGAGCGATGTATTGCACGGACGCAGGTTCCGCGGCGCTGGAAGCGACGATGATGGTGTAGTCCATGGCACCGGCGTCGGTAAGGGTCTTCACGACCTGCGCAATCGTCGAGCGCTTTTGCCCGATGCCGCAATAGATGCAGATAACGTCGCCGCCCTTTTGATTGATGATGGTGTCGAGAATGACGGCGGTCTTTCCGGTCTGGCGGTCGCCGATGATCAGTTCGCGCTGGCCGCGGCCAATGGGGATCATGGCATCGATGGCCTTAATGCCGGTTTGGAGCGGCTCGCGCACGGGCTGGCGGTCGAGGACGCCGGGCGCGATGCGTTCGAGTGGATTGCGCTGCTTCGAAACGATGGGGCCCTTCCCGTCAAGCGGCTCACCGAGCGGGTTGACGACACGGCCGATCAGGGCCTCACCCACGGGAACGGACATAATGGTATTGGTGCGCTTGACGACGTCGCCTTCTTTCAGTTCGAAAGACTCGCCAAGAAGCACCACACCGACTTCTTCTTCTTCGAGGTTCAGCGCGATGCCGAAAATATCGTGCGGGAAAGCGAGCATCTCACCGGCCATGACCTTTTCGAGACCGTGGACGCGCGCGATGCCGTCGCCGACGCTGATGATGGCGCCGACTTCATCGACCGAAACGGTCTGCTCGTAATTCTCGATCTGCTCGCGCAGGATCTTGCTAATTTCGTCTGCTTTGATATTCGCCATGCCTGCTCCTGAAGTCTGTTCCGCTACTGTGCCGCGAGTCGCGCGCGCAGTTCGTTTAGGCCGTTGCGCACCGAGCCGTCATACACCGTGTCTCCCACGCGTACCACGGCGCCACCCAAGAGCGTGGGGTCAAGCGAATACTTTGCCTGAATTTTCTTGCCCGTCAGGCGCTCGAGCGTTTGCATGAATTTCTTTTTCTGCACGGCGCTAAGTTCGACGGCCGAGGAAATCTCCGCCTCGGCGAAGCCCTGCCTCTGCCGGAGGACGTCGGCGAAAGTGGCAATGATCTCCGGAAGGATGTGCGTGCGCTGATGGTCCGCAATTACAAAAAGGAAATTGCGGATGATCTTGCCCGCGCCGACGCGCGCGGTGATCTTTTCAATCACGCCATGCTTCGCGCTTCGGGGTACACCGGGACTGGTGAGAAAATTCCGCAGTTCCCCGGAAACCGCGAAGGCAGCGCCAAAATCGCCCAATTGCTTCAGCGCGGAATCGGCCGCTCCCTGAGCCATGGCAACGTCGGCAAGGGCGTTGGCGTATTGAAGGCTGGCGGACTTCAATTCGGTCTCCCTTCGAGACTCTTTACGAAAGTATCCAGCAACGATTCTTGCGCCGCGGGAGTAAGTTGCTTTGCAAGGAGGGATTCGGCGCCGTCAACAGCAAGTGACGCCGCCAAAGCTTTCAGTTCCAGGCGGGCGGCACGCTCCGCGGCTTCCGTTTCCGCCTGGGCCGCGATGCCGACTTTTTTCACGTCGGCCTGCGTTAGCGCCCGGATGTGTTCCCCCTCCGCGGCAGCTTCCCGTTGCGCAGCGGCATGGAGAGTGGCGATTTCCTGCTCGAGGTGCGCGAGCTTGGCCTCGGCTTCGCGGACCTGGCGATCCGCTTCCTCTTTGGCCGCAGTTGCTTTGGTGATTGCGGAGCTAATGCTTTCTGCGTTGCTCCGAAACACGGGAGGCAATTTCTTGGCGAAAAGCCAGACCGCGATTCCGATCACGATCGCGAAATTGATCCACTTGAAAATACTGTCGGCGGTTTGGGCCGCGGGGTTCGCCCCCTCTTCAGCGGCGCTAGCGTTCATGGCAACGCAGAAAAAGAGCATCCCCAAACTTGACATCGCACGCAGCCGGTTGCGCCGAATGGATCTTTGCATCGTTTGACTTAGCCTCATCGGGCCTCTCTCGTCGAGCCACCGGGCCGCCGGGGCAGTGATGCCAGAATGCGTCCAGCAATTTCGGCGGCAAGTTGCGGCACGCCGGTTTCAAGCTCGCGGCGGGCTGCTGCAAATTCGCCCGCGATGCGCGCTTTCGCGGTGGCGACCTCGGCAGCGGCAGCGACACGAGCCTGCTTGATCAGCTCGGCCCGCTCATCGAGGAGTTTCTTCCGCGCCGCTTCCTGTTCGGCATACACCTTTGCTCGCGCGTGCTTTAGTGCATCCTGGTACTGCTTACTCTTTTCAACGGAGCCAGCCTGGGCAAGTTCGGCGGCTTTCTGCGCACCGGTGGTGCGGGCATCGCGCTCGGCCATCACTTTGAGCAGCGGCTTAAAGAAAAGTGCCCGCAAGATGAAGTAAAAAAGGAGAATGATCAGGACTGTAGGCACAGCCTGAAGGAACAGGTCTCCCAGTTGATGAACTATTTCTTGCATTGAATTAAGTTGAGTAGCCTAACACTCGCTTTGGGGCCATGGAACGGCCACCATGTTGGCAGCCGCGCCGTGCCCCCTACCCGGGAAGGAGCGATACGGTGGGCCTGACGCTGCCTGTTTGAACACTATTTTATAACATTCGGCGGAGCATTGCGTCAACGTGAGCCAGCGGGACAGTGACTTAAGTGTGAAACAGATGAGGCAGGAGTTTGAAGCAGCCGGGAGATGTTTTGTCTCCAAAGCGCCCCGTGGATAAGGTCGGGCTTGTCTCGGGGGCAAAGACGCTAAAACCTACAGCGATGGTGATTGCGAGGATTGGCAATCTTCTTGAACGCATCCAGGTCTGCCTATGCATGTTTACCTGAGGCGACAAACCGTGCGGTGGCTGAAATCACAATCAGGAGTGACTGCAGATACGCGCTATTGAGCACAGGGCACAACGGGCGGCGGCGCTGACTATTCACAGGGGGAGATTAGGAGGGGGCATCGAGGAGGATGCAGAAAAATGCCCCAGCCTTCGACGAACTTGAAGGCTGAGGCACGCTCGCATTACAACTAATACATTCAGGCTTCAGGGCTTTTTCTTGTCTGGAGGCGTTTTTCCGCCTTTGAGGCTGATGAGGGCCAGGAAATCTCTGGCGTTGAACGGGTAGCGGCGAACGGACTGTTGTCCGGTGGTGCTGAGGGTGATGTCCACGCGGCGATTGTTGGCGAGGACGAGGACGCGAAGGTTGTTCAACATTTGCTGGCGCTCCTCGGGCGTAACGTCGGGATTTTGCGCGATTTGTTCCTTGGTCTGTTCGGCGGTGAGTTGGTCTTCTTCGCCATAGGAGCGCGTGTCAATGTGGTCCGTGGGAACGCCATGCTGTACGAGGAAGCTCTTGGCGCGTTCCACGCGGCGCTCGGTGAGTTGCTTGTTGTACTCCGCTCCGCCGCGCGGGTCAGCGTGGCCGCCCAGGATCAAGTGGGCGTCCGGCTTGAAGGTCAAGTAACGCGAGAAGTCTGCCGCCAGCTTTACCAGAATCTGTTCCTGGCTGCCGAGCAAGCCGGTGGTGGGATTGGCCGCCGTAGGACGAGCCGTCGCAAAATAGATGCTATGGAGAGAGAGCTGCCTTTCGAGCTCGACCTGTTCTGGCGGAGGCGGCGGTTGCTGCACTTCGATTCCCAGCTCGCAATCAGCGGTGCCTCCGCGGCCATCATCGACGTGGCCATCGACGGTATAGTTGCCGGGACTGAGACCGGCGGTCTCGAATCGCACCGAGGCATCGCTGCCGCGGACTTCTCCGCCGCTGGACTTCCAGGAATAGGTCAGGGGATCGTTGTCGGGATCGTTGGCGGCCGCAGTGATGTGCACTGTATCGCCGACCGGGACGGAAGTGCGATCCGCGGAGCAGCTCATGGTCGGGGGATGATTGCGGGGCGGCTGCACTTGAATTGTGGCGGAGCAATCCGCGGTGCCGCCGCGTCCATCGTCCACGCGCACGTTCACGGTATACGTGCCGGATGTGGTGCCGGAAGAGTTCCATCGGGCTTCGGGACCGCTGCCTTCGACGGCGCCGCCGGTGGACGTCCAGGAATACGTCAGAGGATCATTGTCGGGATCGCTGGCGTCGGCACGTACAGCGACGAAGTCGCCAGAGCCGACATAGACCATCGACTTATCAGCCGAGCAAGAAGCCACAGGAGGACGATTGGGAGGCGGCGGTGGAGGCGGAGGATTCCCGCCGAACCGGAAGACAATTCCTGTAGAAAGACGGACATTAGTCTGCAATCCGTTAGCTCCCGTGAGGGAAGTGGGATCCCGAAACCGGCTGAGCAAGAATTCCGCTTGAAAAAGCCGCAGAGCGAGGCGGTGAGTCAGGCGGTAATCCAGGCCGCCGCCGGCGGTCATAGTGAATGCCGTTTCCCGCGGAAGGGGAACACAGGCGTAGATGGGAGCATTGCAGCCGTCGACGATGAGTTCGTCGGCATGCGCGACGCCACCCAGAACTTGGAGAAAAGGAGTAAACCGTCCGTGGTCGCGGAAAGAAAGCCGCGGTCCAAACATTACGGTGAAGACGTTGCTTTTGGCGTCGACGACGCGAGAAGGGGTGAATCCGGGGCCCTCGTTGGCGAACTGCAAGGAATCGACTTTGAAACCGCCGAAATCGGCAACCAATCCTACGTGGCTGTTGAAATTGTAGGCCAGCGAGGTGCTGCCGCCATTCATGGACTCGATGCGATTTCCCGTGCTATACGGCACAGCGCGCCAGTAGGAGTAGCCCATGAAAAGTTCCACCTTTGGAGTCGAAGCGTTTTGCTCTGCCTCTCGGCGCGCGTGTCTCCTCGAATGGTTACCTTGACCTTCACCCGCGGGCACCTGGGCGGAGGGCGCCGGCGACAGAGGGAGCGCAGTTTTCCCAGCTGGCTTGGAAGCGGAGGCGGGAGCCGCGGTGGCACTCGCGGACTCATCCCCTTTGGGGGTGTCACCCGGCTTGGGAGTGTCGTCCGCGAAAAGCCAAGGCACCAGAAAAAGAGCAATCGCCATGGTGGGAAGAATGCGTGTTCCCAATTTCATTGTCGCCTCCAGAATCATGCCTACTGGCTGCGAAGCGGGCTTAAAGCCCAGCTTCGCGGCCGTATATCTTTTCATCGCGCCTGCGGTGCGAATGAAGCCTGCCCTACGGCGCAGGTACAGTGACGGTGCTGGCGTTGATCGTGGCCGAGCCCGTTCCCCCGGCAGCACCGCTGAACATGCTTCCAGTCACTGCTGCGCCGGTGTTGATGGTGATGCTGGTAGCAGCGAGAACATTTCCTTGGAATATGGAGCCGACGTCGATGGTCGCGGAAGTGTCCACCTGCCAGAAAACGTGACTAGCCTTGGCACCGCCCGCGAGGATGACTTGTGAACCGACTCCCGTGGTGAGCGTGGAACCCATTTTGAAGATAAAGACGGCATTGGGATCACCCTGGGCATCAAGAGTTACGTTGTTGTTTGCCCCTGCTCCGGAAATTAAGACCGAGGTGGAATTAACGTAGAGTCCGGGAGTGAACGTCAGCCCACCCATGTTTCCTGGCAGGGTTTGCGCGTTGGTGGAACGGCTCGTGGCGTCATTGAAAGCGGCCAGAAGATCGGCTTGCGCTTGCGTGACGATCGGATCGTTAACGTGGATGGTGCCATTGACTTGGGCGGGCGGAATGCCTTGCGAAGTACCCGGAGCAAGTCCGACGTTGCCGTTGATGACGACAGGACCGGTGCTGCTGATGGAGGCGGTGGCCATGACGGCAAAGCTGCCCGCAGAGCCGAGGTTGATCATCGCGGGACCACCGGCGCCGGCGGCGGTGCCGGTGGTGAAACTCCACGGATCCGGCGGAACGGAAGCAGGACCGCTGGCCAACGCGTTGCCGGACAGGTCCTTGACCATGTTTGAAATCGTGGCCGTATATTGCGTGTTGGCGGTGAGATTGGCCGAGGGAATGAAAGTGGCGATCTGGCTAGCGGAATCGTAAGTAACGGTGCCGCTGACCGGTGCTCCGCCCACTCCCGCAACGGCGAGAGTAAAGGTTCCGTTGTTGATCGTCGTAGGATCCATCGCGGTGCTGAATGTGGCGCTGACGGTCGTGTCGATGAAGACGTTTATTGCCGCGCTCGCTGGGTTGGTGACGGTGATGGTCGGACCGACCAGGTTCGTGGCAACGCCGGTTGTAAAGCTCCAGACATAGTTGGCGACCATGGCGACACCGGTGAGGTCTTTGGCGGCGGTGGTGATTGTGGCGCTGTACTGCGTGCTGGCCGCCAGATTGGCCGTTGGAGTAAAGAGCGCGGTATTGCCGGCGTAAGATACGGTTCCAGGAACCGCAGCTCCTCCTACAGCGGCCGCGACAGTGAACGTGCCGAGGGCGGAAATCGTGGACGGGTCCATGGCGGTGCTGAAGGCCGCGGCCACTTTCTGATTGAGCGGGACGTTAACCGCTACGTTGGTCGGATTGGTGGAAGTGACGGTAGGCGCGACAGCGTTCGCCGCGGTGCCCGTTGTGAAACTCCAAACGTAGTTGGCAAGCAGCACGTTACCCTGTGCGCTTTGCGCAGCAGTGGTAACCGTAGCCCTGTACTGGGTGCTGGCTGTAAGAGCGGCGGCCGGCGTAAAGATAGCGGTGTTGCTGGAGACATCGTACGTGACCGTACCCGGTACAACAGTTGCGCCGGTCGTGGTAGCCAAGGTGAAGGTCCCCGCCGCCGTGATCGTGGAAGCGGTCATCGGGGTATTGAAGGTCGCGGCAACTTTTTGGTTGAGCGGAACGTCGGTGGCCGCACTCGGGGGAACGGTGGAGGTGACGGCTGGTGGTGGCGCGGTCGTGAAGGTCCATACGTAATTGGCGGCGAGAGGTGCGCCTGTGGTGTCCGTCGCGCCGGTGGTAATTGTGGCGGTGTAGAGAGTAGAGACCTCCAGGTGCGCAGCCGGACTGAATGTTGCCGCCGTGCCGGAGTAGTTGACCGCGCCGGTGACGGGAGTTGCGCCTGGACCTGTCAAAGTAAATGTCGTCGTGTTGATCGTCGAGGCTTCCATCGGCACGCTAAACGTGGCAGAGAGAACGACACTTTCAGCGACAGCGACGGCGTTGTTTGGCGGAACGGTCGGAGGAACGACGGTCGGTGGCGGAGCGGTCGTAAACGTCCACACAAAATTTGCCGCGAGAGGAGCGCCGGTAGTGTCTTGAGCTCCGGTCGTGATCGTAGCCGTGAACAAGGTACTGTTGGCAAGAATGACCGTCGGCGTAAAGGTTGCTGTCATGCCTGAAAAAGTGACGGCACCGGCGACCGGAGTAGCGCCCGGCCCGGTTACCCTGAAAGTTGTCCCATTAATGGTGGCGGGATTCATGGCCTCGGTGAAGGTAGCGGAGATGGGCGTGTTGACAGGAACAGCGGTCGCCAGATTTGCCGGAACGGTGGAGACGACCGCGGGTGGCGGGGTGGTAGTAAACGTCCACACAAAATTGGCAGCCAGCGCTACTCCAGCAGGATCCTGCGCCCCAGTAGTAATCATCGCTGTATACGTGGTGTTGGCGGCGAGATCGGCATCGGGCGTGAATGTCGCGGTGGACCCCGTGGAGGTAACAACTTCCGGCTTGGATAGGAAGACCGGCGCGCGGCGCACTGCTTTGGCTTGGCGAGGGGAAGCAGCCCCACGTATGACTATTCCCGGAACGAGAACTCCGCCTGGTCCGGCGAGAGTGAAGGTGGCCGCATTAAGCGTTGCCGGATTCATGGGCTCGCTGAACGTGGCGGAAACGACGGCGTTGACGAGGACACCTGTAGCCAGGTTCGCCGGGACGATGGAGATTACGGTCGGCGGGCCAGTGGTGAAGGTCCACACAAAATTTGCTTGCAGGGCGTTACCGCCGGGGTCGGCGGCTGCCGTGGTGATGATTGCAGTGTAAAGAGTAAGAGCGGCGAGAGAAGCCGTCGGCGTAAAGGTCGCCGCGGTGCCAGAGTAGGTCACCGCGCCGGCCACAACAGTTCCGCCCGGCCCCGTCAACGTAAACGTGGTTGTGTTGATGGTAGCCGGGGCCATGACCGAGCTAAAAGTCGCAGTAACCGTGGTATTGAGCAGAACAGCGGTGGCGCCATTGGCGGGAGAAGTGGCGATCACCGTGGGGAATAGGGGGCTGGGGGCTTGTTCCCGGCCGCACCCGGTTGCAAGAGCGACTAATACGAACGCCAGTAGAGATGTATTCACGGACATGAATTTGCGCATTAGCTTCTCCTGTTCAATCGATGACAAGGCGTTCCGTTTTTCTTGAAACCAGGTCCATCGCACGTTCGAATCATTGAATTCCTAAAGCAAAGTTTCGGCACAACAACGCATCGAGTGCCCATGTCAAAACGAATCGAATATGAGCAGAGCGTCGCGGATGCAGGTCAAGGCGACGGTACGTGCTGAGCGGCTTGCGATAATTTTCTTCTTTTACTCAACACGTACGTAACTAGGCTGGGAACTCAATCCAAATTCGCAAGCTGAAAAGTCAGGTGACTAACGGCTAGGACCCTGCTGGTTTTTCGGTGACTTCGCCACTACCCTCCGCGTTTCTCTACAGAAACCCTCCGTGCGGGGAGTGAGTATGCATATCTTGTGCCACAGCAGACTTGTGGGCAGCGGCGTGTTCGCCCGCTCCTATAGCGCCGCTAAAATGTTGATTCGAAAGAGAAGTATCCTTCTGAATTTGTTATGAGTGCGAGAAATAATTCGGTTAGTGAATTGAAGCCGTAGCAACTTGGGACGGAATCCGTTCCATTTAAGGAAAGCGAACCATTTGGAAATTTCCTGATTTTGTGAGATTCCCGTTCGACGACCGAACTGAAAAGGGATTTTTGCACCAGACCGGAGAGGATGCGTTCTGGAAGAGCGAGAGTGAACGCACTAAGAAGCGAGGGGCCGAACCGGATTCCATGCCGGAGGCCCTTCAAGTGACGATTCGAAGAGCGGGCGCGGCCCTTCGAAGCTCAGCGTAAACGTGTCATGTCATTACGACAGGGGGAAGACACGACAAGGTCATTCGGAAGCGCCGAGGGCCAGGAAGTGTTGGGTGCCTTTTGAAGGGATCTAGAAGGAGGCCGCCACTCGGCCTCCAAGTAAACTGCGGAGCACCGCCAAGCCCTCTACTCGGCAGAAGCGAGTGGAAGAAAGTACTGCGTGCCTTTGACCGGTTCCTGCAGACCTCTTAGCAAGTGTTGGAGGTCTTCGCTGCGCTCAACGAAGTCGATGTCGGAGGTGTTGATGACGAGGAGGTCGGAGGCGGCGTAGCGAAAGAAGAAGTGTTCATAGGCGGCGGCGACTTGCTCGATGTAGGAGGGAGAGATTTGGGATTCGTCGGGGGAGGCTTTCTTAGCGATGCGGGAGCGGAGGACTTCGGGTTTGGCTTGGAGGTATACGACTAGATCGGGAGCGGGAATACCGGCGGTCAGGGAATCGTAGTAGCGGTCGTAGAGTTTGAGCTCTTCGTCATCGAGATTGAGATTGGCGAAGATGCGGTCTTTTTCGAGGAGGAAATCGGAGAGGACATGGCCCGGAGCCTCGACGGCAAGAGCTTCGCGAATGCGTTTTTGGCGCTCGATGAGGAAATACATCTGGGCGCGGAACGCGGCGCCAGCTTTTTCATTGTAGAAATCGGCGAGGAAAGGATTGTCTTCGCAGTCGTAGATGCGGCGGGCGTGGAGGCGCTCGGCCAGGATTTTGGCGAGAGTCGTTTTGCCGACGCGCAACGGGCCTTCGATAACGATGTAGCGGGGAGATTGTGGGCCGCGCTCTGGAAGAGGAGCGCGCTTGGCTGCGGTGGATTCGTTGGCCGCCATCGATTCGAGGAACCTCTAGAGCCACATCTAGAACAACCCCGGCGAAGCCGGGTCAATGGAGAGGATTATAGCAGAGTCGTTCACAACGGAATGAGCGAGAGAAAGCGTTTCGCGTGTGTTGTGCGAGGCGACAGCAGGAAAGCGGGACTGGGGCTCCCGCACTCCAAATTAGCGCTAAGCGGCGGCACAGCCCTGCCAGAAAAGTGAAAATTAGTTCACATTTGCGGCTGGTACGGGTGTCCTAAATGAGACAAACGGAAGGCCTAAAGGGGGGTACTAATTAGAATGTGACCAATGGGCCAGTGCGACCTGCCCTTTAGGCCAGTATATTCTCCATAGTTGAGAGTGGGGACCGATGTGCATAGCTTTCAACTACTGAGGTGGAAAAATGCTGCTCGCCACGATCCTTTTGATGTTCCCCTTTCCGCAGACTGGGGATGCCGTAAAGGCAGTAACGGAGCGCCCTGCAAGCGTGTCTGCGGATACGACGAAAGATTCTTCCCTCTCGACGACGCTGCCTTCAACGCCGGATCCCAAGATCAAGACGGACGCGGAGATAGTGGAAGCTTCGAATCCTGCGCCGCTGAATTCGGCGACGGCGGCCGCGCCGATCACGCCCGGGAACCCGTCCCCGGCCATTCGGCCAGCCAAGCTGGCGGCCAAGGGCGAATACGGGACGGGGCGGGAAAAAAAGATATGGTATGCGCTGATGGCAGCTTCGTCTGGAGCGGCGGCATTTGACGCGTGGTCGACGCGGCGAGCGATTTCCGGCGGGTATGGCACGGAAGCGAATCCGTTCCTGCGGCCATTCTCGCATTCGGGAGCGTTTTATGCGGCGACGCAGGTGAGCCCACTGGTGTTGGACTTGGTGGGGCGGAAGATGATGACGAGCCGCTACAGCTTACTGCGCAAAATGTGGTGGCTGCCGCAATCAGCGGGTACGGGAATGTCGCTGGGAGCGGGAGTACACAACGTTGGCGTGGTGCCTTCGAACTGAGTTTCTGAGAAATAGAGAGAATCAAAAGCGTCCCGACTTGGTCGGGACGCTTTTATTTTATGCGGATGCTGATGCGCGGACTTGGCACGCAGCCGGGATCTTGCGAGCGGCTACTTTTCAACGACCAGGATCGCAAAGGAGCCGGGCTTCATTTTGCCGCGGCGCTCGCCGGGAGCTGGAGGTTCGAACTCGGCGGAAGAGAGAAAGATTTTGTGAGTTTTGAGGTCGAGGCCCATGGTGCGGGCGGAGCGCTTGGTGGGGACGTTTTCGACGACAGTGAACTTGTCGGGGGAATCTTCGTGGACGACGGTGAGATGGCCGTCGCCGCAGGAGGCGAAGGCGTACTCGGTCGCAGGATCGAAGCCGGAGGCATCCGGACCGTCGCAGATCTCGGGCGTTGCGACGACTTTGCCAGTATCCGCATCGACGACGGCCATGACCTTTTCATCGCAGACGGAAAAGAGGCGGCGGTGTTTGAGGTCCATGGAGAGGCCGGAGGGCGATTTGCACGGCGCGAGTGGCCAGCGATGAGTTTCAGTGAGCTTCTGCGCATCGAATTCAACGAGTTCGGATTTGTCTTCGATGTTGACGAAGATGCTGCCTTTGCCGTCGGCGACGGCGAATTCGGGTTTGCCGCCGAGAGCCAGAGTTCCAGCGACAGACCCGTCAGCGCCGTTGATTGCGGTGGTGTTCTGGCCACGGCCGTTCATGGTAAAGGCGCGCTTGGTGACGTCATCGTAGACAATCGCGTCGGGGTTCGTATCGGTTTTCACGGTGCCGAGGGTCTTCAGCGATTTGAGATCGAAGATGACGGCTTGATTGGCACGGCCGGCGCTGACGAAGCCGCGGTCGAGGTCGCGAGCAATGGCGATGCCATGGACGCCGGGAGTGTCAGGGATATCACCTTCGATGGCGTAAGTATCAGCGTTCATCACGACGACATGAGAGCCGTGCGATATGTAGACGCGGCGGGCGTGGGGGTCGACCCCGAGATAGTCCCAGCCTTCGTCGCCAGGAACCGGAACTGTTTTGACGAGGTGGTAACCGGAAGAGCCGTCTGGCGGCGCGGCGGCGCCGGATTTGACGCCGACGCAAAGAATCATTGCGACGGAGAGCGAACCGAGGATCGTGCCTACCGCAAAACTCTTACGCATGACGTTTCTCTCCTGAAATGCAAGGCCCGTTAGGGAGCTTGGGCGCATATACCTATACGAGGCTTCACCTAAACCCAAGATAAATGGAGAGGATGGGAAACGGCGCTAATGGCTCACGCTAGTTGGAGCGTCCGCGGACTAGTCTTTAGCTTTGTGCTCCTGGAACCAGCCGGCGACGTAGAGCATTTTAGCAATGTGATGGCTGGGGCGGCGGCTGATGCCGTGCGGCTCCTCGGGAACGCGAATGAGGACGGCTTCAACATTGAGAAGCTTGAGAGACGCATAGAACTGTTCGGCTTCCGAGATGGGTGTGCGGTAGTCGGCTTCTCCGGTCATAACGAGCGTGGGCGTTTTTACTTTCGTGACGAGATTGGTGAGAGAGCGCTGCATGTACTGGTCGGTGTTGTCCCAGGGATAGCCAGGGAACCAATATTTTGCCGTCCAGGGAATGTCGCTGGTTAGGACGAAGCTGTACCAGTTGATGACGGGATAGAGACACGCAGCCGCGCGGAAGCGTTGGGTGTGCTCTATGGTCCAAGCGGTGAGGACGCCGCCACCGCTGCCGCCCGTGACGAAGAGATCATTGGTGTCGATGAAGCCTTTGGCGATGACGGCGTCGACGCCGCTATTGAGATCGTAGAAGTCGTCGCCGGGATAGGCGTGGTGGATCAGATTGGCGAACTCTTCTCCGTAGCTCGTGCTCCCGCGGGGATTCGCATAGAAGACGACATAACCCATGGAAGCCCAGATTTGTTTTTCAAAATCGAAGCGGTCGCCATAATCCGCGAATGGGCCACCGTGAATTTCGAGGATGAGCGGATATTTTTTGGCGGGATCGAAATCAGGCGGGTAGACAATCCATCCCTGAATTTTGCGGTGGTCCTTCGAGGAGTCATACCAGATTTCTTCCACGCGGCCGGGCTTCTTCTGTTCGAACAATCCCTGATTGAGAGAAGTGAGCACTTTGATTTCGCCAGCGTTGCTGACGGCAACCTCGCCCGGGAGGTCTGAGCGGCCGTAGGTAAAGGCGAGGCTACCGGAACGGGCAACCGAGAAAGAGCCGCCGCCGTAAGCGCTGGTTGTGGCGGCGACGTGATCGGCAATTTTCTTGAACGCGCCATTGGGAGAGAGGAAGCCGATCTTTGTGTCGCCCTGATCGTCGTATTGGAAGTAGACGCCGCTGTTATCGGGAGCCCATTCGGGGTTCTGAATGTCGTGCTCGAGTTTATCGGAAATGGAGTGTGAATCCGTGCCGTCCCGCTTCATGAGATAGAGCTTGGTGGTTTGGTGTCCTTGAAAACGGTCGTCGAAGCCGGTGTAGGCGATCCAGTTTCCATCCGGAGAAAGCGCGGGAGAATTATCCGGGCCCTGACGATGGGTGAGAGCGCGGGAAGAACCGTTGGCGACGCTGAAATCATAAATGTCAGTGTCGAAAACCTCGAGGTCCGATTCAGGGTGTCGATTGACGGAGATGAGGAGATCTTTGCCGTCAGCGGTCCACGTCGCGCGATTCGGACCATATTCATTACCGCCATTCGGAAAATCGCCTTCGCTCACTTGGCGAGGCGCGCCGCCATCCGCGGAAACTACAAACACTTGCATAAAGCCTGGCTTCAAATAGCCGGCGCCATTGAAGCGATACACGAGGCGATCAAAAGCCTTCGCGGGATCAGCCCATTTGGCTCCCGCAGGCGGCGTGGGCAGATCGGCGATGTGCGGTCCTTTGCCGGGAACAAGAGCTGAGAAGGAGAGCATTTTGCCGTCGGGAGACCAAGCGATGGCGTCGGGAGACTCATCCAGATTGGTGATACGAGCGGTCTGTCCGGAGTCCATCCATCGAATGTAGATTTGCTGTTTGCCGTCGACATCGGAGAGGTAAGCGAGCCGCGTGCTATCGGGAGACCAGCGTGGAGTGGCGTCGTTGTGGTTGCCGGAGGTCAGCGCGCGCTGGTCGGAGCCGTCGGAATTGACGACCCAAAGATTGGCGTAGCGGCGGTCGGTCATGGGATCAGCGAAGCGACGGACGTAGACAATTTTCTTGCCGTCAGGAGAGATCTGCGGATCAGTGGCGAGTTGGATCTGAAATTCGTCCATGACGGAGAGCTTGTGGGGAGGTTCCTGGGCGTGGAGAGGGAACGGAGGCGCCGTGGAAAGAGCAATGGCAAAGGAAAATACGGACACTACTAGACCGGATCTCATAACTAAATACCTCCTCGCAGCCGGGAGTAAACAATGGGCGCCGTGCGGTGTCAAGAGCCGTTAGAATGCAGGCTAATTGCGGCGAAAAGTATAAGAGGATTGCGTATATGCCCGCACCCAATGTTTGGATCCAGAGAACTCTCCAAACTACTTTGTAATTTCGAGAGTTGCTTCGGAACCTTGGGCGGAATCTGGGCTGATCCAGATTTTCACGCGCGCGGCCTCCACGGCATATTTGTTGTGATCGTCCCAGAGCGCAAAAGCATCCGGGCCCAAGCGGAAAGTGACACGCTGCGTTTCACCGGCCGCGAGCTTGATATGCTGGAATCCTTTGAGCGCGCGAACCGGTTGCGCCGTACTCGTGCCTTCCAAGCGAACATAAAGTTGCGCGGTTTCTTCGGCTGCGCGTATGCCAGTGTTGGTGATATCGGCGCTCACAGTTAGTTGCGAGCTGGAAACCCGAGCCGCGTCCCGAAGATCACGGTTCAGAGAAGCCGCGCTCAGCGAAGTGGAGCTCATCTGCGGCGGCCCGAAGCGAAAGCTCGTGTACGTGAGCCCGTACCCAAACGGAAACTGCGGTGAGTTCTGCTCGTCGATATAACGCGAGACATATTTGGTTGAACCTTCCCAGGGAGGTTTCGTGAGATCCGTATTGCCCGGCGGACGGCCCGTACTCAGAGCGTCGAAGTAGAGAGGCTCCTGCCCGACAGCGCGAGGCCAAGACACAACGAGCCTTCCGGTCGGATTTGAATCACCGAAAAGTGTTCGCACGAGGGCGGGGCCAGCTTGAATTCCTGGAAACCACGCGGCAAGAACCGCGGGCACATGTTCAAACGCCCACGGAATCGTGAGAGGCCGCCCACTGAACAGCACGAGGACGACAGGTTTTTCCGTGGCGATAATTGCCTCGAGAAGCTGTTCCTGCATTCCCGGCAAGCCGAGATGCGCGCGGGAAGCGGCTTCGCCAGTCATCATCGGACCATCTTCGCCGAGCGCTAGAATCACGAGATCGGACTCTTTCGCAGCATTGACGGCTTCTTCCAATTGATCGCTCGAACCCTTATTTATTTCACTGCCTTTCGCGTACCGAACATGACCCGCACCTAGCCTATCGACCAGCGCGGTTCGCAGGGTCACGACATCCTCGGGACGGCTTTTTGCGGACCACGAACCGAGCATGTTTGCGGCGTCATCCGCGAGCGGGCCGATCAGCGCGACATGTCTCCAGTTGCTGGAAAGCGGAAGCAAGGGCGAGCCGCTGTCTGAGGGCGAATTATTCAGCAGCACGAAGGAGCGCTCCGCGGCCTCGCGCGCCAGCGCCACGCTTTCCGGCCGAAGCATCGCCGTCGCTTCATTTGTCTCGTCAGCGTAGGGATGTTCAAACAAGCCAAGTTCAAACTTTAGTCGTAAGACATCGCGAACCGCTTGATCCACATCCGATTCGGGCACTTGGCCGGAGCGCACCAGATTCGCGAGATTTTCGTGATAAAAGCTGCTGACCATGTCCATTTCGACGCCGGCTAAAAAAGCTTTTCGCGCGGCGGTCGCAGGATCGTTCGCGATGCCGTGCGGAATAAGCTCGGCAATGGAAGTCCAGTCGCTGTCAACGAGTCCGCGAAACCCCCATTCCTTGCGCAAGATCTCTTTGATCGTGAAAGGATTTGCGGAGGCGGGGATTCCGTTCAAGGAATCAAACGCGGTCATGATGCTGGCAGCGCCCGCTTCGACAGCTGCGTGAAACGGAGGCAGATAGAATTCCCGGAGCGTGTGCTCGGATATCTCGACAGTATTGTATTCGCGGCCGCCCTCGGCGGCTCCGTAGCCCA
Source organism: Candidatus Acidiferrum sp. (assembly GCA_049794595.1). Lineage (GTDB taxonomy): Bacteria > Acidobacteriota > Terriglobia > Acidiferrales > UBA7541 > Acidiferrum. Next base: position 21,098 of record JBARCY010000313.1, read on the forward strand.
CGTAATGTTTGACGCAAGCGGCGACGCTGCCGGGGTCAGAGAGGCGTTCGCCCTGGTAGCCGCGCACATAGGCTCGCGCCATGGCAGATCCCAGGTAAGGGTCTTCTCCGGCCCCTTCCGCCATTCTTCCCCAGCGGGCGTCGCGCGCGATATCAACCATGGGAGAAAACACCCAGCGGATTCCGGCTGCGGCGGCTTCACGCGCGGCGACCCGAGCGACTCTTTGGACAAGCTCGGGATCCCAGGTGGATGCCAGACCTAGCGGAATCGGGAATTCAGTGCGAAAGCCGTGAATAACGTCCTGGCCAAAAACAAGGGGTATGTGCAAACGGGATTTCTCTAGCGCCAGTCGTTGGTAAGCGTTCGAATCGTGAGCTGACGTTACGTTAAAAAGTGAACCGACCTCGCCCTTTTCGATCATTTCCTTGTATTCCGTTGGCCCGCTGACGGGACCGGCAGGCTGTCCTGCGGAGTACTGCACCAGTTGGCCGACCTTCTCTTCGAGAGTCATTTTGCGAAGGAGGGCGTCTATTTTCTGCTCGACGACGGGATTGACCAGGGGCGAAGAAAGCGTCCTAGCGTTGGACGCCGCAGCTGCCGAAGGCTCCTGTGCCGTGGCAGACAGGGATCCCAGTAGAACGCCGGCGACGATTGCAAATCGACAAATCGAGGTGAGCACCTTTTCAAGAACTCCGATTGGGCCGATGGACGCCGGGCCAGGCGCCCTTTTCAGCGCCGGATGTGTCAACACCTTACTCGATTCCGGGCCATTTGTGGCAAGAACTGCGTGTGATTCTGAATCCTTTAGCTTTAGCATGCCTTTAGAAAATCCTTATTCCAGCGGGATATTGCAAGGAAGAACTCAGCCGCACCTCCGGCGCGTTTCACAGTTCCACGAAGTCAAATAATAAATCGGTTTAGTAGGATACTCAAGCGGGAGGATTGCGTGCTGCGACTCCCGCCCACATGCTAGAGGGACGCGACTTGTCTAAGGCGATAGTTTGACTGGCTCATCGTATCCCGTCATTTCAAGATATCCAGCGCCGCTTAGCGGCAGCTTTTCTCGATGGCCTAACAGAGTAATGGCTCCCTCCCAATAGGCTGGCACGAAGCTCGCGATTCCGGCCAGCTCCTGATCGGCTAGAAGCGTGCGCGCTTGGAGTTCGATTCCTAGCTTCGGTATCGCGATTTTCCAGGCGATGGGATAGACCGCGTGAGTGTCGGGACTGGTCCAGGTTTCCGTGAGCGGCTGCAGCGAAAAATCATTCGCCCCCAGATGCGTGGATCTGCTTTGAGCATCGACGTAAGTGCCTGCGGAGAATGGATCGAGCAAACCGTCTTTGCGGCGAATGCGGAAAAGCATCAGCTCGGTTTTGTCTTCGAGTTGCAAGCTCAGCCAATCCCATCCGACTTGGTTGGGTTCCAGCTGATGAGTGAAAAACTCGTGGTCCATCCAGACGAGGCCGGTCACTTCTAGGCTTTCGCCGTTTACTTCGAGGTTTCCGCTTGCGGCGATGCGTGTCAGCGAAAAGTAGTAGGACGCGTGGCCTGCTCCTTCCGATTTTTGGCTGACGTCATTTTCGCCATGGATGACGGGAGGTTTTTCCGGATGGAGATCGAGATACAATTGAAACCGCGGATCGATAGCCTGCAGCTTTTGGCCCGAACCTTCCCATTGAATCTGCCAGTTGCCATTCCAGATACGGCCATCTAATTCACTGACGCCGGCGATTCCCGGCCCGGCGCGGTTGATTCTTTCGGCGTGATAGAAATGCCGGCCGTCGAGGTCGCTGAGGGCGAGATGCGCTAGATAGAGATCTTTCACTTCCCAAGTTGCCGAGTGAGCCGGGTCGCGGCTGACGGCTTGGCGGAAGAATGTCAATTCGAATCCATATCGATGCCCCTTCACGGACTTCAGATTGCCCGTGTAATACCACCACTCCGTTTGAAAATTGGGGTGATTGAAATAATCTCGCGGAAATTCGAACCGATAGCCAGGAACCGCTGTGCGGTATTGCGCAGCAAGCGGGCTAAGAATTAAGTAAGCAGCGGCTAGCGCAGTCAGCTTAATCTTCATGGACGGCCTCGATCGGATTGAGGCGCACGGCAACTTCCGCAGGATATAAACCTGCCAGCACCGTCGCGACATAAACGACGCTGATGGCGCCCAGCAAAACAGCGACTGGCCAATGGAATCGAATCGTCCATCCAAATGATTGCTTGTTGATGACATAGATGAGGACGAGCGAGAGCGCGAATCCCAAAGCGAGCCCCACAAAATTCGCAAGCAGGCCGAGCAGACCGGCCTCGACAAGAATTTGTTTGCGCACTTGTCCGGTCGCTGCGCCGAGGAAGCGCAGCAAGCCGAGCTCGCGACGACGGTCAATCACCAGGGCGAGCAGCGCACCGGCGATGCCCATCACCGCGACGATCACGGCAACAGCCTCGAGCGCGTAGGTGATGGCGAAAGTGCGATCGAAAATCCGCATGGCTTCTGTGCGTAAATCGCGGTTCGAAGCAATGAGCACACGATGGCCAGCGGATGCCTCGACGATTTCTTCGCGGACCGTCTCAACCGATGCCCTGGGAGCGACATAAACGGCGAGGTTCGAGGGAGTGGGGTCCGGAAGATAGCGCAGCAGGGTTTGGCGGTCCATCAAGATCGTGCCGCTCTCGCTCCCGTAATCGTAGTAGACATCCGCGACACGGAAAGATGGCCGGGCGCCACCGAGAGGGAGCGTGATCGTGTCGCCAGCGCGCAGTTGATGCTTGTAGGCGAACGGCTCGCTGACGAGCACATCGTTCGAACCGCGAATCTCCGACAGGACTTCTTCGGTGGCCCTTCCGGAGAAAAAGTTCGAGTGTTCTTCCGAACGCCGCGCGCTCAAATCCACCGCCGCCAACGTCGCTGGCAAACCGTCATAGCTGATTTCGTATGCACGCAGGCGATCCACTCCTGCGACTCCCGGAAGCCCGCTAATCTTATCCGCCAACTCCAGAGAAATTGTGGGATGACGGTCAGGCGCCGGCTCGCCGGCAGGGCGCAAGTAGAGATCGGCGGGAAGGCGGTCGTTCATCCACAGGCGAACGGTTTCGCGGAAACTGCCGACCATGATCCCGACGGAAACCATCATGGCGATGGCGGTCGAGAGAGCGCCCAAAAGCACGGACGTGCGGCGAAGCGAAGCGGAAAGGCTTTGCGACGCCAGGAGCGCTTCGACGCCCAGGATTTTTCCAAGCCGGCGCGAAGAGCGGTGGATGACGCCGTCGGCAAAGGCCGGAATTGCCAGTGCGGATGCGGCAACGAATAAGATGGCGGCGAGGTATCCGAAAAGCGGCTTGCTTTCGATCGCCGGAACGCGTGCGGCGGCGGCGGCAACGATGGCGAGGACGATCGCGATCCAGAAGTCTCGCGATTTATACACGCGCGCGATGTATTCGCGCCTGCCACGAGCCATGGCTTCCACTGGCGAGACGAGCGAAGCTTCGTGCGCGGGCGAGTACGCTGAGACAATCGCGACGCCAACGCCGATAACGAGCGCAAGCACGACGGACCGTGGATGTAGTTCGATCGCTCCGGGGCGGCTGCTTACGTAAAGAGATTCGACCGTGGCGGACATAAGTTTCACAGCTCCCGACGCCATCAGCCGGCCGGCGGGGAGGCCAAGCACGGCTCCCGCCAATCCGAAAAAGGCCGCTTCGCCGAGGAAAGCCGTGAGCACTGTGCCCCGGCTCGCGCCAAGCGCACGCACAATTCCAGTTTCCGGGCGGCGGCGAACGACAGACACCGAAATCGTGTTATAGATGAGAAACGCGCCAACAATCAGCGCAATGTAGCTAAGCAGTTGCAGATTCCATCGGAAAGCCGCCAGCATTCGTCGATTTTCGTTAGTCCCCGTTCCCTGCGGACGAATTTCAACTCCCATCGGCAATACCGTACGCAAACGCTGCTGCCATTCTTCGAGGCTGGGGGTTTCTGGAACTTTGAGGAGGATACGGTCGATGCGGCCGAAGCGGTTCAGGGCGCGTTGCGCCGCCGCGAGATCCATAACGATGGCGGATTCGTTGCCATTCGAGTCCGGATAAACGCCGCGAACTGTGAACACACGGACTTGATCGTTGATCAACAGGCGCAGCCGGTCGCCGGGCTTTTTCCCGAGACTTGTGCCGACCCAAATACTGTCCGGGCTCAGGAACGATCTTAGGGGATCTCCGGACGGCTCTCTGCCTTCGCCGAATTTAGATTCTGAAGTCATTCCATTCCACGTGGGACGGTTTTCTGCAACGAGATCGAAACCAATAAGCGGAAGAGTTCGCTTGGTATCGGCAATGACGGCCGTGTCTTCCACGCGCGGTGAAATACGAATGGAATAAGGAAGCCTCGCAAGTGCGCCCACGGCGGTTTCCGGCACTCCGCCGGTTGCGACGATTTCCAGATCGTTGTCACCCGTCAGTGTTTCGATCGACGCGCGGAAGGATCCCGTTGCCGCGGCTCCGGCGAGATCGATCGCCAGGACAACTGCGACGCCCAGCGTTACGGCAAGAATCGTAAGGGCGGCGCGCACCGGCTCCTGCAAAAGAGGCCGAAGCATCAAACGATAAAAAAGAAACAGGCGTCCCATGTCAGCGCCGGGAGATCTCTTCGATTTTTCCATCGCGCAGGCGCACGACAGCGTCGGCAAGCGCCGCGGCTTCCGCGCTATGCGTGGCCATGAGGGTGGCTGTGTTCAGCTCGCGTGTAAGCCGCTCTAGCAGTTCGAGAATGACATTGCCTGTCGCCGTATCCAGGTTTCCCGTCGGCTCATCGGCAAGAAGAACGGCGGGCGATTGAACGAGCGCACGGGCAATACCCACGCGCTGCATCTGGCCGCCGGAGAGTTGGTGCGGATAGCGGTCGCCCAGCCCATCGAGTTCCACCCAGCCGAGCCTCTCACGTGCGGCGGCACGCGCATTCGGCCTTCCGGCAAGCAGCAGCGGCAACTCGACATTTTCAAAAACGCTGAGCGTATGAAGCAGCTGAAACGATTGAAAGATGAAGCCAACTTTTTCGCGCCGAAGCTGGGTCAATCCCGCGTCTTTCAGACGGGAAGTCTCGGCGCCATCAAGCAGCACGCACCCGGATGTTGGAAAATCCATCGCGCCGGCGAGATTGAGGAGGGTTGATTTTCCGCAGCCGCTGCGCCCGACAAGCGCGACAAACTCGCCACGGTTTATCTCGATCGAGACATGGTCCAGCGCGCGCACTCGTTGGCCATCGGCGAGATAGTCCTTGGTCACATTTTGGAGCGCAACGATGGCCATATCTTATGATGGGGCTATCGCTGGACAATATGCCAGCGTCGATCCCCATAGCAGATACGATCTGCGATCTAAAATGCGGGAGCTTGCCACGCCGCCAATCGCCCATTGAGCCTGGCTGTACCCTGTTATAGACTCCGCACCCAGAATTCTGATACACAAATGCAGTCGTTTTCATCATAGCCGGCGCATTTCCGCAATCAGGGGCGGGAGCGCTGGCCGCTCTCTCGAAAGCATGCTCAACCGGGCATGCAGTGACCGCGCGGCCCATGCCGGCGGCAACCGAGGAGGAATGAATGCTGTTTGCAGCAGAGGTTGCGGTTGCACACAAGAACATAGCCACCTTGGATCTCGCCATCATCGGGATCTACTTCGCCATTGTGTTTGGTATCGGGCTGTATTTTTCGAAAAGAGAGCGAACCTCGGAGGACTACTTCCTCGCCGGCCGCGACATCGGTTGGTTTTTCATCGGCGCATCGTTGTTCGTATCGAATATTTCGACGGAACATTTTATCGGTCTGTCAGGCACCGGTGCTTCCTCTGGAATGGCCGTGGGCCACTTCGAATGGCTGGCCTGCCTCATCCTGCTCGTTCTCGGCTGGGTCTTCGTTCCCTTCTACTTGCGATCAAACGTCTTCACCATGCCGGAATTTCTCGAGCGGCGCTTTAATCGCAATTGCGCCGTGTACCTGGCTGCGATTTCGATCATTGCTTACATCTTCACAAAAATCTCGGTCCAGCTTTATGCCGCGAGTGTTGTTCTGGAGAGGGTGGCCGGCTGGTCGCTCTGGAAAACCGCGATCGTTCTGGTCATCGCAGTAGGAATTTATACCGTAGCCGGCGGCCTGGCTGCCGTCATCTATACGGACACCGTTCAGACTTTGATTCTGATTACGGGCGCCGTTGTCCTGACGATTATTGGTCTTCACCGCGTCGGCGGATTTGAACACTTGCGGACGATGGTGCCGGCCAGTTACTTCCACATGATCAAGCCGGCATCCGATTCGCAATTCCCGTGGACAGGCATATTCTTCGGCGCGCCGATCCTCGGCATCTGGTATTGGTGCACCGACCAGGTCATCGTGCAGCGCGTCCTTTCCGCCCGCGACGAAGGGCACGCCAAGTTGGGGACCATTTTCGCCGGCTTCCTGAAAATCCTGCCGGTGTTCATCCTCGTGCTCCCCGGCATTATCGCCTTCGCGCTTTTCCCCGAACAGGTCAAGAAACCCGACTATGCCTATCCCACCCTCATCCTGAATCTGTTGCCGACGGGCCTCGTTGGTTTAGTTCTGGCTGCGTTGCTCGCGGCCGTGATGGGCGCGATGAGTTCCGTCTTCAATTCCGCCTCCACTCTGGTGACGTTGGATTTCTACAAAAAAATTCGTCCGCTGGCGTCCGAAGGCCAACTCGTAAATTTCGGCCGCATCGCCACCGGGGTCATGGTGCTGTTGGGTTTGCTTTGGGTTCCGTTCATCCATTACATCAGCAGCCAGCTCTACATTTATTTGCAGAGCGTACAGGCCTATATCAGTCCGCCGATTTCCGCCTGCTTTGTCCTCGGAATTTTGTGGCCGCGTTTGAACGGCTCCGGAGCGATCACCTCGCTGCTAACCGGCTTCGTCTTGGGCGCCACGCGATTCATCCTGGAGCTAGCTGACCAGGCCGGCGGAGGGCACTTCCAATCGCCCGCCATTCGCTGGCTGGTTGACATGAACTTCCTGCATTACGCCATTTTCATGTTCGTAATCTGCTCGCTCGTTCTGGTCCTGGTCAGCCTGATGACGAAAGCCCCGGAACGCAAACAGCTTGCCGGATTAACCTTCGCCACCGTCGACGACAAGATCGAAACCAGCGTGGTGAATCTGCGCCAGCGCAAGCCCGCGCACGAAACACGCACCGAACGCGTCATCAACATCGTCTTCAGTCTCTTGTTGCTTGGGACGGTGATCGGCTTGTGGATTTATTTCCGCTAGCGCGTCTGCTGCGGACAGGGAATAAATGAGAACGTTTGCTATCAGGGCCATTAAGCCAAACGTAACCAGGGAAGACGCCCTCCGCGTTTTCAACTCGGGTGTTTTCAGCGCGGCCTATTGGCGGATTCGAAACGGCCCTCTACAACGAATCGCGGACGCCTACGTTCCTTTCTGGGTCTATCAAGTCCGCTACGAACTGGTTGGCGCCAGGAACACGCGCATTTTTGCTCTCGACGCGGTTCATGGGGCGCTCGATCTTTTCGAGTTTCCACACGCGCCGCGAGAAGACGAAGTGCAGACCATCGAGACGCGGAATCTGCTGATGCCCGTGTTGCCGCCGAAAGCCGCCGAAGAGCTGCTTCGGATGAAAGTTCTCCGCGTGCTCTTCCAGCAAGGCTTTTTCAAATTGCGGGCGCTAAAAGTGGAAATCACGCACATGCCCGGCGAAGTATATCTGCCGTACTGGTTGGCTTTTTACGGCCACAATGGTGCGGCAAAATGCAGAGTGATGGACGCCGTGCGCCGCCGTATCGAGGGCGCTAAAGCCTCTTATTTTTTCGAGCAGTGGCTCGCAGCATAGCGATCTTTGAAATGTCCGCCGCCCCGCGCGCAAATAGGCATTCCGAGAGATAATACTTCCGCCAGCGCCGCACAGTGAGGGATCGCATGTCACCTCTTGCCAGATGGACCAGAATCAGCCTGCTTTTCTGGACGCTCTACATCGGCAGCGCAGCCGGCGCTGGCTGGCAGCACATCGGCAACGTCCAGCGCGTGCTGAAGCTCAAGGACGGCGTTGAACTCACCGTCGGCGCCGCAAAGTTGCGCATTACTGCTTTTCGCGATGGCGTAATCCGAGTTCGGCTGGCTCCGCAAGGCTCTTTCCCGAAAGATTTTTCCTGGGCCGTAATCGAGTCTCCCGATCCTCCGGCAATCAAAATCGAAGACAGCAAAACCGAACTGCGCATGACTGCGGGCAGCGTCCTCGTGATCGTCAAGAAATCTCCTGCGCTCATCACATTCGCGGACCTAGCCGGAAATGTTCTCCTCGCGGATGAGCCGGCCCTGCCCATGGCCTGGAACGGCACGTACGTCCACGTCTGGAAGCACATGCCGTTGGATGAAGACTATTTCGGCCTCGGCGATAAACCCGGCCCCATGAACCGCCGCGATCACGCGTATACGATGTGGAACACCGATTTCTTCGGCTGGCAGGAATCGGACGACCCGCTCTATAAGACGATTCCTTTCTTCATCGGCCTTCGCAAAGGCACGGCCTATGGAGTTTTCTTCGACAACACCTATCGCGGCAGTTTCGACTTCGGAAAAGAATCCCGCGATTATTTTTCGTTCGGCGCGGAAGGCGGCGAACTGAACTATTACTTCATCGCCGGTCCCGAGCCCAAGAAAATCGTCGAGGAATACACCGCGCTCGTCGGCCGCACGCCTCTTCCGCCGCTCTGGTCGCTCGGCTACCAGCAGAGCCGTTACAGCTACTATCCCGAAGCGGAAGCCCGCAAAATCGTCCAGACGCTCCGCGAGAAAAAGATTCCCGCGGACGCCATTTATCTGGACATCGACTACCAGCAGGGTTACGCACCCTTCACCATCAACCGCGCATATTTTCCAACTTTCGAAAAAATGATCGCGGATTTCCGTGCGCAAGGCATGCGCACTGTTCTCATCACGGATCTGCACATCAAAAAAGATCCAAACCACGGCTATTTTCCATACGATTCCGGAATGAAGCAGGATGTGTTCGTCAAAAATCCGGACGGCTCCGTCTATGTTGGAAAAGCCTGGCCCGGCGACAGCGTCTTTCCTGATTTCACGCTGACCCGCGTGCGCGATTGGTGGGGCGGCCTCTACAAGAATTTCGTCGATATGGGTGTCGCTGGTTTCTGGAACGACATGAACGAGCCCTCGGTCTTCTTAACGCCGACGAAAACCATGCCCCTCGACGTCGTGCATCGCCTCGATGACGGCACGACCCTCGATCATCGCGCCATTCACAACGTCTTCGGAATGGAAAATGCCCGCGCCACGCACGACGGCCTCCTTAAACTCCGCCCCGGCGAGCGGCCCTTCGTTTTAACGCGCGCTGCTTATGCAGGCACAGAACGCTACGCCGCCACCTGGACCGGCGACAACAGTGCCACTTGGAATCACATCGGCATGAGCGTTCCTCAAATCATGAGCTTGGGAATTTCCGGATACCCCCTCGTCGGCGCGGATGTAGGCGGCTTTGCAGGCTCTCCTCCTGTCGATCTTCTGACCCGTTGGTACGAACTCGGCGTTTTCTATCCGATATATCGCGATCACGCCGCGAAAGGCACGGAGCCTCACGAGCCCTGGGCAAGCGGCCCCGAACAGGAAGCCATCCGCAAGCGCTACATCGAGTTGCGCTACAAACTGCTGCCGTACATTTACACTTCCATGGAAGAAACTTCGCGCACCGGCGTGCCATTGATGGAACCCATCTTTCTCGAGTACCCCGGGGATGAGGCTTCCTACGGCGAAGATCACGAATTCCTATTCGGCAGAGACCTCTTCGTCGCGCCGGTCATCACCGAAAAAATGGATGCGGAAGACGTCCATCTACCCCCGGGCGATTGGTACAATTTCTGGACCGCGGATGTTTATTCCAACAAGGCCCAGATTTCATTGCATCCATCGCTCGAGGAAACGCCCCTTTACGTCCGTGCTGGCGCGATTATCCCCATGCAGCCCGTCGTGCAAAGCACGAACGAGAAGCCGGCTGGCCCTCTCGAATTGCGCCTGTACATGGGCGACGACTGCCGCGGCACACTCTATCAGGATGACGGGCTCACGTTTGCCTATCAAAAAGGCGGCTTCCTCCGCGTGAATTTCACTTGCGATATAACTCCGCATGACATGACGATTTCGAGTGTCATCGAGAAAAATGGTTACAAGCCGTGGTGGAGCAGCGCGCAGCTGGAAATTTATGGCGCCGCAGCCGAGCCGAAAGAAATTCGCATCGGAGATCAACTGATTCACGCTTGGCGCTTCGACGCACAAGCACACTGCATCACGTTCACGGTGCCCGACGCGCTCAGGAAATGGAACGTTCATTTAGACTTCTGATTCTTCAATCCACCAAGAAAATAGAAATGGATTGCCCGGGCATAGTAAGCCGAGCTTCCCCGCCGAATGCATCCGCTTTCGCCTCTCCAGCTAGCAGCGTGAATCCGGCTGCGCCCTGTGCCGGCGTGTCTCTAAGGGGAATTTTCATCTCGCGCGGTTTGTCCGAATTGTTAAACGCCACTAAGACGTGCTCCTCTTCCGTCTCGCGCAGAAAAATATAGGAAGTCTGGTCCGAAGCAAGGTGCCACAATTTGCCGCTCTGCAAAGCAGGATGTTCGCGCCGCAATCGCAACAGCGTTTGCACATAGTGGAAGAGCGTTTGCTGCTCCGCCGTGCGTCCCTCTGCGGTAAATGCATTGTTCGGATCGCCGGGCCAGCCGCCAGGAAAATCATGCCGGTTGTCCGGATCTCCGCCGCCGGTCATTCCGATTTCGTCGCCGTAATAAAGCTCCGGGATCCCGCGCAAAGTCAGTATTAATCCAAACGCCAGCTTAAGCTTTGCAAGCGAACTCCCCTCCGCGCTCGCCAAGCGCGGCACATCATGATTCCCGAAAAAGGTCACCAGCGTTTCCGGATGCGGGTAGAGCCAATCGCTTCGCAATATGTCGGCGATGCGGCCCGCTGGCGCGTCCCGCAGCAGCACATCTCTCAGCGCGAAGAACATCGGATAATCGAACAGCGTGCTCACCCCGGAGTCGACGCCATCGAACCGTTTTTGTCCTCCGGCAAAAAATGAGGTGACGCTCGGGTCAGGGTGAAAGACTTCTCCGAGGGTCGTCAAGTACGGATAAATTTCATGCAGACCGTCATGCCAGCCTGACCAAAATTTCCGCGACACATACGGAAAAGTGTCCAGGCGATAGCCATCCAATCCGGAGGTTTCCGCCCACCAAATCGCATTTTGCAGAAGGTACTCCGCCACCATGGGGTTTTCGGTGTTCAAATCGGGTAGCACGCCAAAAAACCAGCCTTCCGTTAGATTCCGCGAAAGCCGCGCCGGCGCGTGCGGATCGACGAGTAGTTCGAATGGATCGTTCACAATCGGTTGCTTGCTCGTTTTTCCGTAGAAGGCCCCGTTGACGCCACCGGAAGAATCCAGGTGATGCTGCGGCGTGCCGTGGAACCAATCCGTGATCGGCGGATCGGCCACCCAGGGATGCTTCGGTCCGACGTGGTTCGCCACAAAATCAAAAAGCATCTTCATCCCTTGCTTGTGAGCTTCCGCAACAAGTTCCTGATAATCCTGAATCGTTCCAAAATGCGGATCCACCGCGTACAAATCGACCGCGCCGTACCCGTGATAGTCCTGCGCCGCCCCGTTTCTCAGAATGGGCGTTAGCCAAAGCGTGGTTACTCCCAGATCCTTCAAATAGGGAAGATGCTCGCGAATGCCCGGCAAGTCGCCGCCGTGATAAGCGCGCGGATTCGAACGATCATGCATCCCCCGCGCTTCCGCTGGATCATCGTTCGTGGGATCGCCATTCGCAAAGCGGTCCGGCATGACGAGATAAATCACGTCTTCCTGCGAGACTCCCTGAAACCTCCCAAGCTTCATCGCACGCGGAGCCAGCGGCAGCTCAAAGGAAGTCTTGCCCGTTAAAGTCGTTATGCGGCAAACCGCTGTGCCCGGCTTTGTGTCCGCACCGATCGTCAGCCAAACGAACAAATAATCCCCGCCCGCCGCCGCTTGCGTGCGCTCGACGACGATGCTCTCCAGATTGCAGGCCACACGTGTTGCTTCAAGATGATGCCCGGAAAGCAACAACATCAATTCAGGGCTCAGCTTGAGCCACCAAGAAGGGGGCTCGACCTTTGTCACCACGGGTGCATTTGGGTCCGGTTTCTGCGATGAGTCTTCTTGAGCGGAAAAGCTTCTGAAGCAAAGGATCAGCGTGGCGGCAACTACCGTGAGAATGCGTAGGGAGCGTTTACAAACGGGGTTCTTCACCCGAGAAGCATAGGAAAAAAGCTCTCCTGACGCCAGTCTCGTCTCCCGCGGCTTTGATAGCCGGTCTACCTTTCAAAAATAAGTTTGCCGAAGCACTCGGGAACATGGAAATTCGGAGTCGGCGTTCTTGTTGGTTGCCACGCTGAGTAAAAGCGCGGCTCGGCGCTTCCTTCAACGCGGTAGAAATTGACTCGCCAGGCAGCCGACGGGTCGAAACTCGCCGTCAAACTCTTCATGGGCAATGCCATCTCCGCCATCCAGGTGTTGTTCTTCTCATCGATCTCGACGCGCCTCGTTAATCCGCTTTGCAGATTGCGCCCTTTCCCGCCGGTGATGTCCAAGTCAATCCAAAAACCGTTAGGGCTCACTTCAAACTCTTTGTAGTGCCGCGCATCGGACCCCGCTGGTTGCAGGAAAACTTCTGCGACGTCGCGGTCCCAAAGGTGATCCCGCCGTCCGCTGGGCTCGGCATCGGAGAAAACCGTGAGGCTGCGATAGTGCGCGAAAAATCTCAAGTAGAGAACATCGCGAGTCCACAGCAGCCGTACCTCCGTCTCTCGGTTTGGATCGGCGTTCTTGCCTTGCCAGTCGCGGTCGAACTGTATCCCTGAAGCGTTTTCCCACACTTCGCCCCTCGGAAATCCTTCCCCATCCTTCCTGCCAAGGAATTGCTTCGCGACGGCCGTACCGGTTTCACGAGCCGAGGATCTATTTCCAGCAATCACGCAGTGCACCCCGCGCGAGCCAACGAACCCGTACCCCAGCATATCTGCAAAAGCCAAAGCGATTGGAAGGATGCAGGCTAATGTGCGGAGAATGGCAAGAAGCGATGGAAGAACCCGCAACCCGGTCTTCGCAAGAGGCAAACCTTTTGCGCACGCACCCATTCGCTCCTCCCAACCCCGAGCCTGCAACGTGCTAGCATCCAGTTTGGTACTTTACAGACGCTGCTGCGTGCATGCGAGCGGCATCTTCCAAGGAGGGCGCGGCATGATTGAGCCGGCTGAAGCGCAAGATTATTTATCCCGACCGGGAAGGCGCGAGCCCGATCAATTTGAATACGTGAAGTTGCGCATCGACGGCGGCATCGCGCGCATGACGCTCAATCGCCCCGAACACAATCTCCTCAACGAATCCTTCCTCCGAGAGCTCGCCGATGGAATTTCCTTCGCCGGTGACCGCCCCGATGTGAAGCTGATCGTTCTCGATTCTGCTTGCAAGGTGTTCTGCGGGGGTATCGATATCGGTGAGTACACCTCACAGCGCGTCTTCCAGATGCTCGACGCCTTCCACGCGGCCTTCTCCGGCATGCTGGAAGCTGCCAAACCAGTGATTTGCGTTGTCAATGGCCCCGCCATTGGCGGCGGCGCGGAGCTTGCTGCTTTTGGCGACATGGTGATCGCCACTCCCAAAGCGCGTTTCGCACAGCCCGAAATTTCCATTGGCGTTTTCCCGCCGCTCGCCTCAACCATTCTCCCCTTTCTCGTCGGCCCCAAGCGCGCCCTCGAAATTGTTTTAACCGGCGAAGCCATTACCGCGGAACGCGCCCTCGAACTCGGACTCATAAACCGCCTCGTTCCCGAAGCCAAACTTGAGCAGACCGTGAACGATTTGACGGAACGCATCACCGCCCACTCTGGCCCCGTCCTAACCATGGCCAAAAAAGCGATTCTTGGCGGCATGGGCCTTTCGCTGCGCGATGGCATGAAAAACTCCATGAATATTTTCCTGAACGAACTCTATCGCCTCGAGGATTCTCAAGAAGGTCTCCGCGCGCTCGTCGAAAAGCGCAAACCAAACTGGAAAAATCGCTGAGCCCCGGCGGCCGGCGATTCAGCCCCGTGCATTGACACTCCCAGACCCGCGTCATACACTGAGCTTCCAATTTGCACGCGAGGGAAGTGGGGAAGGCCGTGAGAATCGGCCGCGGTCCCGCCACTGTAAACGGCTGAACGTGCCGTAAGCCAGACCACCCTCCCGCGCCGCAGAGGCTGCCGCTTCTCGCGAGAAGAAGCGATGCCACAAAGCCCCGGGCTGTCTCGCGGGGCTCTTTTATTTTCTGAGAAGCTTGTTTCTGCCAGAGGAATTTGTGCCGACGCGGAAAGACGCAAGCAAAAATATCCCGGCCAAACGCGTCATCATTGCGCTGTTGGCATGCGCTGCCTGCTGGTGTCCCACGCTGTGTGCGCAGACCCCGCCGGCGAGCCCGGTCGCAACTCCGATCTATAAAGACTTCGTCGATGAAGTAGGCCGCACCGTTCGCGTCCCCCAACCCGTGCAGCGCATCGTCTCTCTCGCTCCCAGCCTCACGGAAACAATTTACGCCCTCGGCTTGCAAGACCGTCTCGTCGGTGACACAGACTATTGCGATTTCCCCCCGGACGCACAGAAAAAACCCAAAGTGGGCGGCGCGATCAATCCGAGCCTTGAACAAATCGTCGCTCTGCGCCCTGATTTGGTTCTCGTTACCAAAAGCTTTAACCGCATTGAGACTGTCAACGCGCTCGATGATCTGGGAATCCCTTCCTACTCCACGGATCCGCGCACCGTCGAAGAAATCATCTCCTCAACCGAGCGCCTCGCCGGCGTGCTTGGCGTGCCGGAAGCCGGCGCCACGCTGGGCGCCGACCTCGAGCGCCACCTCTCGGCTCTCCAACAACATTTAAGCGGTCTTCCTCCCCGCCGCGTCATCTTCATCGTTTGGCCCGATCCACTGATCTCCGTGGGCAAAAATACTTTCATTGCCGATGCCCTGCGGCTGGCGGGCGCCAGCTCCATCGTGGACTCCTCCCAAGACTGGCCCCAGATGAGCCTCGAGGAGGTCGTTCGCCTGCAACCCGATTTTCTGGTTTTCGCTGAGTCGCATTCCGACAGTGGTCAGAATGATTTCGACGTGCTCGCCAAACGTCCCGGTTGGCGCGGCCTCGACGCGGTGCGCAACCGCCGCTTCGCCGTAATCAGCGAAGCCGTAAATCGTCCCGCGCCCCGCATCGTTTCCGCCATCGAGGATCTGGCTCGGCAGTTGCACCCGGAAGCTTTTCCCGCTCTTCCGGGAGACGAAAAAGAACAGAAAAATCCGTCTCCCGGTCAGCCACAGCTCTCTTTCGGCGGAACGGATTCTTCCAGCGAACATGCCCCCTACTTGGAGACCTGCTCTTGCGCCCCCTAACCCTCAGCCGCTTGCTCGCTCACTGCGCCATCCTCTCCGCCATCCTGTTCGTCGTGGTGGTCATCGCCCTCAAGATGGGCGCTGTTCCCGTCTCGCTCTACGGCTTGGGCCGCGATCTCCTCCGCGTTCTTTTCCGCCAAACGAGTCAGCTCTCCAGCGAATACCAGCTCATCATTTTCGATATTCGCCTTCCGCGCATTCTCCTCGGCATTTTTGTCGGTGCGTCGCTTTCTGTCGCCGGCGCCAGTTTTCAAGCCTTGCTTCGCAACCCTCTCGCGGATCCCTACGTTCTCGGCGTGTCCAGTGGCGCAGCCGTCGGTGCCATCGTCGCCCTGATCGTCGAGCCTCATCTAGCTCTCCCCGCCGCGGTCGCCGCGCTCCTAACGCCGGTCGGCGCTTTTCTAGGCGCCGCTATCACCGTTACCGCGGTCTACTTCCTCGGTCTTCGCCAGGGCCAAATCGACAGTGGCACTCTGCTCCTGGCCGGCATCATTACCGCTTCTTTTCTATCCGCCATCATCATGTTTTTCATGTCCACTCTCACCGGCGGCAACTACCGCGGCATGGCCTTCTGGATGATGGGTGACCTTTCCACGCCTCCCCAGCGCGTTGTGAGCCTCGTCCTACGTTTCGGTTTCTTCCTCGCCGCCGGAGCCATCTACACCACCGCCGCGGACCTCAACTTGCTCCTTTCCGGCGAAAAAGAAGCCATGCACCTCGGCGTCGACGTCCGCCGCGTCCGCCTCGTCGTCTACATTGCCGCCTCCCTGCTAACCGGCCTCGCCGTCGCCGTCAGCGGCGCCATCGGCTACGTTGGCCTCCTCGTCCCTCACGTCATGCGCCTGCTCTTCGGCAGTGATCATCGCATCCTCTTACCGACCGCGGCCCTCGGCGGCGCGATAGTCCTTGTCGTCGCCGACACTCTGGCCCGCACCGTCGTCTCTCCCTCTGAACTTCCCGTAGGCGCCATGACCGCCATCGCCGGCGCACCTCTCTTTCTCTATTTAATGCGCAGGAGGCTGGCGTGACCGGCTACGCGCGCTCCACATCCTCTGCCGCCGCGCGCCCGATCGGTGCCGCCGGAGACTTCAACTCTGACATTCGGTTAAGCGTCGAACAAGTCAGCTACGCCTACTCCGCGAATCCATCGCAAGCCCCGCTTTTCACACTCGAAGCAACCAGCTTTCAGGCGCGTCCCGGCGAAATCGTGGCCATCCTTGGCCCAAACGCCTGCGGCAAATCCACCCTCTTAAAATTGATCGCTGGCGCCCTCGAACCGCTCTCCGGCCGCGTCCTCCTCAATGGCTTCGTTACTCACAGGCTTCCCCACCGCACCCGCGGCCAGCGCATCGCCATGGTCCAGCAGGAAAGCCCCCTGCTCTTCCCCTCGCGCGCCTGGGAATTTGTTCTTCAAGGACGCCGTCCTTACGGCCGCACGCTGCGCTTCGAAACCGAAGAGGACATCCTCATCGCTCGCAACGCGCTTGCACAGGTTGGCGCGGAAGATCTCAGCGACCGCTGGATGGATCAAATCTCCGGCGGCGAAAAACAACGCGTCATCTTGGCGCGCGCCCTAGCCCAGCAACCTCTTCTCCTCCTTCTGGATGAGCCCACGCTCCATCTCGATATCGGCGCGCAAGTCGATCTCCTCGAATCGCTTCGCCGCCTCGCGGCCGCCAACCGCTACTCGGTTGTCGTTGTCACTCACGAGCTGAATCTTGCCGGCCAATACGCCGACCAAGTCGCTCTTTTCCAAAAAGGAAAATGTCTTCGCGTTGGCCCGCCCGCCGGCGTTTTCCAGCGCGAATTGCTAGAACAAGTTTTTCAGACGCCTCTCACTGTGGAGCTCGGCTCGTCCGGCCGTCCGCGTGTGATACTGCCGTCTGCAAAATGAGTAGCCGTTCCATTGTTCACCCCAACGCCGCTTAGCAACGCTGCGGCACTTGAATCACCCATAGCGGATCCCCCGGCAAGGGGGTTCCCCACAATCACCGCGGACTTCGTGCACGGGAAGACGGTGCGTTCCCCCTGGCCAACGCCCGGGTCGAACGAGAAAGAAGCCGTCGCCGCCGCGCGACTGTAAGGCGGAATAAGGTACTGCCGCGGCCACTGCGGCGCATCGCTCACGGACGCGATCCTCCCCAAAAGGATCGCCCCCAGAAACAACGGGCAGCGCCACGGGAAGGCCCAGCACCGGCCCCAAATAAAGCAACGTCACATGGGGACGGAACTGCCGCCAAGCCAGGAGACCGGCGAAGTCCGCAAGCCCGAGCGGTTTTTTTCCAGTCGCTGGGCCAACCTTCAACTCCCGCGCGAGAGGGAGCGGAGGAAACCATGAAAACCACGCCTCTTCAAACTGTTTTTTTTCTCCTGTTTTTTCTGGCAGTCAGTTTTCCCGCAAAAGCACGAAACGATTCATCGAATGCTCATCTTTTCGGCACTCTATTGGATTCCAGCGGCGCGGAAGTCGCGGGAGTAAACATCACCGCGCAATGGGATGCCAACCCAAACGCTCACCTGTGGAAGGCAATTTCTTCCGCCGAAGGCGCTTACACCTTGACGCTTCCTCCCGGCCGCTATCGCATAACGTTCCAGCGCTCCCCATTTGTCTCCCGCGATTTCGTCATTGAACTAGCCCCCAATCAACAGCGCAATCTCGACCTTACTCTCAACCTCGAGCGCCTCTCCGACAGCGTCATCGTCACCGCGCAAGCGGAGCCCGCGCTTGCGGACCAAACCACCGCTCCCGTCTCCGTCATCACCAGGCAAGAAATCGACGCCTCGCAGTGGGTCTCTTTGACCGACGCTCTCCTTTTCACTCCTGGCGTCGCCATTGGCCGGACCGGCCCCGAAGGCGGCAGCGCTTCCGTTTTTCTCAACGGCGGCAATTCCAATTTCACCAAAGTTCTCGTCGATGGCGCTCCCATTAATCCTCCCGGCGCCGCCGTCGATTTCTCCGATCTCACGCTCGATAATATCGACAAAGTGGAAATCGTTCGCGGCGCTGAAAGCGCCATCTACGGCACCGATGCCGTCGATGGCGTCATCCAGCTCTTCACCCACCGCGGCTCCACGCGCACTCCCGAGTTCAGCGTCTATGCCGACGGAGGCAGTTTCTCCACCGGCCAAGGCGGCGCTCAACTCAGCGGCTTGCTCGGCAAATTCGACTATTCTGCCGCCGCGTCCTACAGGCAGACGGACGGCCAAGGACCCAACGACGATTTCCTCAATCGCACTCTCTCCGGAAATTTCGGCTACAACTTCAGCGACACCGACCAGCTCCGCCTCACTCTCCGCAACAACGACAGCGACGCTGGCATTCCCGGCCAGACCATCTTCGAGCCGCCGAGCCGCCATCAGCGTTACGATCAGCATCTTTTCAGTTCCAGCGCCCGCTGGAATTTTTCCACCGGCAAACACTGGCGTCACGAACTCAGCGGCGCCGAATCCTACACCCGCCAGTTCAGCGGCAACCCAATACAAAGTTTCTACGCCACCGATCCGAATGCATTTTGTCCGCAGACCAATCCCGCAGCCCTCCCAACCGCCGAATTTTGCGACTTCACCGGCAGCAGCCTCTTTCAATACAACCGCGCCAACGTGAGCGCTCAGACGAGCTATGTGCTCTCTACTTTCGCCGTCACGGCCGGATATGAATACGAAGTCGAAAACGCTTTTCTGACTTCCATCGACGTCCCACACGCTCGCCGCAACAATCAGGCCGGCTACTTGGATTTCCGTTACCGGCCGCGGCGCCGTATTTCTCTAAATTTCGGCGCCCGCGCGGAAGATAACGCCGATTTCGGCACTCGCGTGGTTCCGCGCGCCGGAGCCTCCTTGCTTGCGCGCTACGGCGGCGGATTTTGGGGCGAAACGCTCTTTCGCGTTTTCTATGGCCAGGGCATCAAGGAGCCGCGCTTCGATCAAATCTATGGCGACGACTTCGGCGATTTTGGCAATCCCTCGCTCAAACCCGAAGCCAGCAAAACGTGGACCGCCGGCCTCGATCAAAAATTGCTTCACGATCGAATCCGTCTCTCCGCCGAATATTTTTCCAGCCGCTTCTACAACATCGTCAGCTTTGAGGAATGCACGGCCACAAACAATTTCTGCAACATGGCCATTCTGGGCCTCATGAATGACTACGGCTATTACTTCAACACCGACCTTGCCCGCGCCCGCGGGATCAACCTCACCAGCGAAACCAGGTTTACTCCCTGGCTCAACTTGGCAGGCAATTACACCTACGACGACAGCCGTGTCCTCGAGTCTCCCAACGCCTTCGATCCCACGGAACTTCCTGGAAACCACCTCGCCCGGCGTCCCGTCAATTCCGGCTCGCTCACCCTGAACGCTGCTTTTCGCCGCGTCGGCGTGACGATCGGCGGCTATTTCACTGGAGTGCGCACGGATTCGGACTTCCTCGGCCTCGGCTACACCAGAGATCCTGGCTACGCGCGTTTTGACATCGCCACGCACTACGACGCCGGCCACGGCGTTACGTTTTATGCCCGCGCCGCCAATCTCTTCGATAAACAATACCAGGACGCTCTAGGCTACCCTGCGCTCGGCCGCGATCTGCGCGCCGGTGTTCGCTACACCTTCAAAGGCAGAAACTGATGCCCGGCCCTGAACCCATTCTCTTCTGCTGGAGCGGCGGCAAAGACAGCGCTATGGCCCTGCATACGCTGCTCCACCGGACGGACATTCACATTGCCGCTCTCCTAACCACCGTCACCGAAGGTTACGAGCGCATCAGCATGCACGGCGTCCGGCGCGACCTTCTCCAGCGGCAGGCTCACTCCATCGGCCTGCCGCTCCATGAAGTCCGCATTCCGCCGGAGTGTGTAAATCCCATCTATGAAGCGCGCATGGAAGAAGCCCTTCGCGTCCATTTCGAAAAAGGCGTTCGCAAAGTCGCCTTTGGCGATATTTTTCTGGAGGATCTCCGCGCCTATCGCGAAAAAAATCTCGCGCGTATTGGCATGACCGCCATCTTCCCCATCTGGAAGCGCGACACGCGCGAGCTGATTCGTTCCTTCCACGCCAATCGCTTTCGCGCCATCACCGTCTGCGTTGATCCCAAAACCCTCGCTCCCAGCTTCGCCGGCCGCGAACTCGATGAATCCTTCTTCCGCGATCTTCCGCCGCAAGCCGACCCCTGCGGCGAAAACGGCGAGTTCCACACTTTCGTCTTCGACGGACCCATTTTTCATTCTTCGATCCCCATCCGCACCGGAGAAGTCGTCAATCGGAATGGTTTTATTTTTTGTGATTTGCTGTCTCAAGACTTGCCGTCTCAAAAGGAGGAAGCACTAAAATGAACGCCGAAATGTCCAAGAACGAAAATCTCTTCTATCGCACACTTCTAACTCTCGTAATCATCGCTCTTGCCGCTGCATTGCGTATCGCGCCGCACCCGTGGAACTTTACTCCCGTGGGCGCCATGGCCCTCTTTTCCGGCGCGATGATTAAAAACCGCCGCCTCGCCTTCGTCGTTCCCCTCGTCGCGCTCTTCACCGGTGACATCTTCATCGGCTTCCACAAACTCATGCCCATCGTCTATGCCAGTTTCCTGGTCAGCGTTGCCATCGGCTTCTGGCTCCGCCATCGCCGCTCCGTTGCCCGCATCACCGCCGCCACGCTCGCCGGTGCCATCCAGTTTTTCCTCGTCACCAATTTCGCCGTCTGGGCCTTCGGCCTCTCCTACCCGCGCAACACCGCAGGCCTCGTCGCCTGCTACGTTGCTGGAATCCCCTTCTTCTGGAATACTCTCGCCGGAGACGCCGCCTACGCCGTTCTCGTCTTTGGCACCTTCGCCCTGGCTGAACGCCTCTTCCCTGCGTTCCGCGAATCTCATACGAATTCCACTGCTTCATCCCGGCCATGAGCCACCCCACTCCCTCCGTCACGCCGGTGAATCATCGCATTGAGCGCCTGTGCGTTTTCTGCGGTTCAAGCAGCGGCAACAATTCCGCCTACGCAAACGCAGCCGAGCAGCTCGGTCGGGAGCTCTCCGCCGCCGGTGTCACTCTGGTCTTCGGCGGAGGTCGCGTTGGTTTGATGGGTGTGCTCGCAGACGCCGTTCTCGCCTCAGGCGGTCGCGCGGTTGGCGTCATGCCCAAAGCGCTCGTCGAGAAGGAAATCGCTCACACCGCGCTTAGCCAGTTGCATATCGTTGATTCCATGCACGAACGCAAAGCCCTCATGGCCGGCCTCGCCGATGCCTTCGTCCTCCTTCCCGGAGGCTTCGGCAGTTGGGAAGAGTTTTGCGAAATTTTCACGTGGCTCCAGCTCGGAATCCACCGCAAACCCTGCGGCGTCCTCAATGTCGCGGGTTATTACGACGCGCTCGTCCTTCAGGCCTCGCGCGCTGTCTCCGACGGATTTGTGCCCGCCTCCCACCTGGAATCGCTGACGATTGAAACTGACCCGCGCCGCCTTCTTTCCCGCCTCGTTTCAGTCCCAGCCTTCCAGTCAGCAAAATGGATCAGCAAGCCGGAACGATGAGCTCGACCGTTTATGCCCTCCCCGTTCCTCGAGGCGTCGTCGGGGTACTTTGGGTGGACGAGGGCAGCCGCGTCCTGCTCACGCTGCTCATTCTTCCTCCCGAGGCAGGCTGCTGGAGTATTGTCGGCGCTAAGCTGGATTATCTCGAATCTCTCGAGCTGTGCGCGGTTCGCGAAGCCCGCGAAAAGGTTGGCGTCGAGATTGTCATCCGCTCTCTCCTTTGCGTCACGGAATATCGCCTTCCCGCCGAACAACAGCACTGGATTTCTCCGGCGTTCCTGGCTCAAGTCCTTTGCGGTACGCCATCGAACTGTGAGCCCGGGAAAACGCTGGCAGTCCGCTGGTTTCCCCTCGCCGCACTGCCCCCTAATCTCACGATGACGGCTCGCAACGCCATCGAAGCCTACAAGCGAAGCTCGAATCCGTTGTAGGATCGCCGGGGCTGGCCCCGCCTTCTGGCTTTTACGGGACTGTCACCATCAGGCTTCCAGTGCTCACCCTGCCTAAAACTCCCCCGCTCCGTCCCCCTAAAACCCAAAACGCGTGGCCGATGTACCAATTCAGATTTTTCTCTTGACAATTCATTACTTCTGACATATAGTAGTTCTCGTGTACTACTGGGCCTTTTCCTTACGCCAGCATCATTGCTGGCGTTTTTGCTTTCTGGAGGTGGTTCCAGGCGCTAACCACTGCATTTTCAGTGTTTACGAGACGCCCCGTATTTTGCACAATTTTAGTGCAATTCCGTCTACGCAACTCCTTTAGATTCAACACTTGCAAAACTGCGTGAAAACAAACGACTTTAACTATCTTTAGAATGAACGCTTATATAAAACCCCAGGGGGGGTAGAGCGGCTTCTCGCGCACTTCTCCTGACGCCGCATGTCGTGAGAAGAAAGGAGACGCACAAAAAGAAGAACGAAGGGAGCAGAAGGGCGCAGTGAGCGACGCCTCAGCGCCTCCTGCATCCGTCAACTGCTAGGGGACTGAATGACCGTTCGCCTGTCCACAAACCCGGCACACGGATGGTGGCGCACAAGCCCTCTGCGTGCCTCGGCGCACGGCGTTCACCCCGACCAAGTCGGGGCGTCTCTGCGTTATCTTTATGCTTTCGCCGATTGCCAAACACCATTCGCTGTCGACCGGCCACCTGTCGCGATCACCACCCGTGCGGATATCCAACATTTCCCTTGCGAGTCGCCGCGACGGTGATAGGCTTCCCAGTTGCTAGTTCGGAGGCAAGAAGTGAGCCTAGCCGCTCCCCCAGATCACCTGCATTCTCTGACTGGCCTCGAAGGCCGCCGCAGCACGCGCATCGATCGCACCGTTCCGCTTGTCGTCCTCGGCCAAACTAGAACCGGTTTGTCCTTTCAGGAAAAAACGTCCACGGTGAGCTTCAATCTTCACGGCTGCCGCTACCCATCGCGCCATGAATATCCTGTCGGAGCCTCCGTCGGCCTTCGCGTCCTCCAGCCCGATGGGGAGACCATATCTCCCGTCATTCGCGCCTTTGTAAAATCCGTTCATCCGCCCGCAAGCCCGCGCGAACTTTTCCAGGTCGGCGTCGAGCTCGAATCCCCCGGGAATATCTGGAATGTTTCTCCGCCGCCCTCCGATTGGAATCGCTTGCTCGGAGGCACCTCTGCCCCCGCAAGTATGGCGGCTGGCGTCGCTCCCGCGTTAGAGCGCCCCGAGCCGCCCGCACCGCCCGACGCTGCTATGCCTTTTCCGCCAGCTGCCCCACCCGCGCGAAGCGCTGGCGATGCGGCAGACACTCAGGAAACCCCGTTTCCGTCACCGTTTCCTGCCGCAGCAGGCACGCAATCCGTAAAGGAAATTTCGCCGGCCAAGCCGGAGCGCGTGGCCATTACCATCGACCAGTTGGTCGCCGCCATGCAAGGCAAGTTGCAAGCCGCCGCCGAAAAAGTTGTCCAAAACGCGCTGGCCACCCATCTCGATGAGGCCATCAGTGACGCCCTTGCGCGAATCGAGCGCGTTCGCGAACACAATCTCCAGCAACTCCATGAATTTTCCGAACTGCGTTTTGAATCTTTGATGCGCGCTTCGCGCGAGGAAATTCTCGGCCACCTCGAATTGCGCCTCGGCGAAGTGCACGGTCATTGGGAAGAGCAGCAAAGCGCCTATCGCGCGCAAGCGGAGGAAATCGCCCGGCGCCTCGAAATGCTTGCCGGCGATACACAGCGCAACCTTGCCGAAACGCAGAAGTTCATCGAAAAAGCGACTCACGAAATCGAGCCACAGACGCGCGGCCGTTTGGACGAATCGCTAGACCAGGCCACCGAACAATTCGAGGCTGCCGCGGACCGCATCTCCGATCGCCAGCTCGTTCGGGTGATGGAATCCACACGTATGGTTATCCGCGAAGCCGCGGCGCAACTCGACGCCCGCGTCGCGGAATCACGAGCCCTTCTGCATGGCGCTTCCGGAAGCACTCTCGAAGAGTTTCGCCGTCAGGCCGAGGTCGAGGTCGATCTCGCCATCTCGGAAACCACCGAGCGCGTCAAATCCACGCTCTCCGCTCTCGATGCGGAAAGTCGCGCCGCCTGCGAAACCCGTCGCCGCACCATGATCGACGACGTCACTCGCACTACCGAACAATCCACCGAGCAATTCCGCTCCGGCATCAAAGCGTTTCTCTATTCCTGCCTGGTGGCCGCCGTCGGCGCCGTCGATGAGCACGCCAAGACTACGCTCAATGGGCTCGTAAAAGATCCCGGCAGCTCCCCCCGCGCTATCGACGACATCAAAATCATTCCGCCCGACGACGAAAAGCCCAACTGAATTTTTCAGCCCGTCGGTGCGCCCAAAGCAAATTCACGATGCGCGGTGATCAATGCTGTCTTCATGGCCTTTTCTTCCACCACAAAGGAAATATTCGACTCGGAAGATCCTTGCGCAATCGCGATCAAGTTTACGTTCTCGCGGCCCAGCGCGTTGAAGGTTCTTCCCGCGACTCCCGGCGTGCCGCGCATGTTTTCGCCGACCACCGCCACGATCGCGATGTTGGAATCGACGGTGATGTGCTCGACTTTTTCGTGCGCCAGGTCTTGCGCGAACTCTTTTCGCAGTGCTTCCACCGTCCGTTGTGCGTCTCCCGCGGACACAATGAAGCAAATATCGTTCTGGGAAGACGATTGCGAAATTAGCAGGACGTTGGCCCGCAATTCCGCCGTCGTCGAAAAGGTTCTGCCGACAACGTCGGGCAAGCCCACAATTCCGGGCCCGCCCACGCTGATCAGCGCAACGTCTTGTATCGCCGTCAACGCTTTCACACCGCCGCCGGTGCTCCGTCCCTCCGGAGTAATCAATGTTCCCGGCCGCTCTGGCGCAAAGCTGTTGCGAATCCAGACGGGAATCGCGGCCTGCATCACGGGACGGAGCGTTTTCGGGTGCAGCACCTTCGCTCCAAAAAAAGCCAGCTCCGCTGCTTCGCGATAAGAAATGGCGGGAATCGTTCGCGCATCCGGAACCAGCCGCGGATCCGCCGTCAGCACGCCGTCCACGTCCGTCCAGATAATCACTTCATCGGCCTTCAGCGCCGCGCCCACAATCGTCGCCGAATAATCGGATCCGCCGCGCCCCAGTGTGGTTAGTATCCCGTCTGCGGTCGCGCCGAGAAAACCTGTGACGACCGGCACGATTCCCTGATCCAGCAGCGGCCGCAAATGCGCCTCACATTTTTCGCGCGTCCGTTCCATTAGAGGTTCGGCGCCACCGTGAAACGCGTCCGTCACAATTGCCTGTGTTGCATCCACGGCCTCGCTCTGCAAGCCGAGTTCCGTCACCGCCGCTGCCACCAGCGGCGCCGACAGCCGCTCGCCTAAACTCGAAATCGCGTCCAGCGTTCGCGGCGTCAGCTCGCGCAGCAGCGCAGTCCCTTCAAACAGCCTGTTCCCTTCCGCGAAAACCGTCTCGAGATCTTCCCTGACCGACTTCCGAGCACTCTCGTTCTGGACCAAGCTCGCCAGCGCCGCTTCATGCTGCGTGCGCAACGCATCCAGAACCGTGGTCCCTGGCTCTCTTTCCCCTGCTCCCGCCCGCCTCGCCGCCTCGATCAGCCGGTTCGTCACTCCGCTCATCGCGGAAACGACCGCGACACAAGCCCCTCCGCGCGCTCCCTGGACGATAATTTGCGCCGTCCTCGCCATGCACGCGGCATCGCCAACGGACGTACCGCCAAATTTCATTACTTGCAATCGCGCACGCATTTCTCTTGGCCTTCCCTGGAACGGGAAATTTCTCTTGTGAGTTTACCGTGAGACGCAATGGCAAAACCTTGCGGGAACGGATTTGTTGCTTAAGCCGGAACAGGTGGGTAAGATGGTCTTACGATGCAAACCAAGCTTTCCACAAAGGGGCAGGTCGTTCTCCCTAGCCGCATCCGCAACAAACTGGGGCTTCGCCCAGGCGATCCGCTGGATGCCAGCGTTGAAGGCGGCCGTATCGTGCTGACGCCACGCAAAACGCGCACAAAAAAGGTTCGCATCATTAAGGATCCCGTCACCGGTTTTCCAGTGCTCACGGCGGGTCCAAATGCTCCGACTCTGACGCACAAACAAGTGAAGGAAATTCTGGCCGACTTTCCATGAGATATCTTCTCGACGTCAGCGCCCTAGTCGCATTCGGATTCCATGAACACGAATTTCATCCGCGCATAGCGAGCTGGGTAAGCGATCTGTCCAAGGCACGCGAGACAGAGTTTCTGACGTGTTCCATCACGGAGCTAGGCTTCGTGATGGTTCTATCGCAAACCCCACAGTATGGGGCCACGGTTGCCGATGCTCGAGGGATTCTGTTGCAACTCAAGGCGAATGAGCCCGTCAAGCTCGTGTTCGTGCACGACCACAATGATGTCTCGCAGCTTCCTCTATGGGTTAAAACCCCAAAACAGGTCACAGACGGGCATCTAGTGCGATTGGCAAATGCGCACAACGCTGTTCTTGCCACCCTGGATACAAAAATTCCCCGCGCTTTCCTGATCCCAGCGACGAAGTGAGATGACAACCAGCTAAAAGTGATTGTAGCAATACGCATAAGGCGGTCATCGGGCAAATTAGGCCGGAATGAAGCTACGGTGAGCTTGATCTGCGCGCAGAATTCACGCTCAACTTTGGGAGTTTGTGCTTGCAGGGCGTGCTACGGGTGTTCCCAATCGAGGGCGTAGATTTCCTGGATGCTGGCGTCGCGTACGAGTAGTGGAGATTCGTCGGGAGCGAGGCCGCTCCAGTTTCCGAAGGGGCCGCCGGCGGCCTGAAAGACTTTCATGCTGAAGATGGGCTCAAGTTTTCCGTTGATGACTTGCACCCGGTAGTAGCTTTCCTGGTTATCGAGGATTCCGTCGAAATAGATGTAGCGGCCATCGCGGGACCAGGCCGGATAGGCCACGAAGATGTTGGCGAGTGCGCTCCATTTTTGCGTGGTGAAATTAAAAAGCATTAGTTTAAGCGAATCCAGAGTGAGGGCCGCGATGTAGCGGCCGTCGGGCGACCACCGCGGAGAATAGAAGCCGTCGGAACCGGGCAGCTTCGTGGGCATTCGCGTTTTCAGGTCGAGTACGTAAATTGCGGAGCCCTGATTGTTCAGGGAATTTTCGCCGAAGACGAGCGAATTGCCGTCCGGGGACCAATTCGGGTCCGCTGAGTTGATCGAGCTGCGATAAATCAATTCGGGCGAGCCGCCTTCGGCGGGAATCAGATAGATTTGAAAGGGCTCGCCGGGAGGATGGCCAAAGAAAGCGATCTGCTTTCCGTCGGGAGACCAGCGAGGGAGATAGGCCAGCATGGGCGGGAGGACCAATTGAAGCTTCTGGGTTCCGTCGATCTTGCTGCGCCACATCGTACCGTCAGTGGCGTCGTTGTATGCGACCCATTGTCCGTCTCGAGAGAAGTCGAGCCCCATCGCTGAAATTCCCGAAAGGTAAGGCAGGAGTTGTTCGGATTTGGCGTCGTAGCGCAGCAATTGACCGCGGGGCTGCCAGCCTTGAGCAAATATTTCTTTACCCTCGCGGCTGGGGACGGGATCGCCGACATTGATGGGCCCGGTGGTCAACTGGACGGGCGGCAAGGGACTCGAGCGGAAAAAGCCGCCATGCTCATTGATGGCCCAGAGATTCGCCGTGCTATCCAGCCGAGCTTGAAAAACGAAATACTTTCCGTCTGGTGTCCATTTGCCACAACATTCGTTGGGGGCCTCGCTCCAGCCCGGAAGTAAAAGATGAAGATTGGCGCCATCGGCCGAAGCTTGCCAAATCGAGCGGTTGTTGGTTTTCGGATCGTTCACCGTGAAGCGCAAAATCGATCCGTCCGGCGACCAGCGGATGTCGCTGGCAGTGCCTCCAGGTTGAAGGAGCAGCCGCGGATCGCCTCCATCGCTATTGGCAGTGAATATCGCGTTCGCTTTGCAATAGGCGATGCGCTTTCCGTCCGGTGACCAGGCTCCGGCATGGCCTTGAAGATTGCCCAATCGACGAGGCGAACCGCCGAGGACAGGCACGCTCCAAAGGGGGCCGTCGAGAGAAGTGCCGAGCGCGGTATTCATCAAAAGAGAGGAATCGCCAGGCGAAATGTCGAAGAGGTTTGCAAAGCCCGTGTCTTCGAGGGAATTGGGAACGGGAAATATTTCGCCGCCGGTGACGGAAGTTTGGGAAAGATGCGATTGGTCTTCCATAAGGTAGAGGCGCGAACCGTCCGTGACAATGCCGGATTTCGGCCGATTCGAATTGGTAAGTTGAACCGTTCTAAGTATCCGTGGCGGCGCTACGGGCCGCGTCAAAACATATCCAACAACTGCCGCGATCACGATGAGCGCGCCGCAGCAAGCCAAGACCCATCTTCGCGCGCTCCGACGCGGACCGGCAGCGCCCCGCCCTTTGGGCGCGCCCGGCGCGGCAGAGATCGTTCCGGAGTGGCCAAGGTCCAAATCACGCTTCAGGCGCTTCAAATCCGTGCGAAGCTCGGCGGCGGTCTGATAACGCAGATCGAGATCTTTCTCGAGCGCTTTGGCCAGGATATTTTCCAAGCCGGCCGGCAAACTTGGATTCAGTTTTCTGGCGGGCGCGGCCGAGGAATTCAGAATGCCGTCAAAAATCAATCCAACGGCGGAACCGCCGAAAGGAACCCTACCCGTAGCCATTTCATAGAGCACGACGCCAAGAGAAAAGAGGTCTGTGCGGGCATCCAGCTCCTTGCCGCGCGCCTGCTCGGGCGACATATAAGCCACGGTGCCTAGCGACTGGCCGGGACTGGTGGCGAGCGAGTCGTCCAGAACGTGGCGCTGCGTGGGCATCGAGGAATCGTCCGAGAGCTCGGCAGCCGGCTCGCGATAAGCGGCGAACTTGGCCAAGCCGAAATCCAGGATTTTTGCCGGACCGCGATCGACCAGGAAAATGTTTGCAGGCTTGATGTCGCGGTGGATAATGCCTTTGGCATGAGCGGCCTCGAGACCTTCGGCGATTTGAATGCCAATTTCCAGAAGTTCGGCTATCTCGATGGACTTCCGGGTTATACGCCGTTTGAGGGTCTGGCCCTCGAGCAGCTCCATGGCGATGAACGGGCGGCCTTCAAATTCCTCGATATCGTAAATGGTGCAAATGTTCGGATGATTCAGAGAGGAGGCCGTGCGCGCTTCGCGGCGGAATCGCTCGATCGCTTGCGGGTCATTGGAAATGTCTTCAGGGAGGAACTTAAGCGCAACATTCCGGCCCAGGCGCACGTCCAGGGCGCGATAAACAACCCCCATGCCTCCGCCGCCAAGCTTTTCCAGGACGGCGTAATGGGAGATCGTGCGCCCGGTAATGGAGGAAGTATCTGGCACTTGCCCCGGAGTTTACTCCAGCCCTTTC
>JBARCY010000314.1:0-38040 GCA_049794595.1 Candidatus Acidiferrum sp.
GAGGGATATCCGGGGCGATAGCGAAGATAGTCGGCTACGCGGGCGGAGAAGCGCTCTTTGGAATCGGCAAAAGTCATATCGAAACGATGGTTCCCTTTTTTCGCAGCACGGAACAACCTGAATTCGCGATCCGGCTCAGGCCTCCGGCATCTCCTCGTCAATGAGCGCGCCAAAGGATTCATACCAATCGTGAACGCGCTCATAAAAGTGAAAGACGCCGTCGAGGAGAAAACCGATTTTAACGGAAGCGGTTTGGCCGGCATACTCGCGGAATTCTTCGAGGCGGTTGTTATGGTCGTTGAGCCAAGCCGTTTGCGATTCGGTCAATTCCCGGCCTTCGGCGGCCTGCAAGACGTTATCGTCGATGGCATCGCGCGTGAATACCACCCAATTGACGTAGAGGAGGCGAACGTTCTGCAATTTCGCCGCCTGCAAGAACTGGTCCGGGTCAGGCGCAAGCTCGAGGTTCCAAGCGAGTTGCGGCAGATTATCGCCAGGAAACGCGCCGTAATAAAGCGCGAAGCCTTCGCGCCGAATGGAGTCGAGGAGGCGCTCTTTCAGGACGGCGAGTTCGTCAGCCACGAATGCACCTTTTTTGCATAAGCGAAATTATTTGCGAAGAGTTCATGGGAATTGGCGCAAGAAACGGACGTCGTTCTGGAAAAAGACTTGAATGTCGTCGATTTGATATTTGAGCATGGCGAGGCGATCAATGCCCATACCGAAGGCGAAGCCGCTGACTTTTTTGGCGTCGTAGTTGACGAAGCCGTAGACGGCGGGATCGACCATGCCTGCGCCGAAAAGTTCGATCCAGCCGGCGCCTTTGCACTTGGAACAGGTGCCACCGCCGGCACTTGTGCCGCTGCCGCCGCAGAAAATGCAGGAGACGTCGAATTCGACGCTCGGCTCCGTGAACGGAAAATAGCTGGGACGGAAACGCGTTTTTACGCCGGGACCGAAAAATTGTTTTACGAAATATTCGATGGTGCCGGTGAAATCGCAGAAGGTGATATCTGAATCCACGGCGAGGCCTTCGACCTGATGGAAGATGAAGGAGTGTGTGGCGTCGGGATTGTCGCGCCGGTAGACCTTGCCGGGAACGATGACGCGCACGGGCGGCTTGCGCTTTTCCATCGTTCGAATCTGCATGGGGGAAGTGTGCGTGCGCAGAAGCAGCGGACTGGGCGCGCCCTTTGGAAGTTCGAGATAGAAAGTATCCATGTCGTCGCGGACGGGATGGAATTCGGGAATGTTGAGCGCCTCGAAATTGTAGTAAGGCGTTTCGATTTCGGGGCCTTCGACGACGGAGAAGCCGATGGAGAAGAAGATGTCTTCGATTTCCTGGAAGACCTGGCGGATGAGGTGATGCGAACCGATGGGACGCTGGACGCCGGGGAGAGAGAGGTCGATGTGGTCGTGCGCGAGGGCGGATTGATCAGCGCCGGATTCGATGGCTTGGCGGCGGGATTCGATTTGCGATTCCACGTGGGCGCGAAGTTCGTTTAGGCCGGCACCGACCGCGCGTTTTAGATCGGGCGGGGCGGGTTTGAGCCAGTTGTCGGTGATTTGTGCGAGGACTCCGGATTTGCGGCCTAGCCATGCGTCGCGGAATGATTTCCAGGCGGATTCGTCGTGGATGGTGGCGGATTCCTGGTCGAAGCGCGCGCGGACTCCGGCGAACAGAGGCGCGACGGCAGCGGCGGCGGTGATGCCGAGAGCGGAAAGAGTATTCGCGGTTGGATTTTCGATGTTCGGCATAAGCGAAATAGCTTACAACGAAGGGGCACTATCAGCTCATGCCCCCTCAGAAATCGAAGAGAGATTTCTCTCTTCGCAGGCCGGTGCGTTCACAGGAGCGAACGCGAAAGAAAAAGCGTCGGCCCGCTCCGTTCGAAATGACGGTTTGCCAGGCCCGGCCAAAGAGCTACGACGCCTTTTTGGCTTGGGGCGGAGCGGCGGCTTTGGCGCTTGCGACCAAGCTTGTGAAGGCGGCGGCGTCTTTGACGGCGATATCTGCCAGGATTTTGCGATCTAGCGAGACGCCGGCGGCTTTCAGGCCGTGAATTAGCTGGCCGTACGTGAGGCCATTGTTGCGGGCGGCTGCGCCGATGCGCTGGATCCAGAGTTTGCGATACTCGCGTTTTTTTACGCGGCGGTCGCGCTTGGCGTAACGATCGGCGCGATTCGCGGCTTCTTGCGCGGATTGGTAGAGCTTGCTCTTTGTTAGGAAGAAGCCTTTTGTGCGTCTGAGGTACTTTTTACGGCGAGCGCGGCGTTTTGTGCCGCGTTTTACGCGTGCCATGGGTTTTTCTCCTTAAGTTGGAGACAAAGGCGATGCGCGCACGCGGAGAAAAACGCGTTCGGCAGCGGGTTTGTCTCGGATTTGTTGCGGCCACAGTGTGATTCGCCTTGCGGCAAATCAATTTTTGCGGCTTATCGGCCGGCAGGCACCCGTGAAGCGCTGCCTGGCACGATGCGCGGGACTTGCGTCCTACGTTTTTCGGAAGGGCACGGCGTGCCGTGCCCCTACGAAGAAAATCTTGGCGCACGCGCATTGTTGCGGTACGCGCGCGGAAAAAGCGTTACGGCTTTTAGCCGTAGGGAAGCATTTGCCTGACGGCGGCGACGTCTCTGGGACTGACCAGCGTCAGCTTTTTTAGTTTGCGCATGCGGCCAGGGGCTTTCGTGCCCATGAGGTGGCGTTTGCCGGAGTGCATGCGTTTGATTTTTCCGTTCGCGGTGATTTTGAAACGTTTTTTGGCGCCGCGATGGGTTTTCAGTTTCAGTTTTGGTTTCGTCGAATTCCGTGGCATGACTTGAAAGTCTCCTAAGATTTTTCGGCGTCTAGAAGCTTGAAAGCTTTGCGCCCGGTTCAGATCGGGCACGGCGTGCCGTGCCCCTACAAATTCGTCGACAAGAACAAAGTCTACTGCGATTGCTGGGCGTTGGCTGTTGATTGCCCGCTCGGCTTCGCCACTGAGACACCTTTTTTCGGCGCTAGCAGAGCTACCAGAACGTTGCCTTCCATGCGCGGCATCGTTTCAATCTGGCACTGGTCGGCAATTTCCACCAGCAAGCGATTCATCTTTGCGCGGCCGACTTCCTGATGCGCCATTTCGCGGCCGCGATGAAAAATCATGGCGCGAACTTTATGGCCTTCGCCGAGGAAGCGGATGATCTGGTTCTTGCGAACCTGATAATCGTGCTCGGCGGTCGCGGGACGAAACTTTACTTCTTTTAGTTGCGAGCCGCGGCTGCTCTTGCGCTGTTCATGAGCTTTTTTGTTGGCCTGGTAGAGATATTTGCCGTAGTCGGTAATCTTGCAAACTGGCGGATCCGCCGTCGGCGAAATTTCCACCAGGTCAAGCCCGCGCTCGCGCGCCAACTTCATGGCCTCGAATGGCTGCATGACGCCAAGCTGGCCGCCCTCTTCATCAATCACCCGGATCTCGCGAGCGCGAATCCGCTCGTTGACGCGGATGCGATCGCTCTGCCGGAAGCTGCGTTCTGCGATATTCCCCCCTAAGTACTAAAGGCGCCGTGCTCCCCGCCTCGCCGGGCTGGGCCTCGAATCGTTATAAATCCGTCCCCACGGCAGGAAATGAGCCGGGGACGGGTTTCAAAGTATAGCACGCAGCGGGATTGGTTGGGCAAGGGGTGGTTGGGGGCGAATGGGATGGCGCTGAGGTGGATGGAGATCAAGAAGAGAGTTCCAGGATTTTGCCTTTAGGGCCTGCAATGCGGGCGCGGAGTTGGGGCTTGTCGGAGTGGGCGACGGTGACGTCGAGATTCAAGATGGTGCAGAGTTGTTTTATTTCGGCGTCATTGGGGGCGGCGAGTTCGAAGTCGAGGATTTTGCAGCCGGTGGGTGCATCTGCTGAGGGATGAACGGTGTCGGCGCTCCACTCGATGAAAAATGGGAGAAGGCCATCGCGGTCATTCTTAAGATTCAGAGTATTCCATTGGAGGAGGCGGCCGTCGGGACGTTTGCGTGAACCGGGATTCGGACCATCGAACGCAATGTCTGCATCGCGGAGTCGGGTCGCGAATGAATTGAGGTCGCCGGGATGGGCAGCCCAGCCGACCAGGCGTGGCTCAATGAGTTTCGCCACACCGTAGTGGTCTGGCGCATCGGACTGCAGCGGATCGAGCGCGATGATTTCGAGGTAATGCCTTTCGCCGAGAGAGAGGAGAGCATTTTGCGTTCCGCGTCCGGGATGGACGCCGCCGAATGCGGCGCGGACGCCGGTGCGTTTTGCGACGAGCTCGATGCCGCTAGTGAGAAGGGTGCAGCCGAGTAGGATGTGGTCGAGCATTGCGGGCGCCTCAACGGCTGCCCAAGTGGTGGACGGCGCCGCAAGGGCGCCTCCCGTTAGAGCCAGAAAGGTGCGACGAGAGAGCATCGGAAGCCTCACAAAAACTTTGCAGGAGTGGTCAGGCCAACGCGCGGTTGGCGATTTCTTCTTGGAGCGCGGCAACGACTTCGGCGAGGGGCTTGGGGCCTTGGTCGCCTTTGCTGCGGTGGCGGACGGAGACGGTGCCGGCTTCGGCTTCTTTTGCGCCGACGATGAGCATGTAGGGAATTTTTTGGAGCTGGGCGTCGCGGATTTTGGCCGGGAGCTTTTCGTTGCGGTCATCGAGATGAACGCGAATGTTGTTGCGTTTGAGAGTCTCGGTGACGTGCTTGGCGTAGTCGGCAACTTTTTCGCTGACGGGGCAGATTTGGACTTGCACGGGCGCGAGCCAGAGCGGGAAGGCGCCGGCGTAATGCTCGATCAGGATGCCAAAGAAGCGTTCGACGGAGCCGAGCAGCGCGCGATGGACCATGAGCGGCTGATGCTTGGCGCCGTCCTCGGCGACGTATTCGAGGCCGAAACGCGCGGGGAGATTGAAATCGAACTGGACGGTGGTGAGCTGCCAGGGGCGGCCAATGGCGTCGATGAGCTTGACGTCGATTTTGGGACCGTAGAAGGCGGCTTCGCCAGTGATGGTTTTGTAGGGGATGTTGAGGCGCTTCATCGTTTCAGCTAGCGCGGCGGTGGCGCGATGCCAGTCTTCGGGCTTGCCGGCGTAATTTTCCGGATGGGAGGAATCCCAATCGGAGAGTTCGACTTCGAATTTGTCGAAGCCAAAATTTTTCATGACGGCGAAAGCAAAATCCACGCAAGCTTCCACTTCAGCTTCGATTTGGGATGGGGCGCAGAAAATGTGCGCATCGTCTTGCGTGAAGCCGCGGACGCGGAGCAGGCCGTGGAGGACGCCGCTGCGTTCATAGCGATAGACGGTGCCGAGTTCGGCGAGGCGAACCGGTAGATCGCGATAACTGTGCAGCTTTGATTTGTAAATGAGAATGTGGCCCGGGCAGTTCATGGGCTTGAGCTGGTAATCGGCTTTTTCGACTTCGATGGGGCCGAACATGCTGTCCTTGTAAAAGCCGGTGTGACCGCTGGTTTTCCAGAGGTCGAGGCGCATGATGTGCGGAGTGTAGACGAGGTCGTAGCCGCGTTTGAGAAGTTCGTCGCGGAGCCAGTCCTCAACAATTTTGCGGATGAGGCCGCCCTTGGGATGCCAGAAAATGAGGCCGGGGCCGGCCTCTTCCTGAATGCTGAAAAGTTCGAGTTCGACGCCGAGTTTGCGGTGATCGCGGCGCTTGGCTTCCTCGAGGCGATTCAGATATTCGTCCAGTTCTTTTTGCGTGAAAAAACACGCCGCGTAAATGCGTTGGAGCTGCGGATTGCCCTCCTGGCCTTTCCAGTAGGCGCCGGCGACGCTCATGAGCTTGAACGCGGTTATGCGCTTAGTGGAGGGGATGTGCGGGCCGCGGCAGAAGTCGAGGAATTTGCCAGTCGTGTAAAAGGAGACCATTAGTTCGTTGGCTTTTTCTTCGACAAGCTCGCACTTAAAAATTTGGTTGTTCTTTTTGTAGAGCTCGAGAGCTTCTGGCTTGGGGATTAGTTTGCGCTCGTTCGGCAAGTCTTGCGCGGCGAGTTCGTGCATCTTTTTTTCGATTTTCGCGAGATCTTCCGGAGTGAAAGGCTCATCGCGCAGAAATTCGTAGAAGAAGCCAGTGTCAATGGGCGGGCCGATGCCGAGCTTCACGTTTGGATAAAGGTCCATCACGGCGGCGGCGAGCAAATGAGCGGCGGAATGGCGGAAAACGAAAAGTGCGTCGGGATCTTTCTCGGTGAGGATTTGCAGCTTGACGTTTTCTTCGAGCGGTCGCCGCAAGTCGATCAGCTCGCCCTTATCGGGGGCATTTGGCAGAGGAGCTCCGTTCGAAGCGGTAACGCGAGCGACGAGCGCGGCGTCGGCAAGCCGGGGCGAAATCTTGCGCGCGATTTCCGCTGGAGTAGTGCCCTTGGGCACCTCTTGAACCTTGCCGTCCGGCAATGTGACCTGCACTTGCTCTACTACCTGCTCCATGGTTGGCTCACCTGGAAGGAGAAACTCTAAGCTTATCGGCGCGGTGTATCCGGGTCAAGGCAGTGTGGAAATTAGGAGAGAGCACTAAAGCAAAGTAACCCGCGGCAAACCCTTGAAATGAGCGTCCGAGGTGACCAATTCTGCTCCGAATTTCTCCGCCACCGCATAGATGAACGCGTCGGCCATCGGCAACTCATGCTGAATGCTAATGACCGCGGCGGCGAGAGCGATTTCTTGATCGACCGCGACAACCGTGCGGCGCAGGGCTTCAGAAACAAAATGATCTGAGACCGTTTTCGGCTGTCGTTGGAGGAGGATCTTGCGAACCTCATACAAGACAATGACCGGAACCAGCATGGGCCGTTCGCCTTCGAGGTAGGGAGCAAAGACGTCAGCCTTCGAGTCCGACGTGATGTATTCCAGCCAGCCGGACGAGTCTATAAGGACGGGTTCAGAGACGCTCGGAGTGGTCACGGTAGCTATCCTTCCATTTCATCCCTTGCGCTACACCGCGAAGTTCTTTGATGGAACGTGGTGGATGAAGGAGGATGGTTCCGTCGAGAACGTAGATGTTGAGTTCCTGACCCGGGACGAGCTTGAGGTTCTCGCGGACTCTTTTCGGGATAACAACTTGGAATTTCGGCGAAACCTTAACTGTGTCCATCGGCGTTAGACAAAAATGATATCGATACTGACTATGGTATGTCAATTTTATTTTTGATGAAGCTAGTAGGACAAGTTCTCAATCGATACGTCTTGCCGCGAACGCCGGATCAAGGTTTCTTGGCGCGGGCAGCTTCGAGGGATTCCCAGGCGGATTCGGGGAGCATGAGGAGGTCGTTGAACTCGCCAGCGCCGCGGAGCCATTGGCCGCCGTCGATGACCACGCATTCGCCGTTGATGTATTCGGCCATGTCGCTCAAGAGGAAGGCGGCGAGGTTGGTGAGCTCGTCGTGGCGGCCGAAGCGCTTCATGGGGTGCTTATCCTTGGAGTGCTCTTCGAACTGTCTGGAAGGCATTAGCCGGGACCAGGCGCCATCGGTGGGGAAGGGGCCGGGAGCGATGGCGTTTAGGCGGATGTGATACTTGGCCCATTCGACCGCTAGCGAGCGGGTCATGGCGAGCACGCCGGCCTTGGCGCAAGCTGAGGGGACGATGAAGCCGGAGCCACTGTTGGCGGAGGCGTAGGTCGTGACGATGTTTAGGATATTGCCGCCAAGCTTCTGCGCGATCCAGCGTTTGGCGAAGGCTTGCGTGCAATGAAATGAACCGTTGAGAACAATGCTGACGACAGAGTTGAAAGCGTTGGGAGACAGCTTTTCCGTGCGGGCGATGAAATTTCCGGCGGCATTGTTGATGACCGTGTCGATACGATCAAACTGTTGCTCGGCTTTTTCGGCGGCGGCTTCAACGGCGCCGTAGTCGCGCACATCGCAGGTGGTGTACGCGGCTGAACCCCCAACGCGGTGAATTTCCGAGCAAACTTCCTTGAGCGGCTCTTCACGACGGCCGACTAGGTACATGCGGGCGCCAAGCTCGGCAAACCGCAAAGCCATGGAACGGCCCAACCCGGTCCCTCCGCCCGTTAGGAAGATCGCCCGGCCCTTCAGAGTGTCCTGTTGAAACACACGCCACCGCCTTTCGAGTACGATCGCCGGATTGGGGCGGTCCGGAGAAACAATTCTAGTGCATTCGTATCCCGGAGCGCCAAGATTTGAGTCACGCCAGGATGAATAATGAGTGAAGCGCTCACCAAGGACGAACGGAGACCGACGGTGCAACTAGCGATTAGATATTGCCGGCAAGGGCGAACTTAATTTGGATTTAGCACTGCTGGAATCGGCCGGCCCATAGCTTTCGCATATTCCGCGGCGAAGAGTGGGCTGTCGGGAAATTCCTCGGTCAATTCCTGCAGGAGCTTCTGGGCTAGGGGTTCTTGCTTTTCGCGACGCGCGGCCAGCGCCAGGAGGACTTTTGCAAAAGGCTTGAGGTAACGGCCGTTCTCAGCAGTCTTGCCAACCAACTCCATACCAAGCTTCTTGTCGCCATGGATGCCGCCAAACCAAAGAACCGCCCGAACGCCGCCGGAGAGACAGCCGATGATGTAATCCGCCGAACCCGGCGCTACCCAGGCGTCATTTGCATCGGGGCGCTCCGCCAACAGAAGCTTGGCATGCTCGTTGGCTTCCTTCATTCGTTTGAGGCCGTCGACATGCCTTTTATCGAGGATGCTGTCAGCGTTGGATTCCATGCCGGCGGCGAGAGTCAATGAAAAGAGCGCGGCTGCGTCATGTTTGTCCTTCGCGAGACGTTCTTTGGAGAGCTTGCGGGCCTGCTCCAAACCCGCGCGGAAGCCTTGCATGCGCTC
The DNA here is from genome assembly GCA_049794595.1 of Candidatus Acidiferrum sp. GTDB lineage: Bacteria > Acidobacteriota > Terriglobia > Acidiferrales > UBA7541 > Acidiferrum. Next base: position 8,792 of record JBARCY010000314.1, read on the forward strand.
GGGATCGGGCTTGCCCTCGATTCCTCGCAGAAACTTTTTGTCATCCAGAAAGAAATCGCTAGTCATCACGCCCTGGCGGTAGAACTCCTCGAAAAGATAGCTCGCCGCCATGGACACAAAACCGAAGGGGTCGGCAGGGTGGTCGGAAGTCCATGCGGAAAACTTTGCCCTGGCTTCCGGATATTTCTGTACATAAAGCAAACGGAAACCTTCCGCGAGCTCCGGAACTTCCGTGAACGCGGAATCACTTCCATCGGCGACTGCCTGCGCGCTTGAGAGGGTGGGGACGAGCAAAACAAATAGAGCAAAGGTTGAAATCCGCTTCGAGAAGTTCCATCGAATTTTCAGAAAACACCCGGCAAGAACCTCGGTTTGTTTGCCATCGTGGCGCGATACTCCGGATTTGCCAACAAAACGCGTTCTTCCGTGGATAGACGCATCGAGAGAACGCCAATGTGAGCAAGCGAGCCGACCAGGGCGGTAATCCAAGCCGTGTGGATGAGGGGGAGCGAAAGCATTTCGGCAAAGACTGCGGCGTAGTTAGGATGGCGGACATAACGGAACGGGCCCGTAGAAATGACGCCCATGCCGGTGGAATCCATTACTTGCACGTTCCAGTGATTTCCCAGCGTCCGGATCACCCACCAGCGAACCACATTCGCCGCGAGGAAAATCGCAAACATGACCGCGGCAAGAATAGGGATAAACGGACGCTTCAGAAGGACGACTTCCAGCGCGGCACCCATAAGAACAGCGGTGTGAAGGATAACCATCCAGCGGAACCGGGGCTCGTCAACTTTTGCAGCGCCGCGGGCAATCATTTCCCGCTGATGCCGGCGCGAAATTTGCAGCTCCACGAAGCGCAGCAAAGCCACGGCCACGAGCAGGCCGAGAAACGCGATGACGCTTAGGCCCATTGCAGCAGGAGAAACTCGGCGCTGAATCCCGGGCCAAAGGCCGCGGCTAGCGCATATTCGCCTGATTTGAGGGGCCGCTTTTCCAGCCATTCCTGCAGAATGAAGAGAATGGTGGCGCTGGAAAGATTGCCAACGTTGGCGAGAATATCCCAGGAGGGCTGCGTGTCACACTTGCAGAGCCCCAATTCTTTTTCGACGTTGCCCAAAAGGCGCGCGCCCCCCGGGTGCAAAATCCAACCTTTAATGTCTTCCTGTTTCCGGCCATGCCGTTCAAGGAATCCATCGACGAGGCTACGAATTTTCAGGCCGATCATTTCGGGCACGTCTTTCGATAACAAGATGTGGAAACCGGAATCGCGCAAATCGAAGCCCATGGCATCCAGGGAATCGGGGAACGTGTAGGTTTCCGAAGCGAGAATCTTCGGTCCCTTGTGCTCTTTTCCGGTTACCAAGACGGCGGCAGCGCCATCGCCAAACAATATCGAGGAGATCAAATTCGCCTGGGAGATGTCCTTGCGCTGAAAGGTGAGAGAAGGCAGCTCGACAGAGATGATCAACACGTTTCCACCGGGATGGGCCTTCAAGTAATCCGCCGCGCGGCCCAGAGCCATCGCTCCGGCGGCGCAACCGAGTTCCGTGAAGGGCATCCGGCGCACATTCGGGCGGAAGCCCATAAGATTGATTAGATGCGCATCCAAGGAAGGAATCATAAAGCCGGTGCAGGAAACGGTGATGATGAGATCCACTTCATCCGGGCGCAAGCCGGCCCGGCGCAGACATTCTTCCGACGCCTCCCGGCCGAGTTTCACTGCGTGCTCGATGTATTCCTGGTTAGTCTTGGATAGCGGCCGGGGCTCAACGGTATATTCGATCGGAAAAATTGAGTAGCGCTTGTGCACCTGGGCGTTGTCCGCAATAGCCATCAACGCTTCGAGGCGGCGGTCCGGAATGTCGAAGACCCGCCCCATGTAATACTTCACTTCTTCGCGAGTCATCGTGTACGGCGGTAAAGCGGTGGCCGTCGCGGCTATCGTGCAGTGCGAGTTTGAGGCCCCATTCGAGGGTCCAATATTCACGTATTCCACCTTTAACCCAGTGTGAAAGCTCCGTCTGAGAGCGCTACCAGTTTGCTAAGCCATTTTGTTGCAACGGTTCAGCAGCGGACGATATATGAGCGCTAGACTTTACATCATTCCTGGCGCGGGGAACAGTTTCAATTAGGACACCGCCCGCCCGCAACATCCAGCGCCGTTCATATCCAATTTATCCTTGTGTCGTCTCTTTGTAAAACACTCGTCTGGATTTGGAGTATGCTTTTGCACACCATGAGAAACGCTGCAAGCTCCCATTTCTTGCGATTGCAACGCGCCATCTCTGTTTTTGAGTTCGTCCTTCTTAGCTGTGGTGCCGTTTTCCTCCTTGCGGCCAAGGCTCCGGCGCAGGAGCAAGCGCCACCCCTGCTAGTGATGATCTCCGTGGATGGCATGCGTCCCGATTACATCACGGAGGCGGACGCCCACGGCGCGAAAGTGCCGAACCTGAGGCGGTTCATGAAAGAGGGGACGTATGCCGAAGGAGTGGTGGGAGTCGTGCCGACAGTGACCTATCCGAGCCACACGACGCTGGTCACAGGCGTGTGGCCCGCGAAGCACGGGATCTTCGCCAACACGACCTTTGATCCGTTACGACAGAACGAGGGAGGCTGGTATTGGTACACCGAAGACATGCGCGTGCCTACTCTGTGGGATGTTGCCGCTGCGGTAGGGCGGACAACGGCGAGCATTCAATGGCCCGTCACGGTTGGGGCGCACATCACTTGGAACATTCCGGAGTATTGGCGCGCCAGCACGCGGGACGATGCAAAGCTGTTGCGTGCCCTTTCCACGCCGGGATTGTTGAAAGAAGCGCGGGCGGACCTCGGCGAATACCGCGGAGGAATCGATACGTCGCCGCAGGGAGATGAGAACCGCGGCCAGTACACCGAATGGATTCTCGAAAAAAAGCACCCCGCGTTCTTGACGCTTCATCTCAGCTCGCTCGATCACATCGAACACGAAACAGGGCCCTTCAGTCCCGAGGACATCGCCGTGCTCGAAATCATCGATGCCACCATCGGGAAAATCCGCGCGACGACAGAGAGACTTGCTCCTGGGCGCGCGTACATCGCTGTCGTTTCCGACCATGGATTTGTTCGAACGGATGCGCAATTGAACTTGTTTCCATTATTCCGCGAAGAGAAGCTAATCTCCGTCGATGAAAAAGGGAAAATCACGGATTGGAAAGCGATGCCGTGGATAAATGGCGGCTCGGCGGCGATCGTGCTGAAAGATCCCAACGACAACGCGACGCTTTCGCAAGTGCGCGAATTGCTTGCCAAGGTTGCGAGCGATCCGGCGAACGGGGTCGACCGCATCTTGGACGCGGAGGAACTCCACAAGCGCGGCGGGTTTCTACCGGCTTCGTTTTTTCTGGGGCTTAAGCCCGGCTGGCGGACAGGATCGAGTCTCGATGGTCCGGTTCTTTCCAAAGTAAAAGTTGGCGGCACTCATGGAGCGATGCCGGATTTGCCCGAACTGCATGCCGCATTTTTTTTGGTTGGCCCAGGGGTTCCTGCGGGACGGTCGCTGGGATTGATTGATATGCGCGACATTGCCCCGACGCTGGCGCACGAAATGGGATTATCTTTACCAAGCGCGGACGGAAAAAATCTGCTGCCGTAGTTGAGAGATACCCTTCGGCGTTAGGGAATTTGTTGCTTCTGCAACTTAGCGCAGCCCGACGAGCCCTTTTACAGAATCGATGAGTTTGGCGGAGTCGTAGCCGAGGCCATCCTTGAAAACGAGTTCGACGTTTTCAATATCCTTGATCTTGGCCGATGGATCGCCATTTAGCACAACGATGTCGGCCGCTTTGCCGACAGCAAGCGTACCGACTTTGTCCAGCTCGCCGAGAAATTGAGCGCCATTGGAAGTGGCAATGTGAATCGCTTCGACGGGCGTGAAGCCCGCCTCGACGAGCAGTTCGACTTCGCGCTGGTCTCCAAAGCCGGCGATCACACCGCCATATCCGGTAGGATCAAGTCCCGCCAGGAGCAGCCCGCCCTGCTTTGAAAATTCGTGTTCGAATTCCATTTCTTTCTTGAAGATGGCCGCAGCATCGGAATTCGCTGCGTTGTCGGAAATATGTGCGCGCCTCGTCAAGTAAGCGATGCGGGCTTCTGTCGTCATCGCGTCCAGCACGCGGCTATCGAGCGGCGCGCGTCCGGGCACGGAGGTTTCGAATACAGGAAGCGTCGACGTGACTGCGACGTGATGCGCAATCAGATCGTGAATCATGTCCTGCATGGGCTTGCCGGCGATATCGACCGATAGCAGCGCTTTTGCGGCGTTCCGCGGGTTGGGGCAGACGCCGGGCTTTTTACCCGGATAAAACTCGGTATCCACTTCGATGCCGTGCTCCAGGTCGTCGATGCCGAGTGCGGCGGCTTCGCGGAATCCAATCGAGCAGAGATGGCCGGTGACTTTGATTCCGTGGGCGTGGGCGGCTTTGATGGCAGCGGAAAGTTCTTCAGGCGTGATGTTCATGTACGCCTTGAAGGAGGTGGCGCCTTGCGCGATCCAGAATTCGACCGTCTGGCGCGCATCCTCGGCGTCCTTAAGCTGATGCATCTGCAACGCGAAGGCGCCCGGTCCTTCGAGATAAGGGCCGGTTACGTGGATTTTCGGGCCGGCGATTTTCCCCGCGTCGATCGCCTGCTTTAGTTCGAGATCCGTATAAGGTTCGAGGCTGCCTGTTGTGCGAAGCGAAGTGACACCGCCCGCCAGATAGAGCCGCGGGAAACTCGAGGCATGCTCGGGATAGAGCGGCAGCCCGCCTGGCGAGGGGTAAAACATGTGATCGTGCATGCCGACGAGTCCAGGAATCACGGTGCGGCCGGAAAGATCGAGCACTTTCGCGCCGTCAGGGATTTTCACGGTAGCAGCATCGCCGAGCGCAGTGATTTTTCCGTCGGCAATGATCAGCGTTTGATCCGTGCGAGGAGAGGCGCCCGTGCCGTCCACCACGCGCACGTGCCTCAGTGCCAGGACGGCCGCGTCCTCCTTTACAAAGGCGGTGACCGCTGGCGAAAGGCCGGGCTTCCCCTGGCACCAGGTGAGAGCGGGCAAAAGCAAGAGACACAGACTGGTAAGAAGAATCTTTCGCATCGAGGCACCTCGCACGGCGGAAATGTTGTGGCGCGTGGCAGTCTACGCATAGCTTGGCAGCAACACAAGAGTTGTGCGGCCGGACGCATGCGGAAGGCCGCGCTCGCCGGTTTGTGATAGATTTTTGGCAAAGAGGTGAGAGATGCTTAGGCGCTTAAGAAAAATATTTAGTGCGATGCTGGTGGCCGTGTTTCTTCTGGCCATGCCTTGCGTCGGCCAGCAGACACCTCCCGCCACTTCGGAAGGCGATTTTGTCATTCACAATTTTCAGTTTCATTCTGGCGAGTCGCTGCCGGAATTACGGCTCCACTACACGACGCTCGGCAAACCGATTCGCGATGGGGCCGGGCACACAACCAACGCGGTGCTTATTCTTCACGGGACAGGCGGCACCGGGCATCAGTTCCTCGCGCCGCAGTTTGCGGGGGTTTTGTTTGGCGCGGGCCAACTTCTCGACGCATCGCGCTACTACATTATTCTTCCGGATGGGATCGGCCACGGAAAATCGTTCAAGCCTAGCGATGGTTTACGCGCGCATTTTCCGCAGTACGACTACGACGATATGGTCACCGCGCACTACCGGCTGGTGAGCGAAGGGCTCGGCGTCAATCATCTGCGGCTGGTGATGGGCACCTCGATGGGCTGCATGCACTCTTTCATGTGGGGCGAGATGTATCCGGATTTCATGGATGCGCTGATGCCGCTGGCGTGCCTTCCCGTGCAGATCGCCGGACGCAACCGCGTCTGGCGCAAAATGGTGATGGATGCGATTCGCGCGGATCCGGAATGGAAGGGCGGCGAATACAAGGAACAACCCAAGCAGGCTCTGCGGACGGCGCTAGATTTGCTGTTGATCGCAGGAAGCGCGCCGATCCCCATGCAGAAAGCGCTGCCGACGCGCGACGATGCCGACAAATACCTCGACGACTATTTTAGCAAGCGCTTTGACAGCCTCGATGCCAACGATCTTTTATACCAGGTGAACTCGTCGCGCGATTACGATCCCTTGCAGCAGCTCGACAAAATCAAGGCGCCGGTAATGTGGATCAATTCAGCGGACGATTTTATTAATCCGCCGGGACTCGGTTTCGCCGAGCAGGAGGTCAAGAAAATTAAGAATGGAAAATTCGTCTTGATCCCTGCCAGTGAAAATACGCACGGCCACGGCACGCATACGTGGGCAGAGATTTGGAAGCAGTACATGGCGGACTTGCTCGCGGAATCAGCCCATTAGAAAGCTCATGCCGCGCGGAAGAATTTGTTAGCGCGTGGCTTCGTGGCTGGCGCGAATTTCCTGCCAGCGGCGCGGGCGCTTGTTGGCTTGCAGAACCTTTTTTCGCAGACGAATCGATTTCGGAGTGATTTCGACGAATTCATCGTCGGCGATAAATTCAATTGCCTGCTCGAGGCTAAGCTGGCGGTGGGGAATCAGCCGGATCGCCTCATCCGCGCTGGAGGAACGCATGTTCGTCTGCTTCTTTTCCTTGGTGACGTTCACTTCCATGTCTTGCTCGCGGGAATTTTCTCCGATAACCATTCCTTCGTAGACTTCGATGGCGGGACCGATAAATAGTTCGCCGCGCTCCTGGAGGTTCCATAATGCGAAAGCCGTCGATGGTCCAGGACGGTCGGCGACGAGCGCGCCGGTGGGGCGCAATGCCATCTCGCCCGCATATTCTGTCCAGCCGTCGAAAATCGAATGAACCAACGCGGTGCCGCGCGTGTCCGTAAGCAACTGGCTGCGCAAGCCGATCAGCCCGCGCGAAGGAATTTTGAAATCCATGCGCACGCGGCCGGAATTGTGATTGCTCATTTTGAGCATTTCGCCGCGCCGGCTGCCCAATGTTTCGAGAATGATGCCGATGAAACTTTCGGGAACGTCGATGACCAGGCGCTCGAGCGGCTCGAGCTTCCGGCCGTTTTCCGTGCGCACCACGATTTCCGGCTTGCCAACCATCAGCTCGAAGCCTTCACGGCGCATCGTCTCGATGAGGATGGCGAGCTGAAGTTCTCCGCGCCCGAGCACACGAAAAGATTCCGGCGTGTCCGTGTCTTCCACGCGAATCGAAACGTTGGTGAGCAATTCTTTTTGCAGGCGGTCGCGCAAGTCGCGCGAAGTCACGTAGCTGCCTTCTTTTCCGGAAAGCGGGCTGCTGTTTACCGTGAAAATCATCGCGAGCGTGGGCTCGTCGATCAATAGAGGCTCGAGAGGTTGTGGCGTCGCCAAATCCGTGATGCTTTCGCCGATCTGAATTCCTTCCACACCGGCGATGGCGACCAGATCGCCCGCGCCAACTGCTTCCGCTTCATCGCGCTCCAGCCCGCGAAACGTGTAGAGTTTGGTGATCCGCGTGGACAGAAGCTTTCCGTCCAGCTTGCTGATGCCCACATCCTCGCCGCGCCTCAGCGTGCCGTTAAACACGCGGCCAATCGCGATCCGGCCTAGAAAATCACTGTAGTCGAGATTCATTACCTGAATTTGCAGCACGCCGTCCGGATCGCCGGGCGGCGCAGGTATGCTCTTCACGATGGTTTCAAAGAGCGGAAGCAGGTCCTTCGAGTTATCTCCAAGCTGCCGGTGCGCGACGCCATCGCGCGCATTGGTGTACACCACCGGGAAATCGAGCTGGTCTTCAGTGGCGTCCAGGTCGATAAACAAGTCGTAGATTTCATCGAGGACTTCTTTGGTACGCGCATCGGTGCGGTCGATCTTGTTCAGCACAATTACGGGCGGCAGCTTCGCGGCCAGAGCTTTCTGAAGCACGTAGCGCGTTTGTGGAAGCGGGCCTTCACTGGCGTCGACCAGCAGCACGACACCGTCAACCATGCGTAGCGCGCGCTCGACTTCGCCGCCAAAATCGCTGTGGCCGGGCGTGTCCACAATATTGATCTTCGTGTCGTGGAAAAAAAGCGCGGTGTTTTTCGCGAGAATGGTAATGCCGCGTTCGCGCTCGAGGTCGTTCGAGTCCATCACGCGTTCGACAAGCGCTTCGTTGGCACGGAAAATCCCGCTCTGCCGCAGCATGGCGTCGACCAGTGTCGTTTTGCCGTGGTCCACGTGCGCGATAATGGCAATATTGCGAATATTTTGGCTCATGATTTCTACGTCTGTCTGCGGACTACTCTTCGGGCAGTCACTGCAAAGACAAAAATAGCCCCGACCCGGTCGGGGCCCCGACGAAACTCCTTTGTTCTCAGGTGCGGTCGAGCAACCTATAGTTTAGCAGAGCACGCCTCCGTTCCACGTAAAATTTCGTGTACTATCCTCGTCCAGGCCGTTTCGTCAAGGAAAGCAGTGGGCTCATCAGGAGGTTTCCGTGCGAATAGCGCGTCTACTGTGGAAGGGCAGAGTCTATCTCTGGCTTATCGCCATCCTGCTGCTTTTTTTGCTCACGGGCCGCGCGCAAGCGCCGACCCCGCCGGACTATTCGCTTCTTTTTGACAAAATGGATGTGATGATCCCCGCGCGTGACGGCGTCAAGCTGCACACCGAAATTTACACGCCGAAAAACGCGACTGAGCCGCTGCCCATCATCATGGAGCGCACGCCGTACGGACTCCACGACGATGAAAAAGGTTACAGCCGTATCCTCGCGCGCTACGCGGAGATGATTCCGGATAACTACATTTTTGCGTTTCAGGATATTCGCGGACGCTACGGCTCCGAAGGAACCTTTGTGATGCAACGGCCCGTCCGTGATCCCAAGGATCCCAGAGCGATTGACGAGGGTACGGATACCTACGACACCATCGACTGGCTGGTGAAAAACGTCCCGAACAACAACCACCGCGTAGGGCTGGTCGGTATTTCCTACGGCGGCTGGCTTACCGTCATGGGGATGCTCGAACCGCATCCCGCGCTCAAAGCCGTCTCCGAGCAGGCCTCGCCTGCGGATATGTTTCTCGGCGACGATTTTCACCACAACGGCGCGTTCCGGCTGAGCTACGGCTTCGAATACTCGACCATGATGGAAACGGGAAAGACGAACTTTGCCTTCCAATTCGATCTATTTGACACCTATCTTTGGTATTTGCGTCTCGGCGCTTTATCCAACGTCAACAAAAATTACATTCATGGAACACTGCCAACCTGGAACAATTTTGTCGCTCATCCGAATTACGACGCCTTTTGGAAACAGGAGGCCATGCCCTACATCCTGAAGAAACCCACCGTGCCTAACCTCAATGTGGCGGGCTGGTGGGACCAGGAAGACTCTTACGGGCCGATGAAGATCTATCAGCTCCTCGAGAAAGATGATCCAGATCACTTGAATTATCTCGTGGCCGGACCCTGGAATCACGGCGGCTGGGGCCGAAGCTTGGGCGATTCACTCGGGCCCATTTCCTTCGGCAGCGACACCGGTCTGTATTTTCGCCAGCAAATCGAAGCTCCGTGGTTCGCCTACTGGCTTAAGAATAAAGGCAGTCTGCCGCTCAAAGAGGCGCTGCTCTTTCAAACAGGCAGCGACAAGTGGGTGCAGTTTGATTCCTGGCCGCCACAGGATGCAGCTGCGCGCGAGCTCTACTTCCACGAGGATGGCAAGCTTTCTTTCGATCCGCCAAATCCCGCCGCGACTCAGGCCTTTGATAGTTACGTCAGCGATCCCGCTCATCCCGTGCCGTATCGCCATCGCCCGATCGATATGACCTACCCGACGGATCATCCTGGGGGCTGGTACACCTGGCTCGTGCAGGATCAACGCTTCGTCGACAATCGACCGGACGTGCTGAGCTGGGAGACCGATGAGCTGACCGACGACGTGACCCTGGCGGGGCAAGTGACCGCGAGACTTTTTGCTTCCACCACGGGCAGCGATTCCGACTGGGTCGTCAAGCTCATCGATGTTTATCCAGAAAAATATTCCAAGGACTGGAAACTTTCCGGCTACGAATTGATGATCGCGGATGAAGTGTTCCGCGGGCGCTTCCGCAAGTCGTTCGAGAGGCCGGAACCCATCACGCCAAACGCCATCACGCCGTTCACGATTGATTTACACACGGCAAACCACGTCTTCGAGAAGGGCCATCGCATCATGGTGCAGGTACAAAGCACGTGGTTCCCCATCATCGACCGGAATCCGCAGAAATTCGTTCCTAATATTTTTGAGGCGAAGGAGTCCGACTTCCAGAAGGCCACTCAACGAATCTACCGTTCTAAGGAATATCCCTCGGGAGTCGTGCTTTCGATTTTGCCGGTACCAACTGGCAACTAAAGATTTTTCGTCCGCGGAGTGATTCTTGGGGGCCCGGCTTTGTTCGCAGGAATAGCGCGATCCACCTCTTGTGATATTCTCGGCTTCGCTGCAAAAATCATGTTGACTCGCGTCAGTCCAAGGGGAGTTCCGATGCATCCCATCCGCAAAACAACCGGCGCCGCCATCATCCTGGTAGTGGCAGGGCTTGTCCTTGTACCGCTTTTCGGCGCCGCCCCGCAGCGGCAAAGCCCGGACTTCTCCACTCTCTTCGACAAAACCGAAGTGATGATCCCCATGCGCGACGGCGTGAAGCTGCACACCGAGATTTACACGCCGAAAAACGCCGCCGAACCGTTGCCGATTCTCTTTGAACGGACTCCTTACGGCATCTCCAGCCCGGATAAAGGCATCAGCAACATGATCTATCGTTACGCCGACATGGTTCCCGAAGGCTACATTTTCGCGTTTCAGGATATTCGCGGGCGCTACGGTTCCGAAGGAAAGTTCGTCATGCTTCATCCGTTGCATGACCCAAACGATCCCAATGGCACTGACGAAAGCACGGACACCTACGACACCATCGACTGGCTCGTCAAAAATGTCCCGAGAAACAATGGCCGCGTCGGCCTCGACGGCATCTCTTACGACGGCTTTCTCGTCGACATGGGAATGATTCACCCGCATCCCGCGCTTAAGGCCGCGTCCGAACAGGCATGCATGGGCGATACTTGGCTCGGCGACGATTTCTTCCACAACGGCGCTTTTCGCTTGAGCTACGCGTTCGAGTACACGGCCTTACTCGAATCCTCGAATGAGAACTTCAGTTTTTCCTTCGATCGCTTCGACGTTTACGACTTTTATCTCCGCCTCGGCGCGCTCTCGAATGCCAATGCGAAATATTTCCACGGAAAGCTGCCGACGTGGAACGAATTTGTCGCTCACGCGAATTACGACGATTTTTGGAAGCGTCACGCGGTCGCCTATGGCTTGAAGCAACCCACAGTGCCAAATCTCAACGTCGCCGGCTGGTGGGATCAGGAAGATTTTTACGGCCCTATTTCGACCTACGCGCGACTCGAGAAATCCGACCCGGAACATCTCAACTATCTCGTCGCCGGACCGTGGAATCACGGCGGCTGGGGTGGCGGTCCGGGCAAGTCGCTGGGCGAAATTCCGTTTGGCAGCGACACCGGCGTTTACTTTCGCCAGAAAATTGAACTGCCGTGGTTTGAATATTGGCTCAAAGACAAAGGCACACTACCGCTCAAAGAAGCACTGCTCTTTCAAACCGGCAGTGACAATTGGGTGCAATACGATTCCTGGCCGCCGCGTCAGGCGCAAACCAGAAACCTTTATTTCCACGAGGATGGGAAACTCTCCTTCGATCCTCCGCAATCGGAATCCGCGAACTCCTTCGACAGCTACGTCAGCGACCCCGCGCATCCCGTGCCCTATCGCCATCGCCCCATCGACATGACCTATCCCGAGGATCATCCCGGCAGTTGGTACACCTGGCTGGTGCAGGACCAGCGCTTCGTAGACAACCGCCCCGGCGTTGTGACCTGGCAAACGGACGATTTAACAGAGGATGTCACGCTCGCCGGCCAAGTCACGGCCAAGCTCTTCGCTTCCACGACCGGCAGCGACAGCGATTGGATTGTCAAGCTCATTGATGTTTACCCGCAGAAATATCCGGACGACTGGAAGCTTTCTGGGTACGAACTGATGATTTCCGATGAAATCTTTCGTGGCCGTTACCGCAATTCTTTCGAAAAGCCCGAGCCTCTCAGACCTGACGAAGTGACGCCGTTCACCATTGACCTGCACTCGCAGGACCACGTTTTCAAGAAGGGCCACCGCATCATGGTACAGGTCCAGAGCACCTGGTTTCCGCTCTATGACCGCAATCCGCAAAAATTCGTCCCGAACATTTTCGAAGCGAAAGATTCCGACTACCAGAAGGCGACGCAGCGCATCTATCGCTCGAAGCATTTCCCTTCAAGCGTCGAAATCATGGTTTTGCCGGATAGCGCCGCAAGCGCACGCAATTAGGACATTTCGGGGCAACCAAAAAGAGGCCAACTTCACCACCCTCGGTTCACCCTGGATCACTCAGATTTGATTCGGGGAGCCGAACGCAGGCGCAGGGTCAAATCTCAATCACAGTTTGTAAATTCTCATCGTCTTTTCCAAACCAGATATTCGTCCCATTTATGGACAAGTGTTCGCAACCGGTCAATATGCCTCGACGCCCTCACCGCATACAAAAAAGCGGATTTCCGCCCTCTTTTAGGACGGCCTGGTGCGTGTTTCGGGCAAATCGTCCCTTTCTTGAATCCCCGCGAATTTTAGAGGGAAACTTTTCGTCAGGAAATTCGTTCTTACTTGTAAACATCCCTGCGTTATTGTGCGTCTAATGTTTGTAAAGGACTGCATGTATGACTCCCAACATGATCCCAACCCTGGATTCCACGTTTCAAGAAAAATCAAATTTCGTTCCAACACTGGGCCCACGCTTTATACGCTTCGGTCCATTTCAGCTCGATCAGCAGAGGCAAGAGCTCGCCAAGAATGGCTCGCGCCTAAAGTTGCAGGGCAAGGTCTATCAGGTCCTGGTTGCGCTGATCGAGAAGCAGGGCGAAGTGGTCACCCGGGAGGAATTGCGGCAGCGCCTATGGCCCGCCGACACGCATGTCAACTATGACGCGAACGTTAACACAACGGTCAACAAGCTCCGGCAGGTCTTAGGTGATTCCACGGACAAACCGCTCTACATTGAGACAATCCCCCGTAAAGGGTACTGCTTGGTGGCGCGATGGGAAGCTTCCGATGTACCTGGTACACAGATTGTCGCTGAATCCATTCCCGAAGCTGTCCCTTCGATTGTTTCTCCGCCGGTGGCGAAGGAGCCTTCCGCGTCTCGCTCCGGTTTTTGGATGCCGATCGGGGTGGTCGGTCTAATCTTGGCCGGAATGCTTCTCGGCGCGGGCATCACTCTTACCACGCTCTTGCTTTCTCATTTCGCGCAGGCCACGCGCTGGCCATAACCATTTACGCGGGCATTCTTTTCGAAAATGTGACTGTCTCGGCGGAACTTGTGAGAGGGTAAGTTGCCGGTCGCCCCGCCACTCTTATTTTTCCGGCTTTGCTGATTCACCGGAATGAAATTCCGTCCACGGCCCTGATTTCATGTCGCGGAGGTAAGGGGCTTGCCAGGCATACTCCGGATGCGCTGCGAGAAAAGGCTTGGCTAGAAAATCTTCTCCGCAGGGATGTCCCGCGCGCGCCACCAGCTTCATATCCTTCGCCATCTCTGAATCCGTTGCTTTGCCTTGCACGGCACCGCCAGGGAAATACGGCCCCCATCCCCAAATATCGATGCCGCGCGGCGAAGAATCCACATGCCCGCAAAGCGTCCGCTCGTTGGTTTCCGGTCTCTGATGATAGCTATCGATGTGATCGCCAAGCATTTTCTCGGCAAGATCCACATCAATCTTGCCCTTGTTTTCTTTCAGCAATTGCTCCCATCGCACGCGCCGCGCGTTCGGCGAAGTCTCCAGATCATTCGGCTTGAATTCCGGCGCATCCTCGCGCAAGACTTTCGGATCCCGCGCCCAGTTCGACCCTGAATAAGCGCCGTCTTTTGTTCGCCACAGCTTGTAAGCCCTCAGTCCGAGTTCGAACTGCGCAATCTCGCCGGTCTTTCTGTCGCCGAGCAGCCAATCGTTGGCATAGCCGCCGTTGTTTCCCTCCAACATGATTTTCGTATATTCATCGATCGAGCCTGCATACTGCAGCGCCTTGCGCGCCCGCACAAATTCCGCTTTTCCGTCGGGATTCCATCCTTCAAACTGCGTGATGGTGGTCTCCGTGACCATTAAGCCGTCGCTGTTGATACCGAAGTCGTCGTCGCTCGCGATCACCCCGGGAAATCCATCCATCAAAATTCGATAGCCGCTTTTCGGCACGATGTCGAAAACGATGCGCCAGCGCTCCCCATTCGCGTAGTTTGTCCAGTTATTGTGGGCCATAACGATCTGCCCGCCCTTCGTCCAGCTCCCCGTCGCCACAAACGCGCTGCAATTTCCCGGGCTCTTCAAATCCGGCGCGTGCGCCGTTTTCTGCTGCTTGTTGTACCAGGGCACGTAATATTCCGGCAGCTCTTCAAACGCGTTCATGGCCACGATGTCGTCCACGTCCAGCTTCGAATTGGTCCGTGCGTGCAAGCCCTCCACGATTCCTTGCAATTCCTGCTGATATTCCGCGTCAATTTTGGGCCACAGCATTTCATGCGCCGCTTTTCGGAAAAACGCCCAGTCGCGCTGCGTCTCATGCACCATCCCGGCGCTGACCGTCGCGAAGCCATCCTCGATCTCTGGCGCCAGCAAGTAACCGTGCTGGAATCCAATCGTTCCCGGCGTGCCCTCCAGATGCACATAGATCCAGCCGCCATCCTCGAAGCGCTGCGCACCCTTCAGGCGCGGATCATTCGCGCCCTCCGGTGCCTGCTCTGCCACAATGCTTTCGTACAATGCGCCCTTGGCAGCCGTCACGTCACCTCCGCTGCCGCCCATCCACCAGAGGGCTGCCCCTCCCAAAAGGATCACGAGGATCGCCGCAGTCCGCCTCATCGAATCCGTTCCGCTTTCTGCTTGCATCAAGCCTCCTAATTGGCAGCGCCCTTGCGGCGCGTAAAAATCATCCCCAAAGTGCGTCCCGCGTCCAGCTTGAATCCGCTGATTGCCTGATTCGTATCCCTCTCGAAGTGCATCTTGACGGACATTCTGCCGAGCCTGAATTCATCCCTCCCGATTGAGCCGAACGCATCGGGGAAAAAATCGCTCGCCCGAGAAATTCCGCTTCCATCCAGAATATCCACGACCTTCAGCTTGTCATCCACAATTCTCAGACGGTACGTTACACCCAGTTCGCTACTCGAGTAGTCGCCTGTGTAGGCTTGAAGCTGCTCAGCGGGCAGCGTGATTTCTTTTTCCTCGGGCTTTTCACGCGCGCCAATCGCGTCTTTCTTTTCATCCTTTGGCTTCATCACGCTGCCTAGATATATGTCCGCCACCTGGCGCGCTCGCCGCGTAGGATTCGCATCTCCGCGGTTGCACAGGCACGCCACCGAAAAGTGTTGCTCCGGAAAACGCAGCAGCTCGGCGCGGTAGCCGCCCCATGCGCCGCCGTGGCTCACGGTATGCAATCCCCGATAATCTCTGATGAATAGTCCTTTCGCATAGTCGAGCGCCTTGCCATCATTCAGTTTGCCCGGCTCCTCTAGCTCCGCGAGAAAGTCCCGCCCGCCAACTTGCCCGCTGTAAAAATTCTCATCCCATTTCAGCAAATCTTCGACCGAGGTGTGCACCGCGCCGTCGCCCGTTTGCTCAAAGTAAGAAACGTCCAATTTGTACCCATCCTGGATTTCTTTTGGATCGTAGGCCATGGCGCGATTAGCAATCAGCGCCGTGTGATCGTCGCGATATTGTGTGTGGGTCATCCCCAGCGGATTGAATATATTCTCCGCGGCGAATTCGCGAAGCGTCTTCCCGCTCACGCGTTTCACGACAATGGACAGCAGAAAAAATCCCGTGTTGCTGTAGAGCCAGTCGCTCCCCGGCGCGAAGTTAAGCGCCTTCTGCCGCGTAATCAGCTGCAGTGCGTCTTCGTCGGTCGTCACACTGTCCGTATGGATGCCCGCGAGATCCATCAACACCAGGTAATCGCGCAGCCCGCTGGTGTGATTTAGAAGATGGAGAATCGTGATCTTTTGCCCGTAATCAGGCAACTCCGGAATGTATTTCCGGACGTCGTCGTTTACGGAAAGTTTTCCCTGCTTTTCCAGCAGCAAAATACTAGCTGCCGTGAATTGCTTCGAGGTCGAGCCAATGTCGAATACCGTCTGTGGCGTAATTGGCACATCCTCTTCGATATTCGCCAGTCCGTAACCCTTGGCGTAGATCAACTTGCCATTTCTGTACACTGCGGCAGCGCATCCCGGCGCTCCAGGTTTTGTAAAGTCCGCGAAAACCTCATCCACAGCCGCGGCAGCCTTGTCCTGCGCAGCTTTCGTTTGAGATGCGCTACCCGTGCCCAGCATCAGCGCTCCAGCAGCGACGCCACACACGACTCTCCGTAAGGCCCTCATCCGTTCTCCTTGGTTGTTTCCCGCGCGCCGAGTCTATCTTTTTCGCACCCAGTCATCAATCCTTCGCGAATTTCTCGTGTAAACTTGGCCTCGCAAAATGCTCTTCGCCATCACCCGCGCCGTCAGTTCCGCCATCGTAAATTGTGAGCTAAGCTTCATTCCCCGCCAGCCTATCGACCTGCAAGTCGCTCGTGCGCAACATCGCGCCTACGAACAACTTCTCGAAAAACTCGGCGCTCGCGTCGTCTCTCTCCCCGCCGAGCCCGTTCTCCCCGATTCCATGTTCGTCGAGGATCCCGCCGTCGTTCTCGATGAACTCGCCGTTATTTTTCCGCTCGGCACGCAGTCGCGCCGTCCGGAAGCCGCCTCGCTCGCGCAGGCCCTTTCCAAATTTCGCAAGCTCGAGCATGTTTCGCTTCCCGGCACACTCGAGGGCGGCGATGTCCTTCGCATTGCCCGCAAGCTCTTCGTCGGTCTCACAAAACGCAGCAACGCCGAAGGCATCCGCCAGCTCGCCGCCATCCTCGCCCCATACCAATATGAAGTGGTAGCTGTTCCCGTAGCCGGATGCCTCCATCTCAAGTCCGCCGTTACAAGCCTTGGCCGCAAAACCCTTCTCGCCAATCGCGCTTGGTTCGATGCGACGCCCTTTTCCGGTTACGACTGGATCGACGTCGATCCCGCCGAACCACACGCCGCCAATGCCTTGGCCCTTGGCGAGACCGTCATTTTCCCCGCGTCGTTCTCCCGCACCCGCACACGTATTGAAGCCCGCGGCTTCCGCGTGACGCCTCTCGACATCTCCGAACTGCAAAAAGCCGAATCCGGCCTAACATGTTCCAGCTTGATCTTCGAAACTTAGCTCCATGAGTTCTCAACGTTTCACTTTTCCGCAGTCTATTGTTTCTCTAAATTAAAACGGCCACTCCGATTTCTCGGAGTGGCCGTCTAGTTGAACGGTTGGGTTGGTCTGAAGTGCGTCTGCCTTAGTTCGTCAGCTCCTCCACGCTACGCGCCACAAACACCGGCTGGCCGCTGATAGGATCCTTCAGCACCACGCCGACCACGCGCAACGGATTCGTCGGATTGCTCGTCAGGTCTTGCAGACTCGTCAATCCGCCGAGGAACTTCGTAAACGGAGTCACGTACACGGTCACCGGCCCGTTGAACAACACGCCCGCCAGTCCATTCGAATTGAATTGGAAGGTGCTGGCGCCCACGTTCACACTGCCGGCCACAAGCGTTCCCGTGTGTCCTTCATGCCGTAGCACCACGCGCTTCACCGTCACGGCGCCATTGGAAAATGGACCGCCGATGGTTACGCGCTGCCCTGGAACCAATAGAGCCGAGTTGAAGAAGATCGTGCTCCATCTCGGGTTGACGAAAACATTGTGCATCCAGTAGACGAAGTACTTCTCGTTACCGGTCAAATCAATCGTCGAGATCTGCCCGGAGTTGAACCCCGTCCCCGCCGGCAGAACCTCGCGCACGTACAGGTCGAAGTCCTGAGCGGTATTCACGGGCGGGTCCACATAAGTGATCAGCCCTCCCGCATAGAATTTGTCTTGCGAGAGGATAGCCACCGTATCCGCCAGGAACG
The DNA here is from genome assembly GCA_049794595.1 of Candidatus Acidiferrum sp. Lineage (GTDB taxonomy): Bacteria > Acidobacteriota > Terriglobia > Acidiferrales > UBA7541 > Acidiferrum. The sequence continues at coordinate 26,857 of JBARCY010000314.1, forward strand.
TTCCGTCGGTCCGGTCCAGCGTCCCGGAGATCAAAACAATCGACGAACTGGTCAGGTCGTTAATCGTTTCGCTGCCTTCCCATTCCGTCTGATCGTTTACATTCACCGTAAACGCCCGCCCGTGCCCTCCTTGAATCGTGAACGAATTTCCGCTCACATTGATGGTCGTCACGCCGCCGACAAATTCATCGATGTACGCGTCCGCATCGCCCGGGGTAATCGCGTTCACGCTCAGAGTCGGGTTCACAACTCCCGTGATCTGGCCGTTCATATCCAGCGCCACCGACTTTCGGATGTTGAAGTCAAATCCCAAGCCGATCACGTCTCCCGCGCTTACCACCAGCGGGTTCGTCAAGCTGAGAGTCACCGTTGACGTCGATAGCACCGCGGGCGGTGTAGTCGTCGATGTGTAGCTGCTGATCGTCGGCCGTGTTGGAGGATTCGTCTGCGGGTTTGTCACGTTGAGGTAGTCGATCTCTGGATTCGCCAATGAGACGATCACCGTGTCGTAGGTCCCCGCTGGAATCGTGTTCAAATCCAGCAAGGTACGCAGTCCGTTCAGCTTCGCAAAGTCCACGGTCTGCGAACCGCTCGTCACTGTCACCGGAGTGCCCATGCCCTCCGCCACGCTGATACCCATAACATCTACTTTGAACGAAACGACGCTCGGCAGCGGAGCGTCCGTGCCAGACACAAACATGGTCCCCGACTGCGGTTGCACAGTTTGCATGTTCGTGTTTCCCGCCCCACATCCCGCGGCGAAGACGGTCAGCGCGAGCGCAAATAGTCCACCTAACCACTTCCTTGCATTCATGGCTTCTTTCCTTTCCTGCTGGAATACCCCGGAGGCGCACCACGCGCCCACCGACCCTTGTTCATCTAACACGCGGGTTTCGAGAAAGTCGTTGTCAATAAGTTGTTGATTTTAATATTGTTAGAAGCTTCTTGGGGAACCACCATTTCGAGCAGAGGTCGCACGGGCATGGGTCACTTGCCCATTTCGAAAACGCCCCGCACGTGTTTCCCACCCTTCCAAAATCCGTGCTTTGCGCGTGCTTTTTCTTGTGCTATTCTTTTTTCCGGCATGATTTCCATCGCGACGAAGCGAATTACCACGACGACCTCTATGTCGACTACCTCGACTAAGGCCAAGTCGACTATTTTCGCTTCCGGGGCGTGGAGAAACAGCTAACAAGCTAGAAAAAGTTTCCAACCCACCGCCTGAAGCGATCCGGCGGTGGGTTTCTTCTTTTAAACCCCGCCTGAGACGCTCCCGCGGATACCAGGAGCGGACCCCATGAGTCCCGAACACGTGCAGGAAGAAGTAGCTGGAGAAGACGGCTTAGGTTTGGCGGACGGCTTTGCGTTAGCCCAACCCGAAAGCCCTGAAGTACGGAGCCAAAACATAGTTGCCTTGAAGTTCGGCGGCAGCTCTCTGCTTGGCGCCGAGCGCATGTTGCACGCCGCTGGCCTCGTCCGCACTACTCTCCAGACTTCAAACGTCATTGTCGTCGTCTCAGCAATGAAAGGTGTCACCGACCGGCTTCTCTCCATCGCGCGCGCCCTCGCCGAAGGCAAGCTCTCGCACGCGCGCAACGAAGCCGAAGGCCTCACTCATCTTCATTTCGATGTGCTGCAGGATCTTCAACTAGCCGAAGAGCAGCACAAGCACGTCCGCCGCGTGCTTCAGCTCCTCAGCCGCGACTTGCTCCACGAAGTTCCCCAGCAGGGCCGCGTCGCGGCCACCGCGGAACTCGCCGATCGCCTGGGCTCCTTTGGAGAACGTTTCAGCGCCCGCCTCTTCGCCGCCGCTCTTGAAAAATCCGGCGTCGCCGCCGTTCCCGTTTCGTCTTCCGAGTTCGTTATCACCTGCGACACCTTCCGCGACGCCAAACCTCATCTCGAAGAAACCAAACAGCGTGGCCGCGCGATTCTCCTTCCGCTTCTCGAAGACAGCCTCGTTCCTGTCGTCACCGGCTTCATCGGCGCGACTCCCGATGGACGCATTACCACCCTCGGCCGCAACAGCTCCGATTTTTCCGGCGCTCTCATTGCCCACGTCGTGGACGCCGAAGAGCTCATCATCTGGACCGATGTCGACGGAATTTATACCGACAATCCGCACGTCTCCGTTGAGGCTAGACTTCTCCACGATCTGAGCTACGATGAGGCGCACGCCTTGGCTGCCGGTGGCGCCAAAGTTCTTCATCCGAACGTGCTGCCGCTTGCCGCCGAAACGGAGATGACCATCTGGATTCGCAACACATTTAAGCCGCACGTTCGAGGTACCCGCATCGGCTCGCCTCAAAGCTCAAATAATGGCGTCCGATTCGGAGGTGCGGCATGAGTCCCCATTCTTCGGAGAATGGCGATAAAAGCGGCATGTCGCAGCAAGCCGCCAGCCCTCTGCCCAGCGGCGCCGTAAACAAATGGCGCGCCGGCGTCCTGGGCGCAACCGGTCTCGTCGGCCAGCGGCTGGTGAAACTTCTCGCCGATCATCCCTGGTTTGAACTAACGGAAGTCGCCGCATCCGAACGCTCTTCCGGCAAGAACTACTCCGAAGCCGTCCGTTGGCATCTCGATGGGCCGATCCCAGAAGCCGCGCGCGATCTCGTCGTCAAGGGTCTCGATCCCAGCCTCGATTGCGACTTCGTTTTCTCCGCGCTCGACTCGAGCGTTGCTGGCAGCGCCGAAGAGGATTTTGCCCGTGCTGGCTATCCCGTCGTCAGCAACTCCAAAAATCACCGCATGGATCCTGACGTCCCGCTCCTCATTCCGGAAGTCAACGTCTCGCATCTCGAGGCCATCCGCACCCAGCAAAAAAATCGCGGCTACGACACCGGCTTCATCGTCACCAATCCAAACTGTTCCACGGCTGGCCTTGTCCTTGTTCTAAAGCCGTTAGCCGACGCCTTCGGCCTCGAAAAAGTTTTCGTCGTGACTCTGCAAGCCGTTTCCGGCGCAGGCTACCCCGGCGTCGCCTCGATGGATATTCACGCCAACGTCATTCCCTTCATCAGCGGCGAAGAAGAAAAAATGGAGTCCGAGCCTCAAAAGCTCCTCGGCAAATGGGATGGCGCACGCTTTATCGACGCCGGCCTCGGCCTCAGCGCCCACTGCAATCGCGTTCCCGTTCTCGAAGGCCATCTCGAGTGCGTTTCCGTCAGCCTGAAAAAAATTGCCTGCTTGAAAGAAGTCCGCGAAGCCCTTCGCAATTTCGAAGTCGATGCCGAACTCGGGTCCCTCCCTTCCGCCGTCCGACATCCCGTCCATGTCCTCGAAGCCGACGACCGCCCGCAACCCCGCCGTGACGTCCACACCGGGGAGGGCATGGCCGCCGTAGTTGGCCGCGTTCGCGAATGCCCGCTCCTCGACATCAAACTCACGCTGCTTTCCCACAATCTAGTCCGCGGCGCCGCTGGTGCCGCCCTTCTCAACGCCGAGCTCCTAGCCGCCCGCGGCTTCCTCCATCACCGTGTCCAAGCCGGAGGCGAGAAACAGCTTACGGAGCCGGTCACGCGATGAATTAGTTCGTGATTTCGAGAAGGGTATTTTTTCCAGAGGCGTGTTGCAGCAGCAGTTCCGTCGTCTGTTGTCCCCATCGCAGCAATACTTCCGAGCCCCGGAAGGAAATGACAATCACGATGACCCGCTTCGTAGCCTCCGTCACCATCGTCCGTTCCGAATCGCTCGTCGGACTCCCATGTGGCCCCAACTCATCGCAAAACACCGGCAACCCTTCCAAATTCAAATCGTACTTCCCAATTCCTTTATACGTCTCCCCCGCGCGGCCCGCTCGAAACAGAATGTCGCCCTGCACGTGCGCCAAATCATAAAGTCCCACGGGCAGCCGACTTTCCACGCTCACCAAATTAATCACATCCACCACATTGTTGATCCGCGGCAGTCCCTTCCCCGCAATCACTCGCCTCAGCAGCGCCTCCGCCGACCCGCGATACCTCGCCGGGTCCTTCCCCAGCGCCTTGTACGCCGCCCGCGTAGCCAAAATCTCCGCCGAATCCAGCGTCGCCCTCGGCTCCGCCGACTTCAGTATTTTCTCTTCGCAAACACCCAACTCGTGGTCCAGTCCCTCCGGCGTCGCGCCCGTTTCCACTTCCGCCGTCACGCAAGCCAACGCCACGCGCGGGCACTTTTCCTTCAGCTCCGCATCGATTCTCACCATCGGCACAGCTCAGCCTCTCATGGTAAAGTAACAAGATTGTAGGCTCGTAGCTCAGTTGGTTAGAGGGGACCGACCCGGTCGGCCAGGTTTGGGGTTCGACAGCTATCACAGCTTTTTATGCTGCGCCTGTTTCCTTCCTATTCCCACACTCATGTTAAACTAGCAGCCTTGTAGGCTCGTAGCTCAGTTGGTTAGAGCGCTACCTTGACACGGTAGAGGTCTGGGGTTCGAGTCCCCACGAGCCTACCATTTCATCGCCTGGCTCCGTTCCCCGATGGCCTTCGTTTACATCCTCCAAAGCGAAACCACGCATCGTTACTACGTTGGTTCTACAAATGATCTCGTTCGCCGCCTGGAAGAACACGGGCGTGGCCATACCCTCTCGACGCGTGAGCGCGGCCCCTGGACGCTCGTGTATCAGGAACAGTGCGAATCTCTCTTGGAAGCTCGCCGCCGCGAATTGGAGATTAAGCGCTGGAAATCATCCAAAATGATCCAGGCGCTCATCAAAAGCTCAGTTGGTTAGAGCGGGCCGACCCGGTCGGCCAGGTCTGGGGTTCGAGTCCCCACAAGCCTACCATTCCCTGTATCCGGCGCGGCACACGCGATTCGCGTGGGGACATCCCTCCCCAATAATCTGTAGTCTAATGAGTCCGTACTCAAGTACACCGGGTGAGGTATGGGGTTCACTCGTCTACTTACTACCGCGCTCGTTTGCCTAACCGTCCTCGCGCCTCTCGAAACTCGCGCAGCGGATTCAGCTTCGTGTTCCGGTCTCGTAGTCGACGAAAACAACGTCCCCATCTCCTCTGCCCAGATAAATCTTGAGGACACTGTCGGCCACATCTACCGCACCGAAACCGACAGCGCCGGCCGCTTCGCGCTGCGCAATCTCCCCGCGGCCGATTACAAACTGGAAGTTCGCAAGGAAGGTTTCTTTGAAATCGCCGATCGCGCCGTCACTCTTCAGCCCGGCTCCAACGAACTCCATCTCACGCTAAATCACGCCGAAGAACTTCGCCAGCAAGTCCAGGTCAGTGCTCCCGCCAACCAAATCGATCCGCAGGACACCGCTCAGCGCAACACGCTAACCGCCCGCGACATTCTCGAGCTCCCCACCGCCAACTCCCACATCCTCTCCGAGAGCCTCGTCGCTCTTCCCGAGATTACCGAGGACAATGCTGGCAATCTGCACATCGCCGGCGCCCGCTCCGGCGAAACGCAATATCTCCTCGATGGCTTCGAAATCAGCGACCCCGTCAATGGCCAGCTCACCTCCCGTTTCAACATTGACGCCACCCGCGCCGCCGACGTCCAAACCAGCGGCTTCGGTGCCGGCTACGCTCACTCCGGCGCAAATCTCCTCAGCCTCGAAACTCCTGATGGCGACGACAAATGGCGTTTCGGCACCACCAATCCCGCTCCCGGCATCAACATCCAGGAAGGCCTCCATCTCGGCAACTGGTATCCGCGCTTTACTTTCTCCGGCCCCATCGTTCGCGGCCGCTTTTGGTTTTCGGACTCCATCAGCCTCCAGCACACTTTCGCTTTCGTCAAACAACTGCCAACCGGTGCCAACACCGCGGAAGATTGGGCTGGCGACAATCTCCTCCGCCTCCAATATAACTTCACGCCCAAGCACATTCTCCACGCCACTTTCCTCTACAACCAAACCTACGACACAAACGTCGGCCTCGACGCTCTCGATCCCCAGTCCACCACAGTCACGGGCAAAGAGCAGCGTTACTTCGCCTCCCTCAAAGATCAAATCTGGCTGCACGACACACTCTTCGAGCTCGGCGTCGCCGCCGACACCGGCACGCTCGATTTCGTACCGCAAGGCACGCAGCCTTATGTCCTCCTCGTCGACGGCTCCACGGGAAATTATTTCCAGCGCATCCACCAACGCGGTCGCCGCCTCCAGGCAGTTGCTCAAGTGATCGCTGCCTCGCGCCACTGGCACGGCACTCATCAACTCGCCGTCGGCGCCAACGCCGCCGGTCTCACCTATTCGCTTTCTGCTCTGCGCAACGAAATCCAGGCAGTTCAAGCGACAGCGGCCGACGGAACCACTTGCGCCTCCGCTCTCCAGCTCGGGTGTCTGGTTCGTCAAACAACTTTTTCCGGCCCCGGAAATCCCTATGTCTCGAACACGCAAGTTGGCGCCTACGCGCAGGACACCTGGTCCTTCTCAAAATATCTCGTCGTCCAAGCCGGCCTCCGCACCGATTGGGACCGCTTCACCCAAAGCGCTATGGCTGGCCCGCGCGTCTCCGCCAATGTCCTTCCCTTCGGCGACGACACCTCAAAAATTTCCATCGGCTGGGGCATTTACAATGCTCCGCTGAATCTCTCCCTCATCGGCCAGGCCCTCGACCAGCAGCAAATCGACACTTTCTACAATTCCGCTGGCAACGTCATCGCATCAAGCCCCGTAGTCAGCCAATTCCTTCTGCCCACGCATGGCCTCCAGCAACCTCGCTTCAACACCACCAGCGCTGGTTGGCAGCAGAAATTGCTACACAACACTCTCCTCGGCCTCCAACTTCTCGCCCGCAACGGCTCTCACGGCTTCGTCTATGTCGATCAGCAACCCGCGCAACCGGGCGGAATTTTTCTTCTGCAAAGCACCCGCAAAGACCGCTATCGCTCCGCGACCATCTCCCTCCGCCACGTTTTCTCTGAAGATATGGAAATCTACGGCGCCTACACGCGCTCCCTCGCGCATTCCAATGAAGTCCTCAATCCCGCCCTCGGCTCCATCTTCTACGCCGCACAGCAATCCGCCCCCGAAACCTGGGACGCTCCCAACCGCATCGTCACCTGGGGCTGGGCACCCACACATATCTGGGGCATCCAGCTGAGCTATTTCTTCGAGTACCGCACCGGCTACCCCTTCAGCGTCATCAATCTTCAGCAGCAGCTTGTCGGCCCGCCCAACTCCGCCCGCTTCCCCGCCTACGCCAGCCTCAATATCGGACTCGAAAAAAAGTTCGGCTTCCGCGGCTATCTCTGGGGTGTCCGCGTCGAAGCCATCAACGTATTCGACCGCCAGGATCCCAACACCGTGGTCAACAATATCAACGCTCCTCCGTGCACGAGCACCCTTACTCAGGGGTGCTTCGGCGCTTTCTCCGGCGGTCAAGGACTAGCCTTCACGCTCCGAGTCCGCTTCATCGGCCGAAAATAGCCACGTAAACTTTAATGAATGACGCGGAATGACCGAAACTCTGCCCCGCATGGAAAGTGCCGATCGAAGCACACTGCTTGGATGAAACCGATCTATAGACGGGGAAGATCCAGCAACACCACGTCCGAGCGTTCCTGCACTCGTTCGAGCACCACTTCACGGCCATCCGCCGTGATGTCGAAGTCGCGAATATCGAAGTCGGGCGTAACGTTGGTCAACTGCCGCTCACCACCCGTCTTCAAATCAATGACCCAGAGATTCTTGTGTTGAATCTCTCCGCGCAACAGCACCAGTGCTTTTCCCCCAGCCAGAAATGTTAGATGCCGTCCTCCCCGTGTCAGGGTCAACGCTGGCAGGGGATACCTCGCCGCCTCGGCTGTGGCGGCCTTCACCGAAAATGTAGTGCCGATATCCGGCCCCGAGTAAACAACGAAGCGGCCGTCCGGCCCCCACGCCGGATCGACCGAGTATTCTTGGAGGAAGGGAGCGGGGGGTCCGCCGTCAACTGGCACGCGGTAGAGATGCGGGACGCCGTGATCGTCCGCCGCCGTGGTGATCGATTGGCCGTCGGGCGCCCACGCCGGATCGCCCTGCAGCTCAAGCGAATCAGCCACTATTCGCGCATTCGTGCCGTCGGCCTGCATCGTGTACAAAAGCGTCTTCCCCTCCTGCCGAACCGAAAATGCGATCCGCCCGCCATCGGGCGAAATTGCTGGACCGCCAGAAACGCTCGCTCCCAGCCCACTCCACAGTTCCGTGCCGGTTCCATTCGCGAGCTTCCAAATACTCCCGCTCGTGCCGGTCGCAGAAACATAAAGGAGATAATTTGGGCCCAGTCGTGGAGAGATCCCCGTGCTGGTCGTCAGCGAGATTCGAGTAGCCCCGGACGACTCCGCGGGCGAATCACCGATCCGCAAGTGCCAAAGGGTTGTCTTCTGACTTGCGGCTGTGACCACCAGACGGCGGCCGTTAGCGCTCGCCGCCAGAGACGTATATCGGTCAAGGCCGGAGGTCAGACGGTGGGGAATGCGCCGCTCGACATCCATGCTATAAAGCCACGGCCCCGCTCCGTCGGGATCGTTAGCGAGATACAGTAACGTCCGCCGATCCAGCAGGACTGGATAACTTACGCGACCGAAGCTCGATGTGATCCGCTCAGTGTTCCCGCCAGTTGGCGCAATGCGCCAGATGTCCAATTTGTCGGGCAGAGAACCAAGCACGAAGTAGATAAACGATACGTCAGGCGCCCACAACGGAAAGTGACTGTGAAGCCCGGCTGGCGCTGTGAAGATGGGTCGTTCCCCCGGCCGTCGGCTGCCGTCTGACGTGAACAGCGGGTCTCCCGGTCCAGGTGTGTGGTACGCGAGCCGCGACCCATCACGAGACCAATCGTACTCCGCTACGCCTTCAAGATATGGCTTAGGCTCTCCTCCCAGCGTTGGCACCTCCCAGACGCCAATGTCGCCTCCATTCGCCCCCACTTGCCTGCGAACCCAAAACGTGACGAAAGCTCCGTCGGGCGTGAACCCCAAGGTGCGAACCGATGGATTGACTAGCTCCGGCGCGCTTCCGCGAGTCAAATTGTGGAATTGTCCCGAACCGACCTGCGTCACCCAGACATCCATCGGCCCGTCCCGGTCCGACAAAAACGCCACAAACTGACCGTCGCGCGATACCGTCGCCGCTTCTTCCACTCCGTCGAACTCTGTGACAGTCTGGAATCGCGCGTTAGCGAGCGGGTTCCTCCAGAAGTATTCCGTCCTCTGAAACCACAGGGTTCCACCAATCGCCAGCACCGCCCCCACCGCTGCCAGCCACCAGACAAGCTTCCATCTGGATAAAGAAGTTGCTCCTCCCCAACCTGACGGCAGTATCAAGGGGTTTGCCGAAGCGGCATCGTTCCCGTTCTCCGGCTCTTCCTGTGAACTCCTGCCGCGCGCCCATGAGTCCAACTCTGCCCGAGAAGCGTAAACCGTGCCCATCCGGTCATGCACGTGCCGGTGGACGGGCATCCCCTCCCGCTTCTCCCACCGCTGGACCGTCGTCACGTCGCGATTCAGGTAGGCCGCGATCTCTTTCCAGGAATCCAGCCGGTCTTCCGGTGGCATCACAGATGGCGGCGTCCCAGAGGATGCTTCAGACATCGCGTTTTCTTCTTAGATCCATGGATATCGCTAACCCAGGGGCCGAATTGTAACCCCGCTGGACAGCCACGGCCACGGCAAACCACGGCATTCGACGGCATGTGCAGAAAAGGCTGAAATCCTGCCCCTTGCCTTTTGACGGCACCCACCAGGTTGTCCGATTGTATCGACACGACGCAGATGTGAAATCGCCGAATAGCAATTCTCGGGCCGCAGGTCCCCCGCACTTGCCCTATGTTCCGAGAACCCGAGGAGCTTTGGGCGATCAAAACGCAAATCTAAAATTTGGAGGTCTTTCATGAACAGCAAAGTCTTCAGGTGGGCAATGCGCATCATCGCGGTCCTCGTGCTAGCGCTTCCCTTCGGTGCTCTGGCCCAAGCTCCTATGCCCGAGCACTTGGGCGGCCTCATCAACGACTATACGCCCGCAACCGGTGTTGCTGGCCCATGGGAACTGCATGGCGCGTGGTCGTTGAAGTTGAAAGGAGATTCCGGTAAAGCCGATTTCTCTGCCATTCTGACTATGGAACACGACGATTATTGGGTTCTCGCGAACCCCACGACTCCTCCGGCCACTCCGACCATTGACAATCCCGGGGCACGCAGTCCTCACACTCACCGCATTATAATGACGGATGCCCTAGTCAGCTACGATCCGAGCGTCTGCCCTGCCGACAGCCCCGCTACCACAGTCCGTTTCGTGGTCACCGGCCCAGCCGACATTGCCGCCAACGGAACTGCCGCCCCATTTCAGACGAAGGGCGGGGTCACCACGCTGTCCACGCTGCAGGTCTGCATCAGCGGAGGTACTGAGGTCGCGTTTTCAAACGTGACCCTGACGTTCACGAGTATGAGTCCCGCGACTGGGCATTTTGGAAGCCAGCCCATCCATGGTGTCGTTCGCCTCCCTCGTAAGTCAGACGATCGTAACGGGGATGCACACTAGGTATCGCCGCCTCTTTATGGCGCAGTGCTCCGGACGCTCTGCGCGGTTATGAATCGGGGCCCCACACGCCGTTTTTTTCTACGTGTGGGGCCTTCGATTATTGAAATGCTTGTTCCGCCACTCTCCTCAAACTCTCTGGAACAGACGGCAAAACGAAAACTTTCCTTGCCCCACTTTCCAGCTATCCTTACTGTGCACCATCCAGGGAGACGAAATGTTCGGCCATCCAAGAATCTACTTCGGCGAGTTTGAACGCCTCTCCGAGCAAATCCAAGAACCAGAGCGCCTCATCTCGGCAGTAGCGGCCATTCACCGCCTCACCCCGCAACACGCCACCGAGGTCTACCATGAGTGGAGCAAGCACTGCCAACGCCATCCCCGAACCGCCGGCGAATAAGACCGAGCTCGACATGCGCCGCGCAGACCGGGAATCCGGCAACACAGCCACGTTGCATTTCCCTATGGTCGTTTCCCCCAGCACGAAGTCCCTTGACAAAGTATTGTCACTCGCGTACTATATTCCTTGTATAATTCTGTCTACCAATTCCGTAGCGCCAGCTTGAGAGCTGGCTTTTTTGCTTTTTGGAAAGGGCTCTTCTGCTTACGTCTTTTACTCACGATACTTACGAACAAAGCCGAACGACGCCCCATGGGCTTGAGCAAGTTCTTTAGAATCAACACTGGCTCTGTTGACATCCTCGGCACAAGTTGGATATCGAGG
>JBARCY010000315.1:0-18948 GCA_049794595.1 Candidatus Acidiferrum sp.
GTTCCCGTCGGCCGAGGCGCCGAGGGCTTTGATGTCTCTCCCGATGGCAAGGGGATTTGGGCAGCAAACGCTCAGGACGGCACGATTTCCATCATCGACATCGACAACAAAAAAGTGATTCAGACCCTCGATGCCAATGTCCGCGGCGCCAACCGCCTGAAATTTACTCCCGACGGAAAACTAGTCTTTGTCTCCACGTTAGGAGGCCCTGACCTTGTCATATTCGACGCCGCCACTCGCAAAGAAGCCAAGCGCATCAAAATCGGACACGGCGCCGCCGGCGTCTTGATGCAGCCCGACGGTTTGCGCGCCTACATCTCTTGCACGCCCGATGATTACGTCGCCGTGATCGACATCAAAACATTGGAGATGGTCGCAAAAATTGCGGCCGGCAAGGGGCCGGACGGTCTAGCCTGGGCCGTCCGCAAATAAGGCATCCTCTCGGAATCACCGGAACTTGCTGGCCAACTTCTAGCTACCCGGTTAGCCTCGGCTCAAGTCATCTGTCGGATGGTCCTGCCCTTCGCCTGACGGACTCGCATGTGAACGGAATAACTATATACTTTGCAATGAAAAGTACTTGACAATGCCAAGCAAGGGCTTAGTCTTATCCTTTCGGCTCTTGATGATCAAGGAGTGCTCTGATGGACGTCGCTCAACCAACCCAGTCGCAAAACTTCCCCGAGTCTCCCGCTCCCCATTTCCGTGCGCTTCTCGCTGGCTCCATCCGCTTCTGGGAGCTTCGCCGCCTATTCTACAACCTCCTACTCGCCGCGGTCGTCCTAGTGTGGATCGCCGCCAGTTGGCCCCACTTCCGCCCCATGTTCAATCTTCACGCGCTTCTACTTCTCGCCATCCTCACACTAATCGCCAACGCCTGCTACTGCGCCGCTTATCTCGCCGACATTCCCTTGGTGTCTTCCCCGCTCGCTGACACTTGGATCCGCCGCCGCTGGATACTCTGGCTCCTCGGCACACTCTTCGCCATTCTCTTAGCAAATTATTGGATCGCCGACGAAATTTATCCCTTCGTCAACTAATCCCCTCACGGTGCAATCAAACTAACGCTACTTCCCCACCACCAAAATCCTGAACGTGTCCGGCACCATCTCTCCTCGCCGGCGGCGTTCTCCCGGTTTTGGTTCGGGCGCAGGAGTAAAATCCGCGGCGATCAGCAAAATATGACCGGTCTTTCTATCTAATGTCAGCGTCTTCGCGCTCGGCGTCGTCTGCACTGTCTGTTCCACAACGAAATCCGTCGGGCTGTTTTCCTTGATCACCGTCAGCGTTCCGTCCCACTGTGAGCTGAACGCTTCCATCGTGTCCGGGTTGAACGTCGCGCCATCCACGCCGTTTCCAATCGGCAGACTCGTAATGATCTTTCCGTCGACCGAACTCAAAATCACCATCACGTGCGGCTCGTGGCACGCCGCAAACAACACATGATTCTTCGCGTCAAACGCCAGCCCGCCCGGCCCGCCGCACTTCCCCGCCAAATCATAATGCGCGGTCACTGTCATTGTCTTCGCGTCCACCACCGCGATGTTGTCCTTATCCTCGATATCCACATACAAATGTCCGTTGCCGTCCGTCACCGCCTGTTCCGGCGCGCCGCCCAAATCAATCGTCCCTGCAATCGACCCATCCGCCGCATTGATCACCGTAGCGTTCGGCGCCCGGTGGCTGAAGATATACACGCGCTCGTTGAACGGATCGAACAAAATCCCGTCCGGTCCTCCATCCACATCAATCGTCTTAATCGTCGCCAGCGTCTTCGCGTCCCACATCACCACCGGCTTGCTGCTCCCAAATCCGTGCCCCGACTTCGGGTCCACCGCCGCTCCCCGAGCATTGGCATTCGCGATTTCGCCCACCGGCGCCAGCGTATCCAAATCAAACACCGTAATGCGCGCGCCTTCTCCCGTCCGCGGAATGTACAATTTCCGCCCCGCGTCGTCCGCATACACGTAATCAAAACCGCCCACCCCTCCAACTTTCGCCGTCCTCAAAACCTTGTAGGGTCCCGAACTCGAAGCTTCCTGCGCCGATCCGAGCCCTGCCAAAACCAATATCCCCATCCCCGCCACAAGTATCCAACAAAGTCTTCGCATACAATTCATCCTCGCTTTTCAATTCACGTCTCAAGATGCCGCCGCGGCGCAGTATACACCCCCCGGTTGCGCTTAACTTCAAGCTCAGGGGCTGGCACAGACTTCAGTCTATGCTCATTCCTCTTCCACTACCTCCAGCGCCTGCCTTTCCGTCGCGTCCATCATCCACGGGCCACCACTCACGCTCTTTGTTTCTTTGAAACGGAGGCCGCGCCCGACCGTTGCGGACCCGCAACGTTCCGTGTACGGTATCCAAGACCCGGAGAAAACCTCCGCTCGGCCAAATCGATGAGGATGGTGCAGATGCCTGGGGAACTAGAAAAAGAACAGTGGTCTCGCCGCGGATTCTTGGGAATCAGCTCGGCGGCGCTCGCTGCGGCGAGCGTGCTTGGGCCAGATCGTGCCGCGGGACAAGAGCAGAACTCCGCGCAATATTCGAACACGGACAGAAGCGCGAGTGATCCCGGTCCAACAAACGCCTCTCTCGATGCCGCCAACCCCTCATCGAGCCATCCCGTCACGACAGACGCCGGTGGCGTGCAAACCTTCAAGTACCCGTTCGCTTTTGCGCACAAGCGCTCCCAGGAAGGCGGCTGGTCGCGCGAAGTCACGATTCGTGAACTCTCCATCGCCAAAACGTTGGCTGGCGTGGACATGCGCCTGACCGCCGGAGGCGTTCGCGAACTGCACTGGCACGCGGCTGCGGAGTGGTCCTACATGCTCAATGGAAACGCGCGCATCACCTGCATCGATGCCGACGGTAAAAGTTTCGTGACCGACGTGAAGGAAGGCGACCTTTGGTACTTCCCCACCGGAATTCCGCATTCCATTCAAGGCTTGGGGCCAGATGGAGCGGAATTTCTGCTCGTCTTCGACGACGGAAATTTCTCGGAGTATGAGACCGTTCTGCTGACTGACTGGGTGGCGCACACGCCGCCCGACGTGATCTCCAAAAACTTTGGCGTGCCACAATCCGCTCTGGCAAAAATGCCGACAAAAGAACGCTTTATTTTTCAGGCCGAAGTTCCTGGCTCGCTCGCCGAAGATCAGCGCATCGCAGCAGGCGCCCTGGGCGCGTCGCCTATAGATTTTGCGTTTCGCAAGGCGCAGCCCGCACCCGCAAAGCATCTGAAGAACGGCGACGTTCGCATCATTGATTCCAGCAGCTTCAAAGTGGCGACGACTATCGCGGCTGCTGTCGTCACGGTAAAACCTGGCGGCATGCGCGAACTCCACTGGCATCCCAACGCCGACGAGTGGCAGTTCTATTTCGGCGGCAAAGGCCGCATGACCGTTTTTGCCACGGGCGGCCGCGCCCGCACCATGGACTTCGAGACAGGCGACGTCGGTTACATCCAAAAAACACTGCCCCACTACATCGAGAATACCGGCACGACCGACCTAAAATTTCTCGAAATGTTCAAGAGCAGCTACTACCAGGATCTCGCGCTCTCCGAATGGCTCACGCACACGCCGCGAGAACTGGTTGCCGCCCACTTGAATCTGGACCGGACGACTCTGGACGCCCTGCCAAAAAATAAGGCGATTATCGTGCCCTGACACGCTGGGCCACAACTCTTCTGCGGCTTCCGCTCGGCGCGGCGAGCCTCTCCAATGAGAGCAACCACAAGGTTGCATGTTCGTTGGCTCCATGCTAATATGCAACCAGGAGGTTGCTTAACATGGAGAACCAGATTGTGAAGCGGATCGAGCTTAAGGCTCCCCTTTCCCGCGTCTGGCGCGCCCTCACCGATTACCGCGAGTTCGGCGAATGGTTCCGTGTGAAGCTGGACGGCCCCTTCGTAGCCGGCCAGGTCTCCCGCGGATACATGACCTATCCCGGCTACGAGCACGTCAAGTGGGAAGCCGTCGTCCAAAAAATGGAGCACGAACATCTCTTCTCCTTCACCTGGCCCCATCCCAAATCTTTTGACAAATCGGACTCCCCGGCGGACTACTCCGGGGAACCAACCACGCTCGTCGAATTCCGTCTCGAAAAGATCGCGACTGGCACCCTGCTGATCCTCACCGAGTCCGGCTTCGAAAATCTGCCCGGTGACCGCCGTCTCGAAGCGTTCCGCCGCAATGATGGCGGCTGGACCGAACAAATGAAGAACATCGAAAAGTATGTCACCCAAACGCCATAGCCGCCGCGCCGCAAAGCGCCGGCCTCCGGCTCTGATTTTTGCCGCGCTAGGCGACCCTACCCGGCTTCGGATCGTAGCCAGACTCAGCGGCGGTCAACCACATTCGATCTCTCAATTAACGCGTGGCTCGAAGCTCACCCGCCAGGCCATCACCAAACATCTTCGTGTCCTGGAAAGCGTTGGAATTGTTCGCAGCGTCCGCGCCGGCCGCGAAAGCCAATTCCAATTCAGTCGCCAGCCGCTGCAAGAAATGAAGGATTTCCTGGATTGCGTTTCCAAGCAGTGGGATCAACCTCTCTCGAGACTCAAGTCCTTCGTCGAAAATTGATTTCTTAGGGATAGAAAAGGGGAACCCGGCAAGTCGCACTTCCACATTTGCAAATCTTAAACGCGAGGGGCTCGCATCATTTTACAACACCATTGACGCCCGTAATCTCGCGATGCTCGTTCAGAACGCCATCAGGGATCACCACGATGACCCACGGAGTCTCGGCGCCAAGAATATGAACATGCCTGACCAGTTCAGCGTCGTGGCCCGGACTCAACTCAATCGGCTCCACAACAGACTCAACGAGATCGAGATTTTTCGTTCTCACTTCCAGCTTGTGGGCGCCCGCTCCTTCGGCGTGGATACGCACCGTCAGTTCGTTGCCATGCGTCGCTTCCACAGAGACGTTGAAGTCAAAGGCCCGGTTCGGCCGCAGTTCAACGTGGTAAACGCCGCCAGAGAGCACGGTGAGCGTGGTATGGGTCGTGCCTTGGCGCACCCCATATTTTCCTTGCGGCATCTCGCCTAGAAATTTACCGCTTGCGGCATCGACGGCAAATTCCGTGACGCGTCCGGTTTTCAGCTCGCGAAACTCAATGGGCTCACGCGATGAAGCATCGGCGTTCCCTTCGACGACCGCCGCGCCATGCAAATCCTGCATGAGCCATATCCACTCCCCCACTGGCTGTGTCCATACCTCTTTGTATGTCCAGCAAATCTGCGTCGGCCAATAAGGTGCGTCGTTGTACTCCTTGGTTTCAATACCTACAGGAATCGCGCCCACCATCTGCCCCGATCGCACGCTATACAGAGGTGTCCAGTCATAGCCCTCCCCATACATGATGCTCGCTGAAAAAGGATTGCGTCCCAACAGCCACTCCGCTTGCTGTTGCGCCAGATCTTCCGCTTCAAGATCTCCCCGCAATTGTCCCGCGATCGATAAAGCCTTTGTCTCTGACAACAAGACGCTTGAATTCCCCCGGAAGTCAAACCACACGGGAAATCTCCGCAGATAATATTCGCCCCCCAAAGGAACGCCGCGACGAACTTGTTCGAGGTAGGAGTCTCGATCGGCGGCGCGCAGCGGTGTCCAATCCTTCGATTGCGGCAGCAATCGGGCTTCGCTCTCTTTGTAGATTGCTGCCGGCAACATGTCGAACGGCTGATCGACCTTGGCAGCCGCCTGCTGGTAGTACTTCGAATGCAGCACAATCGCGGCGTACCATTTCATCCAATTCTCATGATTGGGAAATGTTTCACACAGGTGCGTCAGCGCAACGATCGGCTCCTCTTCTTGCCCGATGTGAAATCGGTGAAAAAGATTCTCTCGCTTGGGACTGGTATAAAAGTAACCGGTGAGCGGGATGCTCCACGCCTGGAGCATCTGTTCCTGCGATGCGACGATCAAATCGCCCAGTTTGAACGCCTCGTCCGCGTACCGCTGTTCGCCCGTGGCCCGAAATAAATCCACCGAAGCAATGGCGCCGAACGAAATGCGCTCAAGTTCATCCTGCGCTCCATAGACTTCTGGGAGAGGAGCGACTGTCTGGAGTCCCTCGACCGCGAAGTTCCAGTCCTGTTCCGCCGTGCGCAAGCTGCGAGTCGCAAGCTCGGGATTGCTCTCTTTCAACACCCGGGCCGCAAGCGCCTCGACAGCCGCCACGCGAAAGTTCCATTCGGGCTCATTCACCGCCTGACCCGTACGGTCGTCTGCGTCCCCGATCACGCCATCCGTCCAGTAGCTGATTAATTGGCCTTTGCTGCGGTATCCATCTCCGAAGCTTGTCTTTAATACCCAACGTAGTCCCCATATCCCTTCTTCCAGCAAGCGGGCTCGCAGCACGGGATCTTCTCCCTGTTGCTCAAGACGTTCCGCGAGCGAAAACAGCCCGTATGCCATTCCTGGAGTGTTGCCCGTCGCCGAAAGATCTCCCGCGTCGTGATACCCGCCGCTGACGATGATGCGTTTATTCCCATGGATCGTGTAATCGTCCATGTGGCAAATTCCGTGGATCCCGGGAATCACCGTTCCACACCGTTCGCTGTACATGAAATTAATGGCTTTCCATATGCTCTCCCTCCACGCCTCCTGCCCTATCTGAAATGGCCGCGTTGTCGTGGCTCCGGCACGAAGAACATACTTCCCGGGCGTCTGAACCTCGGAGAAATCCAGCACGGCGTAATTCCCTAGTTGTGTCGTCAGATGCTGCAGGGCTTTGGTAAGAACGATTTTGCCAGTGCCTTCCTCGATTACCGAAAACTCATTCGCTTCGAGATTGCTGGCGATTGCCGTCTTCGTCGAGCCCGCGGTATACCCGGCGTGACTGAACGCGATTTTGCGTGGTGCAACATCCCATCCCTCGACATGGTCCGGCTCCACCTTCTGGAGCTCCAGTTTGTCGATGTATAGAATGGTTTGATCCCCCGGGTCCGGAAACATTTTGGGCATGCTGTAGGCAAAATCGAGCTGCGTGACTTTATCCCGGTCGAGAGGCGCGATCTCCCACACTACGTGATTCCATTCATGATTCTTCAGGATGAGGGACTCATCCCGCCCCTCGTTATATCGGTCCGGCAGCTGATGTGCGCCCTCATTGTGCAAGATGAGAGAGGCGGAGATTGCCGGCGCGCCGATAACATCAGAATAGACCCAGATCGAGATGCGATTGAAGCCGCTCCAATTCTCGCCTGGAAATTTACGACTGGCGACAAGATCCTCCCATTCGCCCGAGCCACCCACCAGCCCCAAATTTTCTTTCGAGATGATTCGCAGTGAGTGCGCGCCATCCTTCACCGGCGCATCCGCCAGCGCCATCTCTCCATCTCCGGTGAACGACCACGTCGATAAATCCTCCATAGAATCCAGCACGCGCGAATCCAACACTTTCTTGTTCAACCAGCGCGCTTCGGCCCCATTCTCATACGCAGGCTGCATAGGCATTTTGGGAACTTCCTGTTGTGCGGAGACGTAATGGCCGCCCGCACAGCAGAAAACCACAAGCCCAAGGAACTTACGCAGAATTCGGCTCCTCCTCCCTTTCTGTGCGCAATCCAGCTTCGCTTTCATACGTATCCTTCCTCACCCTAAGATCCATTCTTAGAGAGCGATCTACGTCAGGAATGATTCGCGGAAATTATAGACGGAAACAACCGGCTCTGGGCGCCCAGTCGTCAATCAACGAATTACGCAGAATTAGGATTTGATGCGGGCCGAGCGCCTGGCTTTCACTCGTACCTCAGGGCCACCAACGGATCAACCCGCGCGGCGCGCCGCGCCGGAACCCAGCACGCTACCAGCCCGGTGATCAGCAGCAGAACCGGAACAACAATCAGCGTGGCCGGGTCGTAGGGCGACACTCCCCAAAGCTGCGTGGCAATCACCCGCGCGAGACCCAGGCTCGCCGCAAGACCAATCAGCACACCCAAAATCACGAGCCGTAAGCCCATGTTGATCACCAGTCTCAGCACGTCGCCGCTTTCTGCTCCGAGCGCCATGCGAATACCGATTTCATGCGTTCTCCGCGCCGCAGTGTATGCCAGCACGCTGTAAACACCAATCGTCACGAGCACCAATCCGATCGTAGCGAAAATTCCCAGCAAGAAAAATCCAAATCGCGGACCAGCATAAGAAAACTGGCTGATGTACCCCTCCAGCGTGCCTGTCAGCGTCAGTGCGACGCTGCGATCGGTCGCCCAAATCTCTTGCCGCACCGCGTTCAACATCGAGAGCGGCTCTTTCGCCGTACGCACCAGGATTCCTCGCTCGAAAGTGCCGGTCACCGTGTATGGCACCCAAATCTCCGGCGTAACGGGATCTTGCAGGCCCTGGTTCTTCACGTCCGCTACAACTCCGATAATTTCAAACGAAGCATCGTGCACCGGGTCGCTTGCGCTTTCGAGCCGCACCAGCCGGACGCGCTGTCCGATCGGATTATCCGTGCCCAGGTATTTGTGCACAAAAGTCTCGTTGATGACGGCCAATTTCTTCGCGCCATTCACTTCCGCCTCCGTGAACGGGCGTCCCTCCAGAAACTGAATCTTCAATACGGAAAAATATCCTTCACTGCATAGCTGAAACGGCGCGCTCCATTTCTCGGAGTGCGTTTTGCCTGGGATTTCGATGTCCGACCCAATTCCTCCGTAAGGCGGCAAGGCGCTCGTTTCCGTGGCGTCGACAATTCCGGGCATGGCCTTTATCCGCAACAAAAGCGGGCGGAAAAAGCTGGTGACTTGGTCGGCGGTCTTATAACGGTCTTTTGGAAGCGGAAGCCTGGCCACCAGAACGTGATCGGGTTGCAGGCCAAGATGAACTTCTCGCAGCGCCACAAAGCTGCGCATCAGCAAGCCCGCGCCAACCAACAGCGTGAGCGAGAGGGCGACCTCGAGGACAACCACAGCATTACGAAACCGGCCGTGCCGGAAGCCGCCGCTAACTCCCTTCCCGCTATCGCGCAGCGGATCGTTCAGATCCCGCCGCGCCGTTTGCAGGGCCGGTAGAAGGCCAAAGACAAGCGCGGTCGCCACCGAAACTCCCAAAGTAAACAGTAGGACAGGGACATTCAGACGGATGGTCGCTTCAGCGGGAATTATTTCTTGAGGAGTGAGTGCAACCAGCGATTTCAGACCGGCCCACGCTAAAAGTGCGCCAAAGGCTGCGCCTCCGCCTGCAAGAATGAGGCTCTCGACGAGCAGTTGACGCACCAGCCTCCACCTCCCGGCGCCCAGCGCCGCGCGAATAGCGAACTCCTTCTCACGGGTGGTGGCTCGCGCCAGGAGCAGATTTGCGACGTTGCCGCAACCGATGAGCAGGAGCAGTCCAACCGCTGCTAGTACAATGAAAAGCGTAGTTCGGAATCGGCCGACGACCAGATCCGCGAGCGATTGCACCTCCACCGTGAAATGCTTTGGATAGTCCTTTGGGTATACGGTCGAGAGATGCTGTGCAATTACTTCGAGATCCGCTTGAGCTTCGCGTTCCGTAACCCCAGGTTTTAGATGGCCCATCAAGAACCAGTAGCGATTGAAGCCCAACGTCGGCGTTGTATCAGCGACGCTAGGCTTTTCTGGTATCCACACGTCCGCGTCGCCCCAGCCAAAACGCGGCGGCATGATACCGATGAGCGAGCGTGTGGTGCCGTTCAAAACGAAGGACTTATTCAAAATCGAGGGGTCGGCGTTGAACCGGTTGACCCACGTCTTGTAGCGCAATACGAAAACTGGAGGAGCGCCGGGCTCATAATCCCCAGGCTGCATGACGCGGCCAACCAGCGCCGGGATGCCCAGAAATTCGAAGGTGCCCGGCGTAACCATTGAGCCGCTAAAGCGATCCGTGCCTTCCCCGTAGGTGTACAGCACATCGGTTTCATCATTGGCGATGACCCGGTCGAAGACATGGTTCTGCGCAACGTAGTCCAAGTACTCAGGCCCACTGTAACCCCCTCGTCCCCCGGGCTGGTTTTGTTCCATGTCATGGATTTGCACCGAAACGAAGTGCTTCGCGTCAGGGTAAGGAAACGGCTCCATCAGCACGTTTTCGATGACACTAAAGATGGCGGTCGAGGCGCCAATGCCCAGTGCGAGCGTGACCACCGCGACGATCGCAAAACTCGGACTTTTCCTCAGATTTCGCCCCGCGAAGCGAAAATCCTGCCAAAGTGATCCCATGACGTCCCCCCGGATCGCTCGAGTACTCTCAACTAGTAGACGATATTAGGTCCAATAAGTTCCCTGCCCGTGCCGCCTCTCCCTTGGGGTCGCACGAAATTTAGAGAAACTCGCCATTTTTGATGTCAACTTTACCCGCTGGCTTGCCCTCGCGCCGGAACAAATAAATGTGCCTCTTCGTACCTCTGGATTCGGAGGAATATTCCATGTCTGCGTGGCTCCTGGATTTGAAGCAGACCTTGCGTCGGCTGTTTCATTCGCCGGGGCTTGCGGCCGCCGCGATCCTTTCCATTGGATTGGGCATTGCCGCCAACGCCACCGTCTTCGCCATGGTCAGCCGCTTCGTCCTCCGCCCCGCTCCCGTCGGCGATCCTCCTACCTTGCTTTCGCTACACACCACCCAGCGCAACGAGTGCTGCAACGCCTTCGCCTGGCCCAACTTTGTGGATCTACGCGAACAGGCCAAATCCTTTTCCGGCGTAACCGGCTTTTATGAACTCGTCCCAGCTTCGATCGCCGGTACCGGCGAACCCGAACGCGTGTGGGGCCAGTCCACTACAACGAATTACTTCGACGTCACACAATTGCAAATGACTCTAGGCCGGGGATTTTCCAGCGACGAGGATAAATCTCCCGTCATCGTGCTGGGTCGTCGCCTCTGGCAGCGCCGCTTCGCCGCCGATCCCGACATCGCAGGCAAATCAATCAGCCTCTCCGGGCGGCCCTTTACTGTCGTCGGCGTCGCATCCCGCGATTTTCGCGGACTCGATCAAATCCTCGATTGCGAATTTTGGGTCCCCATGGGAATGCTGGACCAATTGTCACCCAAAACCCCCAACTACTTGTCTCGCAGCTATCACTGGATCCAAGTCGCAGCGCGCTTGAAACCGGGATTCACGCGCGAACAAGCCGCCGCGGAACTCAACGTCATCGCGCAACGCCTCAGCCAAGCTCATCCAGACACGGAAAAAGACGGCGGCTTCCAATTCGAGCAAGCTGGTTCGCTGAGCCCTCGAGAAAAGGAAGGCGTTCTCCTCTTTCTCGCCGCACTGACCATCGTGGTGCTCCTCGTTCTCTGTATCGCGTGCGCCAACGTGACCAACCTCTTGCTGGCCCAGGCATCGGCCCGACACAAGGAGCTGGCGGTGCGCGTAGCTCTCGGAGCAACACGATGGCAGTTGCTCCGCCAGATGTTGACCGAGAGCGTGCTGCTGGCATTCGCTGGCGGAACGTTTGGCGTGGTCTTCTCGTTGTTTGCCACGCGCGGCTTGTCCGCGTTTCATGTACCTGCACCGGTGCCGCTGGATTTGAGCATCTCCGTCGATTGGCGGGTGCTGCTCTTCGCCTTCGCAATCAGCGCCGCCGCGGGATTGCTCTTTGGGCTGGCTTCCGCTTGGGTCGCTTCGCGGCCGGTTTTGTCGAGCGCGCTGAAAGGCGAAGATCTCTTGGCCCGGCCCGGCAGCCGCTGGAATTTGCGAAGCGTCCTGGTGGTTGCGCAAATCGCGATGTCGCTCGTCCTGCTCTGCGCCACAGGGCTCTTTTTGCGCAGTTTGGTCAGCGCCGCAAAAATGGATGTGGGCTTCAGCTCACGCGGCGTTCTGATGGTCTCGGTCGACCCTCGGCTGAACGGCTACACGCCCGAGCACACCGTGCAGTTCCTCGCGCAGCTCCGCCAGCGCGCTATCGCTCTTCCCGGTGTAGTCTCCGTCGCTTCCACGGATTCGGTTCCGCTGCTCGGTGGAAACCGAAGCGATGGCTTTCAAGTTGTTGGCCGCCGGCCGGAAGGAGACTTCCTGAACACCGAGCTATACATGGCCACCTCCGGGTATTTTGACACCATCGGTACCCTGCGTGTGGCGGGCCGCGATTTCGGCAACGAAAATCCCGATGGGCCAAAAGTCGCCATCGTCAACGAAGAGTTCGTCAAGAAGCTGCTTCCAGGCGAAAATCCAATCGGTCAACGCGTTACGGGCGGCGGCGCAACCTACGAAATCATCGGGGTCGCGAAGAACATCAAGTCGCGCACGCTCGGCGAAGAGCAGCGGCCCGTGCTATACCGCTCGCTCGAGCAGACTGTTGCCAACGATCCGTCTGAAATGGGCTATTCCCTGCTCGTCCGTTATGCCGGCGGTTCCACGGGCCTGATGAAGTCCGTGCAGGACCAGATTCATGCCTTGGATCCCACTCTCGCCGTTTTCAATGCTCAAACCATGGAAGAGCATCTGCGCGAGGCGCTCTTCTTGCCACGTCTCGCGGGTGCGCTGTTCGGGACGTTCGGTCTTGCCGGGCTCCTTCTCGCGGGCGTCGGCTTGTACAGCGTCATCAGCTACTCCGTCAGCGGGAGAACCCGTGAGATTGGCGTTCGTCTCGCTCTCGGCGCACAAGTTGGCGCCGTGCAGCGCATGATCGTGCGCCAGGGTATGCTTCTCGCGGTGCTGGCCATCCTTCTCGGCTTCCCCGCCGCGCTCGCTCTCGCCAAAGTCTCAACCTCGTTTCTCTACGGTGTTCGCCCGCACGATGCGGCAACGTTTTCCATCGTTCCCGTTTTTCTCGCTTCCGTGGCCCTGTTCGCCTGTTGGATTCCCGCGCGTCGGGCCGCTTCCGTCGACCCGCTGACCGCCCTTCGCCACGAATAGGATTCATTCACAAAGCACACCTGTCCTGGATCCGATTCCCAACTTCGATGTCGTGCGCCCGAAACTTTGTTTGGCGCTACCATCCGATTCGTCTAGGATGTGCTAGCTGGCAGATCGCTCACGCGGACCGCGTTGCAAGCAGATGTCGCTCGCCAAAACGATCTCGACGGAGGAGTTCCCTGTGAAAACATTTGCGGTCGTAGCTTTCCTTACAAGTACCTTCCTGGTTCCTTGCGTTCACGGCGCTGGGCAGTCCTGCGAGCAACTCGCTCTACTGACTTTGCCCAACACGAAAATTACTTCGGCGGAATCAGTCGCCCCAGGCGCTTTTTCGCCTCCGTCGAATCTTGCGGCGTGGCTAGCGCGCGATCCGAATCTTTTCAAGCGGCTTCCCGCGTTTTGCAGAGTCACTGCGGTGGCTCGGCCCAGCGCCGATTCGGACATCAAGATCGAGGTGTGGATGCCGACGAGCGGATGGAATGGCAAATTCCGCGGCCAGGGCAACGGCGGCTTCGCCGGAGAAATTGAATACGCCGCGCTGGCAGGCGCGATCGGACAGGGTTACGCCGCGGCGAGCACAGACACCGGCCATGAGGCGGACGACACAGATGCAAAATGGGCGCTGGGACATCCTGAGAAAATTATCGATTTTGGCTACCGCGCAATCCACGAAATGACCGTCGTTGGCAAGGAGACGGTAAGCGCCTTTTATGGCGATAAGCCGCAACACACTTATTTTTCGAGCTGTTCGAACGGCGGCCGCCAGGCCTTGATGGAATCCCAGCGCTATCCGGAAGATTACAACGGTATCATCGCTGGCGCTCCCGCAAACTACTGGACGCATCTGCTCTCCAGCGCGCTTTGGGACGCGCAAGCGACAACGGAAGATCCCGCGAGTTACATTCCCACCAGCAAAATCCCAGCGATTGCAAAAGCCGTGAATGAAACCTGCGACGCGAAGGACGGTGTGACCGACGGTGTTCTCAACGACCCGCGAAAGTGCCATTTCGATCCGGCCATTTTGCTCTGTAAGGCGAACGACACGGATTCCTGCCTGACCCAGCCGCAAATCACAGCCCTCAAAAAACTCTACGAAGGCGCTCACGATTCGAAGGGCCATGAAATTTTCCCCGGGTTCGTGCCGGGAGGCGAAGACGGCGGGGGTGGCTGGTCACTTTGGATCACCGGTAGCGCTCCCGGCAAAAGTCTGCTCTTCGCCTTCGGCGGCGGCTATTTCGCGGACATGGTTTACGAGAAGCCCAACTGGGACTACAAAAAAGCTAATCTTGACGAGGCCGTGAAAGCCTCCGATGAAAAGTTCGCCAAAGTTTTAAATTCGATGGACGCAAATCTAAAGGCGTTCGAATCGCGCGGCGGAAAGCTCATTATTTATCACGGCTGGAACGACGCCGCAATTTCGCCGCTCAATACAATCAACTACTACCATCAAGTGGAAGACAAAATGGGCCAGCAAGAGACGAACTCGTTCGTGCGGCTGTACATGGTGCCGGGAATGCAGCATTGCGGCGGCGGCCCCGGCCCCGATGTTTTTGGGCAATACGGTTCGAGCCCGCAGAATGATCCGCAGCACAACATGTATATGGCGCTCGAGCAATGGGTGGAAAAAGGCGTGGCGCCATCGGAAATTGTCGCTGCGAAGCTGGCGCCTGGAGCAGCTGGCCCGGCGGTCAAGGAAACGAGGCCGCTGTGTGCGTATCCGCAAGCCGCGAAATACAAAGGCAGCGGCGATACAAACGACGCCACGAATTTTATCTGCGCCTCAGAAAAGTAGGGACGCAAGCAACCGGCTATTCAACAGAGCGCCTTGCATTCGCGTGGATTTTTCCAGTGATATTTTAGAGCGCTACGCCTGCGCGCTAAACGGCGGATTCGGGGCGGAAGACGCGTTGGAAGCGAGGGCCGGTGAATTGGACGCCGACCAGGCGCTCGCCTTGCGTGGCAGCGTCGACTACGTGGACGACGCGGCCGGACGTGGAAAAATCCGATTCGGTGCGGCGCGAGGCGTAGTGCGAAAAAGGGATGCGGATTTCGAGATCGCTGCCAATAGCGACGTCAAAGCGCGTTAGGAACGCGGCGCCGCTGCGGCATAAGTTTTCGCTGGAGGTTTCTTCCTCGAAGATCACACCGCGGCTGTCGCGTCCCCGCACTCTGAGCGGGAGTCGAACGGCGATTCTACGCTCCGAGCGTTGCCTCGTAGCGGTCTGCGTCAACGGGACCATGGGCTGGGCCCTCTTTTCTGGCGTCCACCGCCGGGCCAAAATCCTGGGCGGCCACAGAGCGGCTACTTACAGGGTCAGCCGTAGAACGGCCACCACTTTGGGCGGCCGCAAGGCAGCTGGTTCCCGCGGCGGTGCGGCTCTCAAAGAAGGATTCCACCTTCTCGACAACCTCACTGGGCGTTCGCGCCGCATGAACGATGCGTCGAAGCTCGCTGCCGTTCCCCACGCCATGAGTGAACCAGCAAGCGAACTGCTTCATTTTGCCTATACCATCGGGCAGGTTGGCAGCATTAATTTGCCTATAGTAGCCAGAAAGTAACTGATGGCGTTCGGACTCCGTCGGTGTGTCGTAACAGCCACTCGAGGCGTATTGCTGCATTTGGCGGAAAATCCAGGGATTGGTGGCAGCGGCGCGGCCGATCATGACGGCGTCGCAGCCGGTGTCGCGAACCATGCGCTCGGCGTCTTCCGGAGTATTGATGTCGCCGTTGCCGATCACGGGAATTTTCACGGCTTGTTTCACGGCGGCGATGATGCTCCAGTCGGCGGCGCCGGCGTACCCTTGCAAACGCGTGCGCGGATGGACGGCGACGCCCTCTACGCCGAGGCTTTCCGCCATTTTCGCGACTTCCACGGCCACGATGGAATTCTCATCCCAACCCGCGCGGATCTTGATGGTGAGCGGAATTTTAACGGCGGCGCGGACGGTCTTGAAAATCTCTTCGAGAAGCGGCAAATCGCGCAGCAAACCGGAGCCGCCGCACTTGACAACTTTTTTCGCGGGGCAGCCGAGGTTAATGTCCACGGCGTCGTAGCCGAGATCTTCGACCATGCGCGCGGCTTCCGCCATGACTTGCGGATTCGCGCCGAATAGCTGCGCCGTGATGGGATGCTCATCTTCCTGAAAATAAAGATACCGGAGCGTTTTGGCGGCGCTGCGAGTGATGCCTTCGGAACTGGTGAACTCCGTCATGAGCAGGCCGCAGGCGCCGAGTCCGCGAATGACGCGACGGAAAAGCGTGTCCGTCACGCCAGCCATAGGGGCGAGAACCGCCGCAGGCGTGATGGTCAAGTCGCGAATTTTGAGCGAAGCGGGAAACATGCGAATCGTCGCTATTCTCGGCCTGCTTCCTATGCATAGAACTGCACGCCGGATGCGGCCGCCTTTTTCAGTCTAGGCTGACAAAGGAGCTTGTGGCAAGCCAAACTCACCTATTGCAGCGGCGACCAGGCGCGGCATTCCGATACGCTGAGAGGCACAGTCCCCGGCAGGCCTAATTTGAAACGAATGATCGCGTCGGAAGTGGAACAGAAACTTCTTGTTCCGGTGTTGGGGTCGACAGGCGTGGCAACCGCGACATATTCTGTCCAAGGTTGGTGCTTTCCGACGGCTGTAACCCGGAATTGATATCCGGACTTGATACACCACGCGGACCCGGTGCAGCTTGAGCTCGCAAGAGATTGGTTGATCAGGCCGGCGTGCTCGGGCGAGTTGGCCGTGGGAGCTTGGGGATCCGCGCCGAACGTCGCCAGATTGGGAGCGAAGCCTCTCTCGGGATACGTCGCTGCATAGGTGACTTGGGCTGTGTTCACAGTGCGGAGGCTGCCGACCGCGCTGGCTTCGTTGGCTGCGATTCTCGAACGAAGGAGATTGGGGATAGCGATCGCGGCTACTACCAGCGGCATACTGACGTCCATTGTGCTGCTGTTACTCGTTTCACGAATGGCGGATTCTTCTCCGTAAACGCGAGTAACCGACGGGAGAGCATCTTTCGAGAACTGTGCGAGAGAGTCCGCCAACTGAGGAAATAACTGGCGCAGTTGCAGCATCCCCAGAGCCACCGGATCCTGGTAGAACAATGCGGAAGCCTCCAGCGAGCGGCCCGGCGGCAACGAGGCGATGAATTTCTTGGACCTGGCGAGCGATTCGCCGGAAGCGTGGAGCCGAAAAGTCTCGAGCAGACCCTGCGGACTTGAAGCCACGATCAGATATCCATCGACGAATGCATACGCAAGCTCGGTACTTTTATTTTGAGAGGGGATGCGGACGGTATTGTAAGCGAGTCCGCCTTCCACGGCATGTTGCTTAGGAAGCTGGCCCACAGCCAGCAAGGTAGTCAAGGTCTTCTGTAGGTGGTCCACATCATTTACTTTAAGAATGGCCTTCCATACGGGCTGGGGGGTGATGCTGTCCAGCTCCGCGGTGATCTCGCCGGCGAGCTGGCTGAGCAGGTCGTCCTTGAGGCTGAGATTTAAACCTTTTTCGCCTCCCGCGATCATCGCAAATGTGCCGGCCTTCGAGGGACCTGCAAGCTCTTTCATATCGTCAAATATTTGTGGCAAGCTCGTGAGCACGACGGTCGACACAAAGTTAGCGTCGGGGGACACAAAATCCAAACTGCCAAGAGGCGCAGGCTTGGCGAGCCAGGCAGCGGCGCCATGCCGCGGTGCGCTGAAGCTGAGTTCGCCCTGGCTGACGGCTTGACCTCCAACAGTTGCGCGCTTCCAAACGACATACTTCATGTCGGCGAAGCCGCTGCGATCAAAGGTTTCTTGAGCGTTTTTTGTGCCGATGGCGGCTTGGCCGGTCGCGACTTGCTTGAGAATATTACGCAGGTCCGCGGCTGCCAAAACTGTCGCGCCGCCTTGATATTCTTGCGAGATTTTCTGACCGAACGGAGTCGCGGCGAACTGCCGGTTCGTGCTCTTGAGGCGGTCATTGAACCTTCGCAGAGTGGCCATGTCGAGAGAGACCACCACGAAATCCGGCCGAACAAGAACGAACATCTCTTTGCGGGGAGGAATCTCCTTTGCCGTGGCGAGTTCTTGCGGGTCCAGCACACGTACGGATGGCTCGGATTTGCCGGCCGCTTCAGCGACCCACTGCTTGAGGATCTTATCGAGGCCTGGTTTCCGGATTTCGGCTATGACGAGCAGAGTGGCGTCCTTGTGCTCGGCGTCCATGGAGCCCGACAAGACAATTTCGCCGCCCAAGAACTGGTGGAGTTGACCGAATCTTTCGATGGCTTCCTCGATTTTGGGTCCGGAAGTGGCGAGGTCGCCATGGGTCCACCAATCATGGAGTACCGTGCTGTCTTTCAGTTCCTGGCGGAAAATGGCGAGAGCCTGCTGCGCGGAATCGCCATAGTTGGGCAGCGCGGCATAGTACGCGGTCGATTCTGGCAGCAGGGGCAGCAAGCGGCTTTCGCTTCGCGACGCCGGAAACTGAACGTTTTGCTGCAGCTTCCCTGCTAATTTGACGAACTCGGGCAGCAAGCCGGGGTATTTTTCTAATTCCTTCGACCAGGGCGCTTCGGTGTGGGCTGCTCCTGGCGACTGAGCGAACGAGGGCGAAGCACCCAGTACGAATACAACGGCGCAGATTGCGTGATGAATGAAATTACGGCGCAGGTGGCGGAAAGGATTTGAGCGTCGCATGCGTTTGGTCTCCCGTCAGGAAAAGGCTAGGAATGGGTCATTTTGCGTTGTCACCACCCTAACACTTTCTGCGATTTTGGCGGGTGCGCACGGGGACGTCTTGGGTACAGGTGTAGCGAAATTAACACGCTGGCAACGGGGCCGAGGCGGAGATTGAGAGTTAATGGTGGCCACTGCCCCTCCCTGGTTTTCTTGTAAATGTTGCATCTAAAAGACTTAATGCCGTGTAAGGGCTTTAGAATCAACGCTGGCTCTGTTGACATCCTACAGGCGTGGGGTGGGCCTGAGGGGGTAGAGGTTGTAGGCAAGACCGAGCTGCAGAGCTTGGCGGATCTGGATGGCCAGGCTGCGCCCGGGAGCGCGCGAGGAGAGTTTGCGCTTAACGGTCGAGAAGACGGTTTCGATCTTAGCGCGTTGGCGATAGGGTTTTTTCGGGAAAGCGCG
>JBARCY010000316.1:0-20511 GCA_049794595.1 Candidatus Acidiferrum sp.
TTACCTTGACATACCTTCGAAGCAGCACCGCGGCTTCTTCGAATCTCTTGTTCGCGATTCGCAGATTCGCGAGTTCCAGCAAGGCCTCGGAAAAATCAGGATTCGCTCGAAGCGCCCGCTGAAACAGCTCTTCGGCTCGCGCTTGATTCCCCTGACGCTCGTCGATGTAGCCGATATTGAACAAGCAGGAGGCATCACGAGGGTCGCGCTTGAGCCCGGTCTCGAAATACTCCTTGGCTTTGTCGAAGCGCCCGAGACGCCGGTAGGAAATTCCCATCAAAGCATAAGATCGCGCGGTTGGGTCGATATCGATCAGCTTTTGAAATTCCTGAATGGCCATCTCGGTTTTGTCTGATTTGAAATAGCTTTCACCCAGCGCAGCGTGAAGATCGGCCCGCTGCGGAGCAATTTTCAACCCCGATTCCAGCAGAGGAATGGCGTCCTCGAAATAATTTTGATTCATGCTGACGCGCGCCAGCAGAAAAATGATGTCGGTATTCTGAGGAGCCAGTTTATGGGCGCGGACCAGCAAATCCAAAGCATCCACTGATCGGTTCTGCTGTTGATAGACCTGCGCCAGCACGTAGAGAGTTTCCGGTGAATCAGGTTTCAGTTTCAGTGCTCGATTCAGGACCAATTCCGCCTTCGCGGAGTCTCCAGTTCGAAGATAAACCTGGCCGAGGTTGTAGAGAATATCGGCTGTCTCCGGCTGCAGGGCATTGGCCTGTTCCAATTCAAGCAGAGCCGCATGGTACTGCTTTTCCGTGGCCAACAAGACGCCGAGCGTAAGGTGCAACTGCACATCAGTCCTATTTTCTGCGGAAAGTTCTGCCGCCGCCTTCAGCCCTTCCGCGGCTTTGCCGGCGCGAAAATAGGCGCGGCTTAGGTTGAAGCGAGTTGTGTTGTCTAAGGGGTGGACACGGAGAAAGTGAGCGATGGCTTCTGCCGGCAGATTCTTGGCCAACAGGACCAAGCCCAAGTTATAGTTTGCATCGCGATTGGAGGGCTCGATGCGCAGCACCTTTCTGAATTCCGTTTCCGCGAGATCGAGTTTGTTTTCGGCAACGTAGAGATTCCCAAGATTATTGCGCGTGCCCGTGGAGTCAGGCTCGATCTTCAGCGCGTGTTGGAAAGCCAGTAAGGCATTTGCAAAATCTTTTTCGTTCGTCTCGACAATGCCCAAGAGGTTGAAGCCTTGCACACTGGAAGGATTTTGTTGAAGCTCTTCTTGGATTTTCTTTTTGGCCTCGTCAATGGAACCCTGGCGAAGCAATTCGCCTGCTTCTAGAAGAAGCGGCGAAGTTTTCGGAGACTGCCGCGCCTCTCCGCGGACGGGAACCGTCTCCTGCGCAAACGTGCCAGCCGGAATGAGAATCACGGCGAGAGCAAGGACTCGGCACGACACTCCGCAGCTCTTCGTCTTCCTTGTTAGATGCTGAATTTTTGGGGCGCAAAACATTTCGCAACATTCCCTCGAATGCACGCTACAGAAAACTGCGAAAATTCAATTTAGCATTTCCAGCGCCTGCTGAGCCAACTTGTGCTGCGGCTGTTGATGCAACAATGCCAGCAAGGTTTCACGGGCCTTCTCTTTGTCGTTTAAGAGCACATAGAGCCGCGCAAGATTGAGATAAGCCTGATCAAAATTCGGCGCCACCCGAATGCACGCCTCGAACTTTTCTTTTGCTTCGGGCAGATTTTGTTCGCGGACCAGGAGGACGCCCAGGTTGTTGAGCGCGTCCGGATAATCCGGGCGCAACTCGACGGCTTTCTCCAGAAAGTGCGAGGCGCGATCGAGTTGTTGTTGCCGCGCGTAGAGCATTCCCAGGCTGTAATTCGCTTCCGGATTATCTGGCTCAATTTCGAGCGTGCGGCTCAGCAGCTTTTCCGCCTCATCGGCCGCACCTTGCCGCCGGTAAAGGTTTCCGAGGTTCAGCAGCGCGATGACGTAGTCCGGCCGCAGTTGCAAACACTTCTGGAAATCGCGAATGGCTTCATCCGCGTGGCCTTCCTGGCCTGCGATCATCCCGAGGTTATTCCAGGCTTCAGCGTACTCCGGGCGCAGCTTCAGTGTTTGCTCGAGGTAACGGCGCGCGTCTGCCAGCGAGTTTTTCCGGAGATAGAGCGTTCCCAAATTGTAATAAGCTTCCGCATCCCGCGGCTTTGCCGCAATTACTTGCTGAAAAGACGCGGCCGCTTGGTCCAGATAGCCGCGCTGGAACATCGCGACACCAAACGTAAAGTCGTTACGCTGAAATTCGTCCTGGTAGAGCGTCCCTTCGAAGGGGAGCGCGCGCCGCATCCGCGCAGCGGCGGTACCCGGCGCTGATTTCAGGTCCTCTTCGATCTGTTTAGGGTCCGTCGGTCCCTGATAAAGCTTGATGATCATGCCGTCCGCGTTCACGAGGAGGGAAGCGGGGAGGGGAAGATCCCGGCGGCGGTCAAACAAATAGCGGTAAATGATGTTGTAAATGCCAGCGACTTCTTGATCGCCGAGCAGGATGGGGAAGGGAAGTCCTTCCTTATTCGACAGAGAACGCAAAAGTTCTCTGTCGCTGGGGTCAGCAATGTCGATCGCCAAAACGCGAAGTCCGCTCGACATAAGCGACGCATGGTGTTTTTTCAAGGCTCGCAGTTGCTCGAGGCCATTCGGCGCGGCCGCTTTCCAGAAATTGAGCAGGATGGCTCCGCCGCGATATGAACTGAGCACGTGCGAATTGCCCGTGAGGTCTTGCAAGGTAAAATCCGGCGCGCTCAACGGTTCGATGAGCCAGGTCTCGATCGTAGACGGCAACGCTTCCGACCTTCGGGTTTCGCCCTCTCCGAAGTAAGCAGCAGGCGGGGCGGCAAACGGCTGTGCGGCAAAGTTTTCGGAACCTTCTTCAATTTCGACGCGGTGATTCGCGGGTAGATTGGCGAAGGCTTGCGTCAGTCCACTCGGCCAGCGAACGCTGGCGCGAACGCTGCCTTGGGGTTTTCCAAGTCCGAAAAAAAGCTCCTTGGTGTGTTGCGACAGGAATCCGCTGCCGGCTTGAAGATATTTTGTTTGTCGATGTCCTTGCGCTTCGATCGTCACTGCGGCCCCAATCGCATCGCGGTTACTTTGTTTTCCGCGCAAGCGAAAAGTAATCGAGTTGTCGAGGTCTTTCATCGTGTTACGTAAAATTCGCAACTGCGGCGCATTCCGGTTCTTAAGAACGATCTCCAAACGCCCATCGTGGTCCAGATCAGCAAGCGCAAACGACCTGCTGTCGTCGGGAAAGTCCAGCCCGGCGATGCCGGACACGTCTGAAAAGGTGCCATCGTGGTTGTTCACGTAGAGGACATTCCGCTCGTAACCATTCCAGGAGGCGTCGGACCGGATCAACTCGTTGATGGCGTTCCAGCCGAGTTCGTACTTTTCCGATGGCGTCCTGCTGGACGGCGAATTCGCCACGACCTGCCGCCAGAAAAAGCTGGCCACGTCAGCATCTCCGTACGCGGAAGTCTTTGGCCCGGAAATGTAGCCATTCGCGATATAGAGGTCGGGATACCCGTCGTGATCAAAGTCCCAGGAGTCGGAAGCCCACGCCCAGCGGCCCACGTCGACTCCTGCCGCGCGGCTGACGTTTTGAAACTTTCCGTCTCCCTGATTTCGATACAGCGAATTACCGCCCGCGTGCCGCCGATACAGCGCACGGATATTCTCCGGATCCTTTTCGTGAAAGATGTTTTGTTCCGAGACGCGTAGGCCCGCCGCGGACCACATGTTCGAAACATAAATGTCCTGTTTTCCGTCGTTGTCGAAATCGAGCCAGCACGCGCTCATTCCAGCGCCAACGTCCTCAACGCCGGCTTCCTCGGAGACCGCCGTAAACTTTCCGCCACCGTCGTTCCGGTAAAGATTGCTTCGTCCAAAATCATTGGCCACATACAAGTCGGGCTTTCCGCTCGAATTAAAGTCGCCCCACGCGCACGCGAAGCTGTAGCGGTTGTTATCCACGTTCAATCCCGCGGCTTCCGTCTGATCCTTGAAAATTGCATTCCCTTCGTTGCGCATCAAATAGTTCGGAGGTCCATTGCGCGCGTCGAAATAAGGAGCAGGATAGTCGTACTGCTCGAGTCCCAGGTAGTAACTGTACAAACAGAAATAAATGTCGAGTTGCCCATCGCCGTCGTAGTCGGCGACGGCGGCGTGCGTGAAGGTGCCCTGCGGAGGCTGCACAAACTGGAAAGCATCCCGCTTTAGCAAAAATTTTCCGTTCCCCTGATTCACGAAAAGCAAAGGCCCGCTGCCGCAAACCACCAAGAGGTCCTGCAAGCCTTTGTTTTCAAAATCGGCGAACAGTGCGCACGCCGTGCCGTCCAGCACTCCCACTCCCGATTTTTCCGTGACGTCTTCAAACGTTCCGTCTCCCCGATTGCGATACAGCCGGTTCGGCAGGCCAGGAGGCTGGCAGATATACAGGTCATCGAATCCGTCGTTGTTGAAATCGCCTGCGGCCAAACCGTTGTTGCCGTAGACGTCGATCCCGCAAGCGCCGTCCAAAACGGTGCGCCAATGATCGACGCCGTGAAGCAACTGCTTCCTGTACGATTCCGTCTGGCCCAGCGCCTGCGAAGTAACATCAGCGAAAATCGGCGCGCGCGCACGACTCAGCGTTTCCTCCGTTGCCGCCCACCGAATCGCTCGCCATCCGCTGGCTTCATCCTGCGACCACTGCGTCAGCCAATGCCCAACGCGCTGTTCGCGCCCCGCGTTAGCCGAGGCGCCGACAAAGTCATACCGAATTTCGATCTTGAGTGTCGGCGACAATCCAGCAGTTTCTTCGATCCCTGTAATTTGGAATTCCGCCGTCTCGAAGCGCGAAATCGCCTCCAGGTAAGCCTTCATCTCTTGCAGGAATCGCTCGCGGCCCGGAACAAGGCTCGCCGAAAACTGTCTGCGGATAATTTCGATGCCCTCTTGAGAGCGAAGAGTGGTTTGCTGTGTCGGAGCCAGTGAACCCGTTTCGACCGAGGCGTCGAGAAATTTTGCTAAATCGCCCAGAGCCGGCGGTCCCTCCTTCAGAGCACGGCTCCATTTATCGAGCAGCTGCGTGATTTCAAACGCGTACTTCTCCGTGATGTACTCATCCGTGCCCGGAACAACCCTACGCAGCACATCATCGAGAGACGATTTCGCCGGATAGTGTGGCGTTACGCGAAAATCAGCGAGGTCGAAAAACAAATCGCGGCCACCCGGAACCTGCGCGAGGAACGGCCGGAACGCCGCGGTGTGGATTGGGGCGGGCAGAAAAAGTACCGGCGCCCAACGCATCCTCTTCAGGAAGATGCGCCGCGAAAGTGCAATGTGTTCGTCCTTGTGACGCGCCATTTTTTACTTTCTGAGCCGCGATCGCCCGGCTTTTGAATGCTAGCACTGAGCTGAAGCCGATCCAAAGATTACCCCTCCAGTTCCGAAGCCCGAGCAGGCGGATGCCGAAAGCTGAATCGGGCGAAGGACAAATTTTCGGGATTAGGATCAGGCCGTTTCAGGGGGAGCGGGCCCCGAGGAATCTCGCAGAATGAGTTCAGCGGGAATCTGGTATTCCTTCCCCTGCGGATGGGCGGAACACGATAGCTCATGCAGCGCATCGGCGGCCATTTCGCCCAACATGTCCCGGTGAATGTCTACGGTGGTCAGCGAGGGGTTGCTGTATTCGGCCAATCGAGTGTTGTCGAACCCCGTGACGGAAATGTCTTGTGGTACCCGACAACCGCCCTTTAGCAGGCCCTTAATCACGCCGACGGCAGTGAGGTCGTTCACGGCCATCACCGCGGTCGGCCTTGGCGATAGTTTAGCGATATTCAAGCCCGCTGCCAGCCCGCCTTCGAAGCGCAGATCTCCGTGCACGACGGGCCCCGGCTGCAATCCCATCTCCTTCATGCACGTCTCGTAGGCCTCCAGGCGCGCGAGGTTCGATTTAAGTTTTGGCCGCCCGGCGATAAAGGCGATTCGCCGATGGCCTTGTGCATGGAGGTGTTCGACGATTTGCTTGATTCCCGAAAAATAGTCGATGCGCAATTTGCTCACGTAGCCGCGGACGGGAGCGAGGTCGAGAAAAGTCACGGCGATCTTTCTGCGCTCAAGTTCCTTAATGAGCCGCGCGCTGATCTCTGAAGTCATGATGGCCACACCGCGCACGTTGTGCTCCATCATGCGTTCAGCGGCTTCACGAGTTCTTCGCGGATCATAATTTGTATCGCTGAGAATCGCGTCGTACCCAAGTTGGCGCGCGCGTGTTTCAAAGCTCTTAATCACTTCGGGGAAAAAAGGATTCACGATGTCGGAAACGATAATCCCCAAAGTACGGCTGTCGCGCGAAGCTAAATGCCTCGCATGAGCATTGGGAAAATAGCCAAGGCGCTTGACGGTCAGGAGCACCTGTCGATGTGTGCGCGGGCCTACTTTGCCGGTCTTGTTCAAAACATTCGACACCGTCGCGGTGGAGACGCCGGCAGCCTTGGCGACATCACGGATGGTTAGAGCCATTGCCCGATTTGCTCGACTTTTTGCAAGGAACTGCGCACTCAGTTCCGGCCCCGGAGAGCGGCCTTGCAGTATAGTAAAAAAAATGCTTGACAATATCCAACAAAATGTCTCAGAGTGTGTCCCAGGTTAAGCGGTTAAGCAGTTTGTGCGCTGCTTGAGGTTAAGCGTTTCACGTTGTTTTGAGGGGCTTGGGGTGCCGAATACAAAGGAACTTTATTTTGGTTGGGCTTGTGCCCTATAACTTCTTTGTGTTTTGTTCCTCATAAATTTAGCTCCCACCCGTCGAGGTTTGGTTCTGGGCCCAAAGTCCGTCGAGGATTGGGTCTGAATGATCGTGGTTTACTGTGCACGCATGAGCCGGAAGGCTCTGGAGGATGGGCGATGAATCGAAATGCGTTTTCGAGGTTGATGGGACGGGCCCCGTTGGTGGTCATTGGCGCGCTTGCACTTATTGCGTTGAGCGCCCGGCCGCTTTGCGCCCAGGTGGATACTGGCACTATCTTGGGCGCCGTCACGGACACTTCCGGCGCCCCAATTCACGGCGCTACCGTTACGCTTACCAACGAAGGCACGAACGCCGCCCTCTCGACTACGACGGAAGCGGATGGCTCCTATAAGTTTACGCCAGTAAGAGTTGGCAGTTATAAGCTCAGCGCCACCTATGCCGGCTTTCAGACGGTCACGCAGACCGATGTCAGCGTGAACATTGGCCAGAACGTGGTCGTTAATTTCAACATGAAACCGGGCAAGGTCACGGAAACCATTGAGGTCACCGCCGCTGCCCCCGTGCTTCAGTCGCAAGACGCTTCCGTGGGCCAGGTAGTTGACTCGCGCAGCGTGAATGATCTTCCCCTGAACGGCCGCAATTTTACCTTCCTGGCCCAGCTTGCTGCCGGAGTCAACACTCCTCAAGCCGACACGCGCGGCAATGCGGCCAGCGGCGCCTTCTCGGCCAATGGTCTTCGCCCCGCGCAGAACAACTATCTGCTCGATGGCATCGACAACAATTCCGACACCGTGGACTTCCTCAACGGCACCAATTATGTCGTTCTTCCCCCCGTGGATGCCATTCAAGAGTTCAAGGTGCAAACTTCGGACTTCAGCGCGGAGTTTGGCCGCTCCGGTGCCGCCGTTCTTAATGCAACCATCAAGTCCGGCACGAACGAGTTTCACGGAGACGTATGGGAGTTCTTCCGGAACGATAAGCTCGATGCCGCCGACTTTTTTGAAAACGAACATCAGGTTCCCAAGGGCGAGCTCCGTCAGAATCAGTTCGGCTTCACCGCCGGGGGGCCGCTCTACGTCCCGAAGGTATTTAACGGCAAAAATAAAGTGTTCCTCTTCGGCGACTATCAGGCCTTGCGCAGGGTTCAAGGAACGATTTTAAGTGGCTCGGTTCCCAGCGCGACAGAGCGCAGCAGCGGCTACACCAACTTCCAGGATCTCATCGCCGCTCAACCCTGCGGTGGCTCCGGCCAGCCCCCCTGCCCCACGGACGCCCTAGGGCGTACAATGCCTCTCGGCACCATCTTAGACCCTGCGACCACCCATGAGCTTCCTTCCGGCGCATTCGTCCGCGATCCTTTTGGTACGTGTGTCAATGAGCCCGCTGGTTTCGTCTACACGGTCGCGGGGTGCAACTTGAACATAATTCCCGCCGGGCGGCTGGATTCAAACGCTATAGCCCTATTGAACCTGTATCCGGCGCCCACTACCAATGCGGTGGGTTCGCTTCTCTCCAATTACGCCGATTCACCGAAGTTGTTTGAGCACAGCAATTCGTTCGATACCCGGATGGACATCAACTTCAACGAAAAGAACCAATTGTTTTACCGGTTCAGCTTGGTGGACGATCCGCAATTCATTCCTGGCATTTTCGGAGGCGAGGCGGACGGCGGCGGATTCCAGCAGGGAACTCAGACAGCCATCGCGGAGCAGAGCGCGCTCGGCTACACGCACACGTTCTCTCCTACCCTGATTAACGAGCTGCGTGCCGGGCTCAATTACCTTCACACGTCTCGCTATTCGCCTGACGCCAACGATCTGACCGACCTTCCTGGCAACTTTGGGATACAGGGTGTTCCTCAGGTGCCCTTGAATGGCGGACTTCCTGCCTTCGGAATCAACGGCCTGTCCACCTTGGGCAGTAACGCCTTCCTGCCTTCGAACGAAGTCACTTCCACGTTCCAGCTTTCCGATGACGTCACAAAGATATATGGCAAGCACACTTTCAAAATGGGCATCGAGTGGCAACACGTCAAGTTCTCGACGCTGCAGCCTCCGTGGTCGCGCGGAGAATATGACTACAACGGCGATTACACCGAAATTCCTACCGTCGATAGCGGCAACACCGGACGCGCGGACTTCCTGCTGACGCCGACCGTGAACACGTCACCCGCCGGTGACTGTACCGTTGCAGGTAGCTGTCCTGGCTTTGTCGGGGGCTCGAGCAACATCGACCTATCCAACATCTCGCTAACGGACAACGGCAAGAATTACTACGGTGGTTTCTTCAACGACGACTGGAAGATCACTCACAAACTGACGGTGAACCTCGGCGTTCGCTACGACTTCTTTGGCTTGGTCTTTGAGCACCATGGCAACCAGGCAAACTTCATCCCAGCCGGTGGGCCGTTCGGCGGGCCGGCGTACCTACTGCCTGCTTCTACCTCGTGCAGTCCGGGGGTCGACCTCTCTACGAGCTTCACTTCCTTGCTGGCTACGGACGGCATCGCTTGCGAAAGTACGAATGCCGAAGGCTCGGGACTCGGGCACTCGCAGAAGAACAATTTTGCCCCCCGCGTGGGCTTTGCCTATCAGGTCAATCAGAAGCTTGTTGTTCGCGGCGGGTTTGGCATTTTTTACAACGGTTTTGAAAACCGCGGATTTTCACCGAACTTGGGCGAGAACTATCCCTTCCAGTTCAATTTCACCTACGGCTCGCCAAACGACGTTACCCCCATTAGTGCGGGCACTCCTTTCGCAACTTGCGCGACGACAGCCCCGGTGGGTGGGACCGCAATCTTTGAGGCCGGGTTTTCTTGCAATTCTCTGACTCCGCTCGAAGTCAACGCCAGCGGCTTGGCGTTGCGCGGAATTCAGTTTAACTATGACACTCCGTATACGATGGGCGGCAATCTCACGCTCCAATACCAATTGACACCCACAATGTCCATCCAAGCCGGCTATGTCACCACGCTGGCCCGGCATTTGGAGTCCTTTCCAAATGCCAACAACCCCACTTCCATCGCGCCTCCGGGGACGCCTGAAGCGAGTCTCGTGCCATTTCCTGATTTCGGATTCGGCTCCAGCTACGCGGCTACAGCGGGGATGAGCGCTTATCATTCGTTGCAAACTAAAGTCGAAAAACAGTTTGCGAACGGGCTAAACTTCCTGTTTACCTACACCTATTCGAAAACGATGACGGACGCCGGCGACTTGCTCAATGGCGGGAGCGTGGCAGGTTATCGCGCACCTGACGTTCCTGGTCTCGGAATGGCATTTGACTATGGCTTGGCGGATTTCGACCTCCGGAATGTCTTCCACTTCAGCGGCGGGTATGAGCTGCCTTTCGGTAAGGGCAAGCGCTTCCTGTCCGATTCGTCAGGGGTTATGGATAAGGTCGTGAGCGGCTGGAGCCTGAACTGGAGTTCCACGTTCCAGGGCGGCCAGCCGATTAGCCTCGGCTGCCCCAGCGGTACGGCGTCGAGCCTCGGTTGCGGTGCTCTCTATACCGGACAACCGCTTGACCTCGGACTGCACAACGATGCGAACGGGCTCTTGAGTTGGTTCGGCAATCCAGGGGCGTTCACTCAGCCTTGCATACTCGGGTCCAATCCTCCCGCGCCAGCAGGATGCGTGGCTTTGACTGGGGCAGCCGCTTTGGGCGGTGTGACACAGGTTCCGGGGCCGGGTTTCCACAGGCTGGATTTTTCCGCCTTCAAGGTGATCCCGCTGAACGAGCGCTTCCGCATGGAGTTCCGCGCCGAATTCTTCAACATATTCAACCACCCGAACTTCAACGCTCCCAATTTCGGCGGCAACGGCGTTGTTTCCATCGGTGGTTCGGGCAACTACAACAGCTCAACCTTCGGCGAAATCGGATCCACGCGTGATGATCCCTACGATCCGCGGCAGATTCAGTTCGCTTTGAAGCTATATTTCTAAAGTTTGCACCACACCTCCCCGCAGAGTGCTCGTCGAGGGCGCTCTGCGGGGAACCCCTTTTCACTGGCTCTTTCCCAGCTTTGCGGTGCGGTGATAATCTAGGGGCGTCGTGCTCATCGGATTCCGTTCTACCAGGCCTCTTGTTTTCATTTTCTTGGCGGGTGCGTTTGTGCTTCCTGCGCTTGCCAGCCAGGAGCAGGGTCTCGATCGCGAATTTCAGTCCGCCGTCGCTCAATACGGTTCGGGGCACTACGCCGAAGCCGCCGCGAAGCTCGAGGATCTGATTCACAAAGTTCCGGAAAATTTCGAGGTTCACGAGCTTCTTGGCTTGGTCTACTCCGCACAATCGGAAGACGCCAGCGCGAATCCCCACCTTGAAAAGGCCGTCCGGCTGAACCCCAAGTCCGCTCCGGCACGCACCAATCTTGCGGCCAATCTCGTGCGGCTGGGAAAGCTCGAGCCAGCCGGAGAGCAGTTCCAAAAGGCCGTTGAGCTCGATCCCAAGAACTATGACACGAACCACAATCTCGGTGAGTTCTATGCGCAA
The DNA here is from genome assembly GCA_049794595.1 of Candidatus Acidiferrum sp. Classification (GTDB taxonomy): domain Bacteria; phylum Acidobacteriota; class Terriglobia; order Acidiferrales; family UBA7541; genus Acidiferrum. The sequence continues at coordinate 11,229 of JBARCY010000316.1, forward strand.
TCGAAGAAAATAGCCGATGCGGTTCCTTATCTCGAGCGAGCACAGCGCATCAACCCATCCTCCTACGACAATGGCTATGACCTCTCTCTCGCCTACCTGCTGACCAACCGTCTAGCGGACGCTCGCGAGCAAATCCGCGAACTCTTAAAACAGAAGGACACTGCTGAACTCCACAATTTGCTTGGCGCGGTGGAAGAACAGGACGGGAAGTTCGTCGGAGCCGCCAACGAGTATGAGCTGGCCGCGCACGCCGATCCGAGCGAGAGCAACCTGTTCGATTGGGGCAGCGAACTGTTGATCCATCGCACGCTCGGGCCAGCGATCGAAGTATTCCAGGACGCCGTAAAGCGCTTCCCCGAGTCGACGCGGCTGGCCATCGGCCTCGGAATGGCCCTCTATGCGCACGGCAACTATGACGATGCCGTCAAATCGCTGATCCGCGCAGCGGATCTGAATCCTTCCGATCCGAGTTGTTATATTTTTCTATCGAGAGCGTACGATAGTTCGCCCAGCCAGGCAGATGATGTCATCCAGCGGTTCCGCCGATTTTCCGAACTCCAGCCGCGCAATGCCAAAGCGCTCTACTACTACGCGATGAGTTTGTGGAAAGGGAAGCGCGCGGAAGATCCGAGCCTCGATCTCCATCAAATCGAGTCTCTTCTGAAAAAATCCATCGAACTCGATCCCAAGCTGGCGGAGGCGCACCTGCAGCTGGGCAATCTTTATTCCGGGCAGCGCAAGTATGCTGAAGCCATTCCTGAATACGCGCGCGCACTGGAATTGAATTCCACTCTTGCCGACGCGCACTATCGCCTGGCGCAAGCGTATGTTCGTACCGGCCAAAAGGATCTCGCGCAGGCGCAGTTCCAGGTTTATCAGAAGATGAACGAAGAGCAACTGGCCGACCTTGAGAAGCAGAGGGCGGAGATTCGTCAGTTCGTTTACTCGGCGAAGGACAACCCCTCGGCCAAGCCGTGAGCTCAGGGTTACAGGAGACAGAAAGAATGACAGAAAGAGTGACAGACAGAATGACAGAAAGAGGCGTATTTAACCAGCCGGTTAAATACAGAAGGGTGGCCGATGGAACCCCGGCCGGGAACAACAGACGAAACGACCTGAGGTAGCCGACTGTTTGCAATGTCTTGACTTCCGGGGGAGCCCGGCGTAGTTTACGCTAAGCATCGCATTTACAATGACCTACAACTTACCAACGCGGTTTAAATCAGGGCAGGTTTTGAGCGATTCGCCGACATTTGGTGCGGGCCGTTCGGACGCCAGCCCCTGGGAACTTGCCCGCCAACTGGCGTTTACACGCCGCGAGTTCCTCCGCCGAGCGGCTGGGGTGACCCTGGGCAGCGCTCTTCTTGGGCCTGGGCTGGCCGCCCGAACCGGGATTCCCGAAAAGAAAAGGAAGGTGGTGGTCATCACCTTCGGCGGAGGCGCCCGAGATCAGGAAACATTCGCGCCAGAGGGCCAGGAGAATATCCCACACATGATGCGGGAGCTTATTCCCCAAGCCTCGTTTTTTACTCAGGTGGTCAATCGCGGCATTCTGGGCCACTACGTGGCGACCGCGAGCTTGGCGACCGGCGTGTATGAAACGTTCAACAATTTTGCGGCCGTTCCTCCGCAACATCCTACTGCATTCGAGTACTTCCGAAAGGATTTGAAACGGCCTTCGACGGATGCCTGGGTGGTAGCTCCCAGCAACGGCTTCAATAGGATTGGTGAAAGCAGTTATCGCTCGTACGGCCCCGGCCTGGGAGCCAGAGTAATTCTGCCCAAGCACCTGCTGGCTGCGGCAAACAATGGCGGCGGGGCGGACTATGAACACCTGTTGCGCGACAACTACGAAACACCTTATTTCACCCCGGAACTCGGCGGCGGCGAGTTTGAATTACAACAGTTAGAAATGTTGCTGAAGCTTTCCGTGGACGACTTCAAGAAACATGCGCTGACGCTCTCGAGTCCGGATGAACTCTCCGTGTACATCGCACGCCAATTGATGCACCAGCTCGCCCCCAGCCTGTTGTGGATCACGATGCACGATATCGATATAGCGCACGCCGGCACGTACTCGCTTTACGTCGAGGGCATCCGCCGCACGGACCGGCTGTGCGGCGAGTTGTGGAAAGCCATTCAAAGCGAACCGGAATACGCCGGGAATACAACGGTCCTGATCCTGCCGGATTTTGGCCGCGATTCTGACCAGGATTCAGGCGGCAACGGATTTCAGCACCATCGCACGGGAGATGCGCTCTCTCGCACCACTTGGATGCTGGCGATGGGGCCCGGCATTCGCGAAGGCGTGGTCTACGATCGCGCACTCCAGTCCACCGATCTGGTACCGACGATCGGCTCGATCCTCGGATTTTCCGCTGCGTATGCGCAGGGCAAGCCGATCGCCGAACTAGTGTAACTCGATGCTTCCAAGCGAGCTCAAACCCGAACAATTCAATGGCTACCCGCCGGAAGCCAGAAAACTCGTCACGAACGATCTCGCCGCGTTGCAACGGCTGCCGCTGAGCTTTTTGCCGAGCTTGTTGCGCGAGGTCATCGAGTATGATTTCAAATTCCCCGTCGAGCGCAGAGCGCTGGAAAGGGAATTGGCAAATCTGAATTCGCTTTCAGAGGAACAGACGAAGGAATGGTTTCAGGGTTTTGCGGGAATCCAGATTTCCGCGGAGCTCGAAAAGTCGGATTGGGTAGACGCGCCGGCGCAGTTCGTCGAGCAGCTTTCGGCACACCTCTGGGCGACGCACCAGTTGGATGCCTTTCGCACGGCGGCGCTCGCTTATGCGGAGCGTTTGCGGGCGGCAGCGCCACCAGAGCCGCCGGCGATGCCGAGACTCGGAATTGCCATCATAGGGCAGGGGGTCGGCAAAGCTGAGGAACTAGTTTTTCGCAAGCTGCGTCCGCACGGGACGTACTTTAGCAGCGTGCAGACTGACAACGGATTGAAAGTGTTGCTGGATGCCGTGGCCGCTCGATCTAAAGCGCATCCTGTTGAATACGGCCACTGGTATATTGATGGCGGGCAAGCCGCGGAGCACGATCCCGAGCTGACGTGCGTGTCCTACCATGCTCTGGGCCCCGCGCGAGCGGTGCTGTCGAGCAAAATCAGGGCGGAGATCGAGCGACCGGGCATGGGACCGGAGTCACTGCGCACGTTGCTGGCGCAAATGCGTCCCGCGGATCTTGGCATGGGAGGGGCGGCTGATCAGGCGGCGAATCAGGGACCAGATCGCGAAGCGGGCAAGCCGGTGGACGCCGTTCTGGACCGCTATCAGGTCAAGCTGTTGACAGAAGGGTCAGGCACGCAGATTTTCAGCACGACGTTTGCGCAATGGGCGGCGCGCGAAGCGCTGCGGCGCGCGCAGCCGCTTACGCTACTGGTTCGTTTTGCCCCGCGGCAGAGGCAGAAGCCGATGAACGAGATGCTTGCTGGAGGCAACGAACACGTGGAACTGGATCCGCTGGGGTCGCTCGTCGATGCAGACATGGGAGCGTATTACAACTGGCTGAATCAGCAGAGGCTGACCGGAGCCGAACAATCGTCGTTTCTGGTGTGGTTTGAAAATCACGGCGAGGCGCTGATCATTGGGCCCTCCACGCCTCGCGGTACGGAATCGAGTTCAGCAACGGACCTTCCCAAACTGCTCACGTGGATGGCCTGAAGATTCTCAAGGGATAATTTGGGGGAAAGAAGAATGCCCAGGATGCAGTGGGGGAGCTGGTTAAGCGCTTCACTCGTGGCTGTGGCTGTTGCTGCGTTGTTGGTCCCGCAGGTTCTGCGGAGCGAACCACGCGTGCCGCCGCCCGCGATTTTGCTGGGAGCTGCGTGGTATCCCGAGCAGTGGCCGGAATCGCGTTGGGACGCGGATTTGACGCTGATGCAGCAAGGCCGGAGTGCGTATGGTGCGCATCGGAGAGTTTGCCTGGAGCCGCATGGAACCGAGCGAAGGCAACTACGACTTGGATTGGCTGGATCGCGCCATCGCTGCTGCCGCGAAGCACGGCATCTACACGGTTCTCGGCACGCCCGCGGCTGCTCCTCCTGCCTGGCTGACGCAGAAATATCCAGAAACCTTGCGGATGAATGAAGACGGGCGCAGGGCCGAACACGGAAACCGCCAGCAGTTCAATTTCGCCGATCCAAAGTACCGGGAGCTGGCGCGCGACATCGCCGAGCGCATGGCCAAGCGGTTTGGCCACAATCCCTGGGTACTCGGCTGGCAGATCGACAACGAGTATGCGGACGTGTCCTTCGACCCCGATACGAAGGCGCAGTTCCAGCAATGGCTAAAAACACGCTACGGGACTCTCGACAACTTGAACGCGCGGTGGGCTACCTCCTACTGGAGCGAAACGTATTTCAATTGGAACCAGATTCCGATTCAGACGCGTTATGGAAATCCTGGTTTGTTGTTGAGTTGGAAGCGCTTTGTCAGCGACACGTGGCGAAGCTACCAGAGGAATCAACTGGATGTGATTCGCGCGAATTCCGATCCCCGGCAATTCATTACCACCAACATGATGGGCTGGTTCGATGGCTACGATCATTACACAGTAAGCCAAGACCTTGATTTGGCTTCGTGGGACAACTACGTGGGCGAAGGCCAACTTGATCCGGCGAAGAACGGCGCCGCGCATGATCTGACTCGAGGATTCAAGCGCAAGAATTTTTGGGTGATGGAGACGCAGCCTGGATCCGTAAACTGGGCGCCGATCAACAACTCGCTCGACAAAGGCGAAGTGCGAGCGATGGCGTGGCACGACGTCGGACATGGAGCAGATACTGTCAGCTACTGGCAATGGCGCAGCGCGCTCAACGGCCAGGAGGAATATCCCGGGACAATTGTCGGAGCGGACGGGACTCCGGTGCCGCTATATCCCGAGATTCAGCAGATCGGCAGGGAATTTGAGAAGGCCAGCTCCGTGCTGGCGGGGACTTCGCTGAAATCGGAAGTTGCCATTCTTCATTCTTACGACAGCCGCTGGGCGATCGAATGGCAAAAGCACAATAACGAATACGATCCCGTGGCGGAGATCATCAGTTATTACCGCCCTTTGCGCGCGATTACGCAATCGCTGGACATCATTCCGCCGACGGACTCGCTTAACCAGTACAAGCTTGTAGTGGCGCCGGGTTTGAACGTGATTTCTGATGTGGCGGCAGAAAATCTGATCGAGTATGTCCGGCAGGGCGGGCATCTCGTCCTGGGCCAACGCTCGGGAATGAAAATGACGACAATGGATTGCAGACGGAACGCCAGCCCGGGCCGCTGGTCGATCTTCTGGGCGGTCGCGTCGAGCAATACTATGCGCTGGTTCATCCCGTGCCGGTCGAGGGAAAATTTGGCGCAGGAGAAGCAAGTCTTTGGGCGGAACTTTTTAGCACGAAGGACAGCCAGACGGAAGTATTGGAGACCTACGGAAAGAGCAACGGATGGCTCGATGGTCAGCCCGCGGCGATCACGCGGCAAGTGGCCAAGGGACGAATCACGTATATCGGCGCGTGGCTGGACGCGGAGGGTATGAAAGCGGCGGCCAAATGGATGACGGACATCAGCGGTGTGAAGTCCGCGTTCGGCCCAGTCCCGGACGGCGTGGAGGTTTATCCGCGTTATGGCGAGCACGGAACGGTATTCATCCTAGTTAATTTTTCAAAAACAGAGGAGATGATACCTTTGCCTTCTCCGATGAATGATGTTTTGGAAGGCGGAACAAAGGAATCCGTGTCACTGCCCGTGTACGGGGTCGCGGTTTTACTTGCTTCGCACCCGCAGCAGACAGATTAAGTTTGCGGGAGAAAGCAGTGGCAAGGTAGAGTAAACGCTTACTTGCTGTAAGCAAAGCAGTTTTTCGAGGTGCGTAAAATGTTGGGACGCCGAGCTTTTCTCTGCAACTCGCTCTCTGCCGCCGGCGGCTTGTTGCTGATCAAGAACTCGCCCTTCTCCGGTGCGAGCGATGCGAGTTCCGCAGACTCTCGGATTGAAGTGCTGCTCGAGGAGCCCCTGGGAACCATCTCGCCGAACATTTATGGCCATTTTACGGAACACCTGGGCGGCGTGATTTACGACGGAATCTGGGTCGGGGAGAACTCGAAAGTTCCGAATGTCGATGGAATCCGCAAAGAACTCGTCGACGAAATGCGCAAGATCAAGGCGCCGGTGGTGCGCTATCCCGGAGGATGTTTTGCGGATAGCTACGACTGGCGCGATGGGGTTGGACCCGCGGCCAAGCGGCCGACGCGCACAAATTTTTGGGCCGATTCGGCGTCCAGCGACGGGCCCGCGAATCACAAGTATGAAACCAATCGTTTTGGTACGAACGAATTTGCGCGCTTCTGCAAGCTGATCGGGTGCGAAGCCTATCTCGCCGCGAATGTTCGCAGCCTGCCCGCCGAGCAATTCTACCGCTGGGTGGAATACTGCAACTCCCCGGCGGGGAGCACCACTTTGGCGGAGGAGCGCGCCGCGGCAGGTTTCGCGGACCCTTTCGGAGTACGTTTCTGGGGCGTGGGAAATGAATCGTGGGGATGCGGGGGAAATTTTACGGCGCAGGAGTACGCCGTGGAATTCCGGCGGTATACGGAGTGGGTGCCGCGATATGGACAGAAGCTGTCATTCATCGGCTCCGGACCGAATACGGATGATTGGAATTGGACGCGTGAATTTTTTGAAGAACTGGTCCGCGAAGGGAAGGGGCGGTTGCATTCGCTGTATGGCTGGGCGTTGCATTACTATACGTGGAATCTCAGCCGCGGACGGACTACGGATTGGGTCCAGGGAAAAGGGGACGCGCTGAAATTTGATGCGGTGGACTGGTATGAGCTGCTGCGCGAGGGCGAGCGCATGGAATCGTTGATCGATGGGCACTGGCAGGTCATGGGCGAAATCGATCGCGAGCACCTCGTGAAATTGGTGGTGGACGAATGGGGCCCGTGGTACAGGCCGGGGAGCGAGCTGACGCCGGGGGATCAATTGGAACAGATGCCTACGCTGCGCGACGCGGTTTTCAGCGGAATGACTTTGGATCTGTTCCATCGGCATCCGGAAAAGATCGCCATGGCGAACTGCGCGCAGCTGATTAATTGCCTGAACAGCTTGTACCTCGCGCATGAGGACAAGTTCTGCGTAACACCTGTGGGCCACGTGTTTGGAATGTACGTCGGCCATCAGGGCGGCCAATCGCTGCGGACGGTATTTTCGGCGCCACTGATTCATTATGAGCGCGACGGCCAGCCCGCAACGTTTTGGGGGCTGAAAGGCTCAGCATCGCTTCATCAAAAGGAATTAGTGCTTACAGTGGTGAATCCGAGTGTGAGCGATGCGACCGAAGCAGAAATTGCCGTGCGCGGCGCCAGCATAAAATCAGGAACGGCAACGACACTCACGAATCCGGACATTCATGCGCACAACACGTTTGACCAAAGGGATGCGGTGAAACCGCAAACGAGCAGCGTGGAAGCCGGGGCCAAAGTGCTGCGTCACACTTTCCCGGCGGCTTCGGTCACCACGCTGAAGCTGGCTCTCGCCTAGCACGGTCGCGTAAATTTCTATGACTAAACTATCAAGGCGCTCGATTTTGAAGACGGCTCTCTCGGGAGTGACCATGGCGGCTATTCCAACGACATCCCGGCCGGATCAGGAGGCTGTGATCCCGCGCAAAGGACAAATCAAGCAATCCGTCTCGCGGTGGTGCTACGAGAAGGTTCCGCTGGAGGACCTCTGCGCGTATGCGGCGAAGATCGGGTTGAAGGGCGTAGACCTTCTGAATCCTGATGAATATGAACTACCGGCGCGCCACGGCCTTGTTTGCACCATGGGCTACGCCGGAGGCGGCGAGATCGCCAGCGCGCTGAACCGCGTCGAAAACCACGCAAGAATCGAAGAAGGTTTTCGCAAATATATTCCGCTCGCGGCCAAGGCGGGCGTCCCCAATGTGATTACGTTTTCAGGAAACCGTGCTGGAATGTCCGACGAGGAGGGCGCGAAAAATACAATCGCGGGGCTCAACCACGTGAAGAAAATTGCCGAGGACCACGGCGTCAACATCTGCATGGAATTGCTGAACAGCAAAGTAAATCACAAGGATTACATGTGCGACCACACCGCGTGGGGAGTGCAAGTGGTGCAAGCTGTGAATTCGCCGAGCGTGAAACTGCTGTATGACATCTACCACATGCAAATTATGGAGGGCGACCTGATTCGCACCATCCAGCAGAATATCCAGTGGCTTGGACATTTTCATACGGGAGGAGTGCCAGGGCGGCATGAGCTCGACAATACGCAGGAAGTGCAGTGGGACGGCGTGATGCGCGGGATCGTCGCGGCCAACTTCCAGGGGTACGTGGCGCATGAGTTCGTGCCCGCGCGCGATCCGCTTACTTCGTTAAGGCAAGCGGCGGACTTGTGCGACGTCTGAGGCGGCTGCGTTGGGCGGACATTCCGGACTAACGCGGGACGTGATAGACTGATCCGGTAAGATGTTTTCACATCCCGCGGACGAAGTACCCGTACACGCCCCACTATATGGAGCTGCGATGGCCGCCTTCAGGGTTGTGCATGACCGGGGCGAAGGGTAAGGGCGTGTGTTGCAATCGGTCAAGACGGGTAAGCCGGTGGGAAATGTCGCAGAACTTTTGCGGACGATGACTTGATCGAGGCAGGATTCAAAGATCATTTCGGAGCGAACGATCTGCCTGCAATTGGGTTATAGCTTCGACAGAGTGACACCAGTCAAAGCGGCATCCGAGCAACCCAATAACAAGTTGCTTCCGGGAAAAGTTTAGGGGCGTAGCTCAGTGGTAGAGCAGCGGCCTTTTAATCTGAAACCGCAAAGTCCGTAACTCCCATTAAATCAGTAAATGCCTGTTCTCTCAATACGTTAGCGTTTATCTGCTTTCGCTTCCGTTTCGCTTCTTGCGACTGTTTTTGACTCGTTCGGGGACAAAACGGGGACAATCTGCACAATTTTGGTGCGTCTCCGCGCCACAACGAGCTGACCTGACTTGGCGAGAAACGGCTTTCGATGGTAAATTCCCCTCGCAATGGCAGATGTAGAGCTTCCTCATCCAAAATCATCAGAAGTTCTCTCCGGAGTTATCGATAAACTCATTCCTCCGCGAGCATACAACTATCTTTTCGCGGCCCTCCCAGGACTCTTTTTTGAAATTTCAATTCTTGTAGCGAACCCCGAGCGAATGTGTGAGCTGGTCGTAAAAGCCCAGGATGGCTTCGGGCTTAATCACTACGAACTGGTGGGTTTGGGCCTAATT
>JBARCY010000317.1:0-18889 GCA_049794595.1 Candidatus Acidiferrum sp.
TCGTCGCAAATAATCACGCGGTGGTCCGGCTTCACGGCGTCTTCGTGGATCTCGAGCGTGTCCGTTCCGTATTCGAGCGCATAGGAGACGCTTGCGGTTTTCGCGGGCAATTTTTTCGACTTGCGAACCGGGACGAATCCTGCTCCGAGGCGATACGCGAGCGCGGGCGCAAAAATAAATCCGCGCGCTTCGATGCCGGCGACGACATCGATCGTGTGGCCTCTGTAGTGATCGCAGAGGCGGTCAATGAGCGTATGGAAACCCTCTTTGTCCTTCAGCAGCGTGGTCAAGTCGTAAAAAAGGATTCCCCGTTTGGGATAATCCGGCACTTCGCGAATCAGCTTCTTCAAATCATCCATGCAAACGGCTCCTCTTCCTCATCGGTCCCTCAAGCGTCGGGCTCGATCGCAAATCCACCTTCAGGCTGCGGATTGGGTTGCGCTTCCTCTTCGCGGACCTCGGAGACGCTCGAAAATCGCGGCCCGCGTTCGAGTGCAATCCTCAACTCGGCAAGTTGCGCCGGCGTGCCGACGGCCAAGACCTCGACTCGTCCGTCAAAGAGATTCCTCGCGTAACCGCCGATCTTCAGTTTTTCCGCCGCGCGCTGCACAAAGAACCGGAACCCCACTCCCTGCACGGTCCCGGAGACAAAATAGCGCCTGGTTTGTTTCTCGTCGCTCACAAACTTCGAAATTGTAGCAGAGACCTCCATCATTCTGTCGAAAGCGCTGCCAGTTTCTTGCCGGTGGTCTCGCGGCCAGTGGCGCGTAGGACCGCATGGACGAAATGCGCTAAACTCAATCAGGTTCACGCAGTCGCCGAGGCTGCTCTCCGGCGCTCTCCGCGCATCCTAATCGGTATGATTCCGCACACCACCCATTCTCGCGCGCTAGCTTCCCGCGCCATCTTGCGCTGCGCTTTTCTCGGTAGCGCGCTTTGTCTCTCAAGTGCGTTGTGTGATGCACAACAGGGCCCGCTCACGCCTCCGCCTGATCATGACGTTCGCCGCGTCGGGACCGAGCCTGTCCCGCCCGCGCCCCCATCCGTGCCTCCTGAAGAAATCATCAAGCGCTTTTCTCAAAAGGAAGACCAATATCTCGCGGCGCGCGCCGGATTCACCTACAAAAAAACCGTCCGCCTCGAGGAGTTCGGGCCAGACGGCCAGCGCTCCGGAGAGCTTTCCTTGGTGGTCGAAGGAAAGCCTGGGCCCGACGGCAACATTTACGAGAAGACTGTCGAGCGGCCGCAATCCACGCTGCATTACCTCGAAATGGGCCCGGAAGATTTCGCAAAGCTCTCGCGCATGCCAGCTTTCCCGCTCACCACCAGCCAGCTTGGGAAATACGATCTGAAATATCTCGGTAAGGAACAGGTCGATGAAATCAACTGCTACATTTTTCAGGTGAAGCCCAAGGCCGTCGAGCGAGCGCATTATTATTTCGACGGCATTATGTGGGTCGATGACGTCTATCTCGAAGTCGTGAAGACCTATGGAAAGTGGGTCAACGATCTCGGCGACATGAGTTCGCCGACGATGCCTTTCTCGATTTTCGAAACCTATCGCGAAAATGTCGACGGCAAGTATTGGCTCCCTGACTACATGCGCTCCGACACCACGCTGAATCTGAAAGATCAAAATGTGCCGGTCCGCCTGGTGATCAAATGGACCGATTACAAGCCCATTGCCGCCGCAACTTCCGCGCCCGCCCCCGCTGCTCCGCCAAAACCGCAGCCTTGAGGCTCGCTCCGAATGCGTTGTAGGGACCGCTTTCCGACGCGGTCCGTTCGCGGCGCCTGACGCGCGCTGCAAATGGGCCGCGCGGATCTCTCGCGCTAACCAGCGATCTTCTTCAGCGTCTCCGGCAATTCTCGGATCGATTCGAGCAAGAACTCCGGCCGCGCCGCGCGCAATCGTTTTTCCGTGGGAAAGGGTCCAAGCACCGCGATCGCGCGAACTCCCGCGCTCTTTGCCATTTGTAAATCTTCCGGCGAGTCTCCCACGTAGACGCAGGCGGAAGGTTCCAGACGAAGTTTCTGCAAGGCAAGCCGGAGCGGCGCCGGATGCGGTTTTCTTTCCGTCGTATCTCCGCCGCAAACGCGCGCCCCAAAAAGCCGGGTTAGACCGAATGCGCGCAATTGCCGCGTGACGCGATCGCGGTCGCCGCTCGTGACCAAGCCCAGGTGATGTTCCCGCTCCAAACGAACGAGCACCCGCCTCGCACCTTCAATCAATTGGGGCGAATGCTTCGCATACTGTTTACGCCAAGCCCGGTCAGCGTCCTCCCAGCGCGCTCGCGGCAATTTCGCCGCTTGATAAACGCGGTACCAATTCGGCGAATAATGCCGGTCCAGCTCTTCCATCCCCCACGGAATGCCCATCTCTTTGAACATCGCCAGATAGGCCGCCGAATCGGCTTCATAGGAATCGACCAGCGTGCCGTCCCAATCAAAAAGCACTCCTTGCAGCAATTTGCTTTTCATGGGGGCCACAGGACTTAGAGTAACAAACCCATCGCGAAACCCCATCAGCCGAATCGCGCTAACGCGAACTCGCTCAAATTATCCGTGTCGCGCCACTTCTTCCTTTCATTCTAAGTCACCAATAACTACATGTTAATCGTTAAACTAACCGCTGTCCGATAATCGGTGAAATTCCCCTCCTCTCGCGTTAGCTTAGGACTCGTACATCTTGTTGCACAGCTTCCCTCTGTACGGAGAGCACGATGAAGAAAGATATTTTGAAGTGGGTCCTGGAGTTTTTTCTGCTTCTTGGTTTGGGTACCACTTCCGCTCGACCCGCTCTCGCACAAAACACATCTGGCGTGTCCGCGAACGAAATTCTAATCGGATCCTGCTCCGCTCTCGAGGGCCCGTCGAAATTTCTCGGGATACAAACCGTGACCGGCGCGAAAGCTTATTTCGACATGATCAACGACGAAGGCGGAGTGAATGAGCGCAAGCTAAAGCTCATCTCCGCTGACGACAGTTACGATCCCGCGAAAACCCAAGCCTGTTTTGACCACTTGATGAGCGAAAAGGTTTTCGCGATGGGATTTTTCGTAGGCACTCCCACGGCGGCGAAATATGTTCCCATGGCTGACAACGCCAAGGTTCCCTTGATCGGCTTGTTCACGGGCGCGCAAACGCTCTATGTGCCGTTGCGTCACTGGATTGTAAATGTGCGAGCTTCTTATTTCGACGAGACGCGCGAACAGGTCGATGGCCTATGGAAAACGCTCGACTATAACAGGATCGGTGTCATTTGTCCGGATGACGCCTTCGGCGCCGCAGTTCTGGAAGGCGTGAAAACCGCTCTCAACGCCCACGGTGCCACACCCGCCGCCATTGCGTCCTATCAACGGCAGACGTCACAAGTTGGGGGTGCCATCGACACGGTGCGCGCCGCGAACCCGGAGGCGGTGATCGTTGTGGGACCTGCGAACACAGTTGCGCCCATTCTCAAACAGTCTCACGCCAAGGGCTGGAAGCCGCTGTTTGTGACGGTCTCGTTCGTTGGCACGGATGAGCTTATTTCCGAGGCTGGACAAGATGCGGAAGGCGTGGTGATTACGCAGGTTGTGCCGCCGTATTACATGACGGAGGAGAAGTCTGTCGCGCTGTACCGGCGTGCGATGGGGAAGTATTTCCCTTCGGAACAGCCCAACTTCGTCAGCCTTGAGGGGTTCGTGGATGCGATGGTGATGGTCGAAGGATTGAAGCGGGCTGGCAAAGATTTGACGCGAGAGGGATTGATTCGCGCCATCGAATCCATCCATGACCATGATCTGGGGCTTGGGCCACAGCTCACGCTGAATTATTCGGCGAAGGAACACAAAGGTTTCAACCATGTGATACCCACGGTGGTGCGTGGCGGGCGCGCTGTGCCGTTCACGGATTGGTCGACGGCCGCCCCCAAATAGGGCGGAACACTTTTTGACCCGCTTCCGCGCCAAAGTCGCGCGCCCAACAAAACATTTCTTTTGACAACTTGTGGATTGCGGTCCGCGTTAAATTATTTATGGGCAGATTCGGTTTGCTCGAAGGCGTGGTAGGAAGAGCGAACCAGCGGGCCGGCTTCCACGTGCTTGAAGCCCATGGCTTCGCCGCGCACTTTGAATTCGGCGAACTCGTCGGGGTGTACGTAGCGGACGATGGGAAGATGATCGCGTGTCGGTTGCAGATACTGGCCGAGCGTGAGAATGTCGGTGCCTTGCGCGGCAAGATCCTGCAGCGTGGCCAGCACTTCTTCTTTTTCTTCGCCGAGACCAAGCATGAGGCCTGTCTTTGTGGGCACTTCGGGATGCGTCTGTTTGGCGCGGCGGAGCAGTTCGAGCGAGCGCTCGTAAAGCGCGCCTTTGCGGACCTGGCGATAGAGGCGCGGCACGGTTTCCGTGTTGTGATTTAGAACGTCCGGCTTGGTCGCAAGGACGACGTTGAGCGCGTTCCAATCGCCGCGAAAATCAGGAATTAGTACTTCCACTTTGCAGCCGGGAACGCGGCGGCGAATTTCTTCGATGGTGCGCGCGAAAATGTGCGCGCCACCGTCCGGCTGATCGTCGCGATTCACGCTCGTGACAACGGCGTACCGCAACCCCATGCGCGCGACAGCTTCCGCGACGCGGAACGGTTCTTCTTCATCGGGCGGGCCGGCCGGTCTGCCGCTGGGCACGGCGCAAAATCCGCAGGCTCGCGTGCAAATGTCTCCCAAAATCATGAAGGTGGCCGTGCCGTGATCCCAGCATTCCCCCATGTTGGGGCAGCGCGCGCTCTCGCAGACCGTGTGCAAGTCCAGCGTGCGCATGATGCGCTTCAGGTCCTGGTAGCGCTCGCCGCCGAAGAATTTTACGCGGAGCCAATCCGGCCGCGGATGCGCCCCTGGCGAGGGCACCGGCATGGGCGGCTGCTTCGAGATGATATGGAAAGGTGTGGCCATTAAGTCTGCTCGATCCCCCTATTTTACCTCATTGCGCGTGTGACACAAACAGGTGGGCATGGTGGTTGCGGCGCGCGCTCCACGAACCCCGTGAGGTGTCGCGTTGATTGAGTGGTACGCGGCTAACAAACTCAGGTAGACATAAACAGAGGGGCGAGTGTAGTCCTATGTACGAGTGGGAGCGTGGCGGGAATGGCTCCGGTACTTCTCTGGCTGATCATGGTTCTTTGCCTGCTCGTCTCCGTGGTGAAGTACATCATGGGGATCATCCTGAAAGTGTCGTTCTCCAGCGCGAAGGTGCAAAAGGATTACAGCTACCAGCCCACGGTCAGCGTGCTGATGCCGTGCTTCAATGAAGGAAAGACCGTCTACGAGACGATCGAGAGCATCAGCAAAAGCAACTATCCCGCGGAAAAATTTGAAGTGATTGCGCAGGACGATTGTTCCGTCGACGATAGCTACGAATGGATGCTCAAAGCGCAGCGCGACTTCACCAGCATACGCATCCGGACGGGGCGCAATGTGGTGAACAGCGGAAAAGCGCGGACGGTGTGCAACGCGCTGGAGCACTCCTCGGCCGAGATTATCATTTCGATCGATTCGGATTGTATCTTTCATGAGGACGCGATTAGCGAACTAACCGCGTGCTTCACAGAACCGCAGATCGGGTCGGTCGGCGGCAGAGTGGGCGTGCGCAATCCCAACGACAGCGTCATAACGGCGATCCAGGCGGTCATTTATTACTCGGCTTTCCAACTCTACAAGATTCCCGAAAATTGGACGCGCAGCGTTTGCTGCATCAGCGGATGTCTTTACGCCATTCGGCGCGAGCTGCTGCTGGAAATTGAGCCGGCCATTCGAGCACGGCACTGGTTCGGTATCCCAGTGAATCAGGGCGAAGACAGATTCCTAACTCATCAGACGCTGCTGCGAGGCTACGGGACGTACATCAATAACGACGCGCTCTGCTGGACGACAGTGCCCAACACCCTCTCCGTGCTCTTTAAGCAGCAACTGCGCTGGCGCCGCAGCATCGTGCGCGACTTTTTCTATACTCTGAAAACGCTGCCACAACATGTCTGGAAATTGCATCCCAACGCGGTTTGGACACTGATCCTGACTCCGTTAGGAGCGCTGATAGGTTTTCTCGTCGTACTCACAGCGCTTACTTCGGACCCCCTGGCGTGGGCGGGGCCCGTGCCCTTGGTTGTCGCGTTGGGAATCGGAGCGGTCTTGACCTGGGTGATCAAAAAATACAGCGCGAGAGAGGCAGTGGCCCACCCCCTGGCTTTTGGCGCTTACGTGGCGTGGTCGATGGTCAGCAGCCTATTGCTGACGCCGCTCGCGCTCTTCACGATGGATTCCGCGGATTGGGGCACGCGATCCAAAGAAGCAAGCGAGGTGGCCGCTGGCGACACCACCACTTAGTTCGGTTCCGGCCGAAACAAAAAAACCGCCGGTGCGACAACCTTCCGCACGGCAAGCGCTGCACTACAAACTGGTGATTGCGCTCTATCGCGTGTTTGCTATCACGATGCTGTATTCCGTGCTCGCTGGGATTCTCGCGTATGCATTCGTGATGGGCTTTTACGCGATCAATAGCTCATGGGCCGCGCCAGTCATTCTCTCAGCGTCGGATGAAAAAAGTCTCGCGTTCCGGGAAGAGCTGGTGACGAGCCAGCAAACCATCGAAGATGTGAAAGTCGATGCGCAAAAAATGGAGAGCGGCATCGCGGAAATGACGAAACACCGCGCCGCTCTGCTCGCTCTCGAACCCGAACTTAGCGACGCCATCGGCCGCGAACGTGCCCACGACCGGGCTACCGGCCCGCAGCTCGCCGCGCTTGACGCGCAGAAGCAGG
The DNA here is from genome assembly GCA_049794595.1 of Candidatus Acidiferrum sp. Taxonomy (GTDB): domain Bacteria; phylum Acidobacteriota; class Terriglobia; order Acidiferrales; family UBA7541; genus Acidiferrum. The sequence goes on from JBARCY010000317.1 coordinate 6,796, forward strand.
CTGACAACTCGAAAACACAATCCGTCCTAGCGCAACTCAGACAGGTCGAATCCAACATTAACAAGGATCTCGCCGCAGGACTGATCACCAAGGGCGACGCGGCCACGCAATTGTCCGCCATAAACCAGGCCGAAAGCTCTTATACCGACAGCAAAATCGCCGAAGTCATGCTCACGGATAACGTTCTGCAGAAGACCACGACTGGCACAGACTCGCTCGAGGTGCTCGAAAAGCAGGCCGAGTTGCGCTCCGAGGCTGCTCAGCTCGATGTCGCCATCAATGTCGCGCAGAAAGAGCTCGAAGAAGACAACAGACAGATCGATCGACTAAGACAGGCGATCGCGACGGCCAAACAGAGTCCGTATTACTTGAATGCCGCGGGAGGACAGACGCTATATTTCGCGTTCGTTCCGTATGACAACCGGGCCAGCGCGGCGCCCGGCAGTCCAATTTACGACTGCTACCTGAACATGATCGTGTGCCGAAAAGTTGGCGAGGTCGAACAGATATTCACCGGCGAGCAGGAAGCGGTCCATCCGATCTTCAAGACTCAGATTCGCGGCTTTCTGATTCAGATGAATCTGCACGGCGACGAATCCGCGAAATCCAGGACCGTATTCCTGGGCCGTAAACCAATGTTCTTCTGAGGATGATTAGAATGCGCATGAGCCCTTGGCAGTTTGCAATAGCAGCAGCGATTCTTGCACCCACGCAGGTTTTTGCGCAGGGCCACAGTGATCAGCGGGCTTATTGCGCGTACGTGATGGAGCAGGCCCAGGCGCAACGAGATCTGCTACGCACACCCACAGCCATCGCGGGAATGACGCAGCCTGACACGGGCCTGCCGCTGCAAGTGGTGGGGGGCGCCACGCTGGGTCTCTCGAGCGTGAAGAAGGCCGGATTGACGATGGACTCTGCCCGGAAAGAATGCGCGTTGTACAAGGCCACGACGGAAACGCAGCAAGCCGTCCAATATGCGATACCCAACCTCGAGAAAGAAGCCCTGCGAAACCGGCTGGCGCTGATCGAAAACACCATTAAGTCGCTGGATGGATTGATTGAAAAAACCTCGAAGATGGTGGAAGCGCAGAATGCCACGCGGCTGATGATCTTTTCGCTGGAGACAACGAGGATCAAGCTGGATGCCGACCGCGCGGACACGCAGACGAAACTGAGCGCGATCTATGTCCCGGACCTGAGCAATAAGCCATTAAGAGAACTGGTCGCGGAAAAGGAAAGCAGCGAGACCGGCGAGCAGCGAGCGCTGGATAAGTTGAGCCGGCAGAATAATTGGGATGTGGCTCTTTCCGTCGGCGTCCATCAGCAGGTGAATCCGGTGGCCTATGGTCCGCAGCCGTATGGCGAGGTCACCGTCAACTACAATTTCGCCAGCCGGGCGATCAACCGGCACTTGGACCGCGCGGCGGAGGCCCACGACGAATGGAAAAAGGTCCAGGAGGGCGACGTTGTTCGCAGCACGGAGGTGCTGCGGCAGCAGCTGGCGGATAGCGTTTCCGTGCAAGAAGGCAGGCTCAAGTCCCTGCAGGAAGAAAGCAGCCAGCTCGAAAAGAATCTCGCGCTCGTCGCGAATCCCGACACGTCCGCGGCGCTCGACTTCAGTAACCAATTGACCGCGGCGAAGTTACTTCTGGAAATCGAGGCGGGCGATGCGAGTTTCCGGATTGACAGGCTGCGAGAGTTTTTGGCAAAGAACTACTGATTCAGTTGTCGTTTCTTATTTGGAGACTGGCTCAAGTTTTTTGGCGTGAGCAGCGGAGCGCTCGGCGCGGCGCTCTTGCTCGACGTGGTGGGTGCAATCTGCGATTTCATCGTCGAGCTTCTTGATTTCCAGAGCGAGGTGAAAATCCTGGGGATGTTTTGCGTATTTTTCAAAGAGCAAATTCCGTTTGGCTTTTAAGTCATCTCGTTTTTTCTTCCAGACACCTGCAACAGCGAGCATATGGTTTCCCATGCAAGTAGTGTGCGCCCTTTTTTCAATTATCGATAGAGCGAGAAGAAGGATTGTGCGGATTGATACGCAGCAGGCGGCTGCTTTGACGCAGAGGATAGGATGTGTCGGATGCACAGAGTGAATTCTGTGCCACCAAAAGGCCGGCTTGGACGGAATAGGCGGCGTGGTATCATGCGCCAGGACTGGCGTCCGAGAGCCCAAAAATAGAGGAAGGAAATTGGGCCAACAAGTAAAGAATGCTCTTGGGACTCGAGCGAGGAACTCGAAGTAGGAGACGAGAAAAAGGGGGATCACGCAAATGCCCGGATTACCGCAACTCTTGCCAACCAGCGCGACCGCGGAAACCTTTGGCGGTGTGACTTATCACATTGACGGCGAACTCGTGCCAGTGCTCACGGTCGATGTATCCGCGCGGCCCATCTATTTCGAGCATCACATCCTTTTGTGGAAGCACCCCACGGTGCAAATCGGTCTGAAGCCCATGAAAGGCGCGCTTAAGCGCATGATGGCGGGGATCCAGGTGTTTGTGACCGAAGCGCGAGGCGCCGGGATGATTGCCTTCAGCCGCGATGGCGCCGGCCATATTGTTCCGATTCATATGCCGCAGGGAATGGAGCTGCACGTTCGCGAGCACCAATTTCTCGCGGCATCGGACAGCATCGACTACACCTTCGAGCGCGTGCGCGGCGCGGCGAACATGCTCTTCGGCGGAACCGGCTTTTTCATCGACAAGTTTCACAGTCACGCGGGCGACGGGATTCTCTGGCTGCACGGTTATGGGAATGTGTTTGAAAAAATCTTGGGCCCGGGCGAGGTCATCGATATCGAACCCGGTGGCTGGCTTTACAAAGCTCCCACCGTTCGGATGGAGACAGTGATGGACCGCATCACCAGCGGGATTTTCGGCGGATTCAATTTGATCGTCAATCGCTTCACGGGACCCGGCCGCGTCGGAATTCAGTCCATGTACATGCACTACCCGACTGCGGAATGACCGCGGGGCGTGCGAGAGAGGAGGCTGCCGTGCGTCGAACATTATGCCTGGCAGCGTGCTTCGCAGTGGCAATCGTGGCGATGAGTTGGCGAATGGAAAGCCGGGCCGCGAACTCCGGAAATGCGAGGAAACTTGCGGCTGATTCCGGCCGGCCGGACGCGCGCGCCTCGAATACCTGGGACCGGAAAGCGGCGGCAATTTATCTCGATCAGCGCGAGGGTTGGTGGATGGAGTGGCCCCGCGCGGCGCGCGATCACGGGACCTTTTGTGTGTCCTGCCACACGGCGGTGCCTTATGCGATGTCGCGCCCGCTGCTGCGCGGCGCGCTTGCGGAGCAAGGGCCCTCGGCGAACGAACGCAAGCTGCTGGACAATGTAACGAAGCGCGTGCGGCTCTGGAAGGAAGTGGCGCCATTTTACAGCGACGCGGACCGCGGCGTATACAAGTCCGTCGAGTCTCGCGGGACGGAATCGGTTCTGAACGCGCTGATCCTGGCCAGCAATGATGCGGGCAGTGCGGCAACCGGCGCGCAGAGCGGGCATCTAAGCGGCGACACGCTTACGGCGTTCGAGAATATGTGGGCAGAGCAAGAGACCACGGGAGAGGACAAAGGCGCGTGGCGCTGGCTGAAGTTCAAGAACGAACCCTGGGAAGCGGACGACTCCGGCTACTATGGAGCGGCGCTTGCCGCCGTCGCGGTCGGTACAGCCCGGGAGAATTACCGCGCGAAACCCGAAATCCAAAATAATCTAAAACTGCTACGCGAATATCTGAATCGCGAATGCTCGGCGCAGACCTCCATCAACCGGGCGGTTCTGCTCTGGGCTTCCGCGAAATTGCCGGACTTGCTCGAGCCAGCTCGGCAAAAGGCCATCATCAACGAACTCTTGAGCAAGCAACAGGCGGACGGTGGCTGGAGTTTGTCTTCGCTGGTTGGGGATTGGAAGCGACACGATGGCACGCCGCAAGAATCGGAGAGCGACGGTTACGCGACGGGCTTGGTCACGTTCGCGCTGGAGCAGGCGCGCATTCCGCGCACAAATGCACAATTGAGGCAAGGTCTTGCCTGGCTTGCAGGAAACCAGGACAAGACGCGCGGCTCCTGGCTGGCCTATTCCCTAAACAAAAACGTCGAAAATCACATTAGCCCCGAGACAGCGCTCTTCATGAACGATGCTGCGACAGCGTATGCCGTGCTCGCATTGAGCGACGCCAAGGACCGTTAGATTCCAAGAAGGTATCCGCCGAATTCAAGAGCGCGGCCCGGTTAGCCTCGCGCAGTCGTTGATCTATTCCCAGCCGATGCGAAGCAGCGACAGACCTTGCCGCGGCAGGGCAAACTCCAAATGCGCGGCGCCGTTCTCAATCCGAATGTGGGAAGGAGACGCCAGAAGCTGCAATTGCCCGGCCCTCTCCAGCTGCTCGTATTGATGTGGAGAAAGAGTTTGTGGCGATCCCATTTCCTTCCAAGCTGTAAATGCATTGCTGTGTTCGGCGTCGATGCGAAAATGCTCAAGCAGGGCTTGCGTCGCATCCATGGGCAAGCCGCTGACTGCGAGATCGATCTTGGCTGGATCGGCTGTTACGTCATCGTCATGGTAATTCCAGATTAGGATTGCGACTGCGCGACCCCTCCGAGTAGCAATGGCATTGATGTCCGGCTGGCCGCGCACTCCGTCGCGCAAAACTTGGCCAGCGGAAAGCGCTGCGGAACTTTCCGCCTTCACGCGTTCGCCGCTGAGCAACCCCAACATGCGAAAAACATTGAGCACTGGCTTGTCCACCCCGTTGGTCGCCAGCTCGCGGAACCCTTCAAAATACGGCTGATCTTCAAACTCAAAAGCCCAAGTAACCGCGCCGGCAAAGTTGATCTGTTCACCGCGAGACAAATCGTAAATCGCGCTCACCGTCTCCGCCGTATAAGAAGCGTATTGCGCCCCATTGCGATAGCCATTCTGCGGATAGACGCGGGCGGAGCAGGCCGCGCAACCCTCGGGATCCGATTCTCCTAGAATGATCGGTGTGCGCCGCCACTCCGGGAAAGAAGCAACGATTTGGAAGCCCGCTTCAATGGAAGCTAACTGCCGTTCGATCCCCATTTGGACGTGCCCGTCTTGCCATGCCACTGCTCCCTTCGGATGAAAGCTGATGAACCCGAGCGGTGAGCCGACCATGCCGGTAGCGAAATTGCGTTCGTGGGCGCAGTGCTCAAGAAATCTCCGCAAGAATTCCGCCGCCTTGGAAGATGCCGGACCCGTCGTGTCCGGTCCGCCGACAGTTGCTTCCGGCAAAGCTCGCAGAATCGCCGCAGCGGAAAAATCATACAGTTTGAAATATTCCTCCGGCGTCCCCTTCCAATAATCGATGTCGGGTTCATTCCAGATTTCCCACAGCCAGGTTTTTGTCTCGGCCTCGCCATAGCGATCGCGCAAGTGAGCGGCGAAATGAAACACCACATCCGCCCACTTCTGATAATCCTTCGGCGGATAGGCCCAGCCCGTAAAAATCGTGCCCTTCGGGAAGTTGTGGCGATAAGGCTCGGGATGTGTCGAGAGAGCCTCGGGCATGAAGCCCACTTCTACAAGCGGCTTGATTCCCAGTTCGTGAAACGTGTCAAAAATGCGGTCGAGTATCGTCCAGCTATAAACCGGCTTGCCTTGAGCGTCCTCCGTGTAAACATTCGTCGAACCCCATTTCAGCGACGCCGAGCCATCGCCGGTGTTCAGCAGGTTATGCACGCGAATATGGACCGGCGCGGAACTGAGCGCCGCAAGTTCGCGCAACAATTTCTTCCCGTTGGGCGCATAGGTGTAGTTTGGTTCGTCGTAACCAAAGTAATGCCAGATGGGGGGAAGTGGCCCGTCTGGCTCATCGACGTGGACTCGAATCTCTACAGCCGGGGCGGATTGTTGCGCCACACAAGTCGCAACAGTTAGAAGGAGAATCGCTAGGACGCTGTATACCCGCCCGATCAGCATGCCCACGGGTTTCCTGGCAACGGGGCTTGATAAAAACCAACAGATCAAAGTGTGCGCAAGCATGCCGTGAATTCTAGCTGAAGAACCGCGCTGTGGCCCGGTTTCCTTGCGAACGAAGAAAAAGAGCAGACGGGGCCAGCCATCCTCGGCAGACGACGATGAATACAAATTGAGGGTTGGAGAATCTAATCTTGCATGAGAATGCGAGCAGAAGTAATTAGGTTCATAGCGGTTGTTCAGCTTGTGCTGTTTTTGACCCATCTGCTTTTGTATGAGACGTGGACGTTCGCGCCAGGCAAAAGTGCCGCTGCCGGACCTCTTTGGCTCAAACTCTGTCTCGCCGTCTTATCGGTTAGCTTTATTGGCGCTTCCCTGCTGGCGTTTCGCTACACTGGCTCTGTGCTGCGCTTGTTCTACAAGACTGCAGCGATTTGGCTGGGCCTGCTTAGCTTCCTGTTTCTCGCGGCCGCTGCTTCCTGGGTCGTTTTCGGACTTGCGCTGCTGGTCGGGCTGCCCGTGAATTTTCACCTGATCGCTGAAGTGCTGTTTGGCGCCGCGCTGCTGACTGGCTTCTACGGAGTTTTCAACGCCAGTTGGACGCGCGTCACTCGAATCACCGTCCGTCTGGCGAACTTGCCGGAAGCGTGGCGTGGCCGCAGAGCCGCGCTTATCAGCGACTTGCATCTAGGCCACGTTCGCAACCGCAGTTTTCTGCGCCGCATGGTCGCAAAGATCTTGAGGGAAGAACCGGACGCGATTTTCATCGCCGGCGATTTGTATGACGGCACGGCGATTGATGCAATACGCGCGGCAGAGCCCCTGACCGAGCTCACTGCTCCGCATGGCGTCTACTTTGTCGCCGGGAATCACGAACAGTTTGGAGACGACAGCAAATATCTCCGCGCTGTCGAGGCCGCCGGCGTCCGCGTACTCACCAATGAAAAAGTCCTGGCCGACGGCTTGCAGATTATCGGCGTTCCATACCGCCATGCAACGCAGCACGAACACTTCGCTTCGGTGCTGCGCAACATTGGCGTGGATCGCGAACGCGCCAGCATTTTGCTCACTCACGCCCCTGATCATCCCCAAGTTGCGGAAGCCGCCGGCGTTTCTCTTCAGCTTTCCGGCCACACGCACGTTGGGCAATTCATCCCATGGATCTGGCTGGCGCGCCGCGTTTACCGCCAATTTGCCTACGGCCTAAGCCGCATCGGGAAAATGCAAGTGTTCACTTCGAGCGGCGCTGGCACGTGGGGTCCGCCCTTGCGCCTGGGCTCGAATCCCGAAATTGTTATGCTTCAATTCGAAGGAAGCACCTGAGGACTGGGGAGGAACCGAAGGGCACGGCATGTTTACGCTGTGCCTCGGGGAGGCGTGCCCTTCAACGATCAGAGAGAAACCATCCGCAGCGTGGGACAAACCTTAGAGAGATAGTAGAAAAGTGAGCAAAGACTTCTTTTCTGCGGGTGTCAGCTTTTCAAATGCTTCGGTGACGTGTGCGGCTTCGCCGCGGTGGCGGCGGATGGCACCGGTAAAGGTGAGAGAAGCGCCGTCGTGCATCAGGCGAGAGTGGAGACGGACGCCCCAGAGCGGTGCAGTGCGAATTTTGTTGGCGGTGCCGTGGAACTTGGGAAATGTAGAGGTCTTCAGGTCGGGATGCTCGGCAATTCTTCTGCCGTAATGCTCGACGACGGACTGGACGATGCCGTCGCCAGTGCCTACGTCGTGGAGCAGGAAGTCGCCGTAAGGATGGAACGTCTTACCGCCGAGCGCGGGCGGGATGGTGAAGTTGCCGCCGTCAATAGCTGTGCCGGCGGCGGCCGTGGTAAGCGTTGCGACGTGACAAGTAGAGCAGCCCACCTTGTCAAAGAGCGCTTCGCCATTTTTCGCTTCGGGAGTTTGCGAAAGCGTCGTGTCGCGCGCGGGAGCTTCCGAGGCACGGATGAAGCGGGCGAAGTGATCGATATCGGAGAGCCCATCTGGGCCGGGCTTATCGTTCGGCTCGGTGGCGGTGTTGCAGAGATTGGTGACTTCGTCTGGCTGCAGGCGGTTGGTGATGCCCATTTCGTTCAGATAGGCGTCGCCTGAGAAGGAAAGCAGGCTGGCGTGCTGATCTTTCCAGCCGAAGCGCCCAACTCCGGTCTTCCCCGGAACTTCCACGATAGGAACATAAAGCGCCTGGCCACAAATCTTGCCGTGGCTCTTTTTGCATTGATCCCTCGCGAGATCGAGAAGGGTTTGGTCCGAAAGGGCTTCGACAAAACCGTCGCCAAGAACGTTTAGAGAAACTCGGAAGGTGCGGATTTTCTCGGTGTCCGGAACGTGCTCCTGAATTTCGGTGTTGGGGAAAGCACCGCTCGGGCAGATGGCGCGGTCGTTGATAAGAGAGCGGCCCGTGATGACTTCGGCGCCGTGGTTGATGGGAATTTCCGGGTTTTGAAACACGCCCTTGGCATCGTTGTGTCCCACGCGCAATTCGGAAACCTGGCTCGAGCCGCCGGAGGTCGGATTCTGGTGGCACTCGCGGCAGGATTGCGCGTTGTAAAGTGGGCCCAGGCCGTCAGTAAGGGCTTCGACTTCTTCGAATGTCGTTTGATCGGCGGTGTGAGTCGCGTCGTCGACCATTCCATTGCTTTTGTTGTCAAAGCCGGTGGGTGCCTCGGAAAGCGGCGGATCAACAGCGAGAAAACTGAATGATAAAAACAGAGCAACGAAGGCAAGCGATTTCATGGGGACCTCGCAGGCGGCTGGTTGGAGAAAAATCTACTCCTCGAATAGAGGAAAGCCAAGTAAAAAAATGGATAAGAAGTGTGGAGCGCCGCGGCCCCAGGCCGCCGCTAGACTGGGCGTCGAATCCCCAGCTTGCGCATACGCGCCTGCAGAGTGGTGCGCTTCATGGCAAGCAGCGCGGCAGCGCCTTTCGGCCCGGCGATTCGCCATTCGGTTTGACGAAGCGCGCGGAGAATGTGCTGACGCTCCGCCTCTTCAAGCGTAGATATGGAAGAGGGGGTAGAAACTGCGGACGGTGAGGAACTAAACGACGATGGAGAATCTTCGCCCGCGGCGGCAGCGAGAGCGGCGGGTTTCAATTCGGAGACGGGGACCCGCAGTTCTTTGCCGGGTGAAAGGAGCACGGCGCGCTCGATGAAATTCTCCAATTCGCGGATGTTGCCAGGCCAGGAATAGTTCGCAAGAGCATCCATGGCGTCGGCGGGGATGTAGGAGACCGTCTTGTTGAGGCGCCGGCTGAACTTCTGCACGAAATACCGCACGAGCAGCGGAACGTCCTCGCGCCGTTCGCGGAGCGACGGGATTTGAATCGGGAAAACGTTCAGCCGGTAAAAAAGATCGCTGCGGAAGGCTCGCTCCGCCACGAGTTTAGCCAGATCTCCGTTGGTGGCGGCGACAACGCGGACATCGACGCGCTGCGTTTGATTGCTCCCCAGCCGTTCGAACTCCTGCTCTTGCAGCACACGCAGAAGCTTGGGTTGCAGCTCGAGCGGCAGATCGGCAACCTCGTCAAGAAAGAGCGTGCCGCGGTCGGCAAGCTCGAACCTTCCGATTTTTTGCGTGATGGCGCCCGTGAAGGCCCCGCGCTCGTGCCCGAAAAGCTCCGATTCGAGAAGCCCGCTCGGTATGGCCGCGCAATTCACTTTCACGAAAGTGCGCTCGCGCCGCGTACTGAGATTGTGGATCGCTCGCGCGATGAGCTCCTTACCGGTGCCTGTTTCGCCCGTCACCAGAACCGCCGTGCCCGCGGGAGCCACGAGTTCCACCTGCGCGAGAGCCCGTTTGAGCACCGCGCTGTCTCCGATGATTTCCTCGAAATTAAACTCGCTCCGAATTTCTTCCTCGAGATACAGCTTTTCTTCCGCAAGCTTGTCTTTCAGCGCGTCGATTTGCTTGAACGCCAGAGCATTTTCGACGGCAATCGCGATTTGTGCGGCCACTTGCTGCAGCAGCTCGATGTCTTCGGAAGAAAAAGCGTCCTCGCGCCGGCTAGCCAGATTCAGCGTCCCAAACGTGCGCCCGTGCGTAATGAGCGGTACGCAGCAAATCGTTTGCACGCCCTCGCTGCGGAGCAGCCGTATGACCTCCGCCGGAAATTCGTCAATTTCAGCCCCCCGCGCAAGCAGAGGCTTGCTGCTCGTGAAGCATCGCCCCGCGGGAGTAGCGTCGAACGATACTTTCGTCTCCTGCTTGAAGTAACTAGGCCGGTTCGGAAAATCGAGCGCGTAAATTCTAAGCAGCCCGGAAGCAAGATCCACAAGCGCGAGGCTGGTAAAATCATGGTGAATCACTCGTTGCAGCGAACTAACGATGCCGCGGAACAGGTCTGGAAGCTCGCGCGTCGACACCAGAACGTTGTTGACCTCCAGAAGCACTTGCAGCCGGTCTCGCTCCCGGGCCAGTTGCCCCTGGTAGGCTTGCGAGCTTTCGAAATTAAGCGCGTTATCGACAGCCACCGCGATCTGGCTGCCCACCCGCTGCATAAATTGCAGTTCCGTCTCGGTGATGGCTTGCGGAACGAGCCGGCCGAATCCCATGGCGCCCAGCCGGCGCTGCGCCGTGGTAAGAGGCACCATCGCTAAAGACCGAACGCCGACTTCGCGCAGCCGCTGCAGAAATTCAGGGAAGCGCTGATCCTCTTCCGTGTCGCTGACTACAAAAGGCTGCTGCGATTGCCACACCCAGCCGGATGGATGGCCCTCGAGCGGTGTCTCGCTGCCGGTCTTGACCGGCGTCGGCAGGCGCGTCTCGAGAATGTGCAGCCTCATGACGTTGCGAAGCGGGTCGTGAAGCACCAGCGTCAGAAAATCAAAATCCACGACGCAGTGCAGCCGTTCCGCAAGGTCGTGAAAAAGTGCCGTCAGATCGCGATGCTGCGCAATCGACTCCGCCACTTCGAGCAGAGCTTCAAGCTGACGCCGGGAGTGCTCGAGCGGCGCTACAGGGGTTGCTTCGGGCGGGGAAATCGCGGGGTCCGCCATAGCAGGCAGAATAGCATCCGCCTTGGCACGCGCTCAACCAAAGGCGTAATAGCGCAGCCCATGAATTTGCGGCCGAGAGTACCAACCATCTCCTCACACGTCCTATTCCAGGGACTGAACGGCGACGAATCAGTTGTCCGGTAATGCGACTTCCCGCCCAAGTGAAAATTGTGGGGGCAAATGCAGAATGCGCCGAGGGAAGAAACTCTGCGGCGCATTGAGCAACTCGTTCGGCGTTAGAAGAGGCGGTTGTCGCTTAGTACTCAACTGGCCTGTTGGAGGCCGGAGGAACGCTTCCGCATCGCCAGCACGAAACCTATACCGACGAGCAGGAGGGCGACGGAACTCGGCTCTGGAGTGGCCACGGCAGAAATCGTCAAGTCGCCGGAGTCTTCAGTCCCTGAGGCCAACGAGGAAAGTACGACCCCTTGGCCCTCTAGGCCCGTTGTGATGTCGCTTATGTTGAACACAGCTTCGCCACGGGTGTTGTTGGGGATTGCGTTCCAATTATACGTGTCGCCTGAAGCATCAGGGGCGGCGAGAGCGATTGTAAACACAAATGAATCCCATGTGACGTCGATTGCGGTCGGCGTTGAAAATGTCACGTCAGGCGCAGTCGGGATGGAAATACAAGTGCCACTGCAAGTGAAAGTAGCAGTGTAAGAATCAGCGCGGGCGTAGGGCGCTGCGAAACATAAAGCGAAAATCAGACAGAGTACCGCACCGGCGGTTTTGAATAGGCTGGGCATTAGCTCCTCATCTAACCAGATTCTGCGCGGGGGCTGGCACAGTGGCAGAACTCTACAGGGTCAGGGGCGCAAATGGCAACATGAATTTGCTCTTCGAGGAGCGCCCCGGCACCCCTGATAAATTCGGGGCACGAAGGCGAAAAACTGCGCCGATTTGGAATACGTCCCGTTGAACCGGCAGCGGTTATCGGTGAAGTGATGTCGCCTTGGCGCTTCACCGCGACTTTTCGCACATCGGCACTTGGTTGGCGCGGCGATGAGCTTTCCGCGCGATTGCCCGTGCGAAAGGGCTGGAGTAAACTCCGGGGCAAGTGCCAGATACTTCCTCCATTACCGGGCGCACGATCTCCCATTACGCCGTCCTGGAAAAGCTTGGCGGCGGAGGCATGGGGGTTGTTTATCGCGCCCTG
>JBARCY010000318.1:0-3186 GCA_049794595.1 Candidatus Acidiferrum sp.
GACGCATACCACTCTCAGCGTGCCTTCGCTCACCGGCGCGATCATGTGCATGGGTGTGGCCACGGCCAACAGCATTCTGATGGTTTCGTTCGCGCGGGAACAGTTGAGCGAAGGAAAGTCCGCGCGCGAGGCCGCTCTGCAAGCGGGCTTTGTGCGCATGCGCCCCGTGCTCATGACCGCGCTCGCCATGATCATCGGCATGGTCCCCATGGCCATAGGGCTCGGAGAGGGTGGCGAACAAAACGCTCCCCTGGGCCGCGCGGTGATTGGCGGACTGATCTTCGCCACTTTTGCAACATTGTTTTTTGTGCCGTGCGTGTTCTCCATGATTCATGGACGGCGTGAGCGGAGAAGACGTCCCGGCGGATCACCGTCTCCAACACTGGCCTGAGCCGGGAAGAATTGCAGAAATGAGGAAGTGACGGAAAATGGCGGAAGGCGGATCACAGATGGAACCTGAGCACGGAGGGCAGCAGCCGGTGGCTGGCAAGGGGCTGTTCAAGTTTTTTATTGGCGCTGTCATCGTGCTGGTAGTCTTGGGTGCGTTCACCTTGTTCCAGCGTCGCGCGCAATACCATGCCCTGGCCGAAGAAACCGAAACGCTGGCTGTTCCCACAGTTGCGATCATCCATCCTACGAGCGAGGTAGCTCAGGAAGATCTGGTGCTGCCGGGCACCCTCGAGGCGTTTGTGGAATCGCCCATCTATGCCCGCACCAACGGTTATCTGCGAAAGTGGTATCACGATATCGGGAGCCGCGTGCCGAAGGGCGAACTCTTGGCGGATATTGATACGCCGGAAGTCGATCAGCAGCTTTCGCAATCCCGCGCCGACCTAAACACCGCGCAAGCGAATGCGAATCTTTCCAGAATTACCGCGAAACGCTATCAGGACCTCATCAAAACGGATGGCGTTTCCAAGCAGGAAGTCGATAACGCCGTCGGCGACTACGAAGCGAAAGCGGCAACCGTGAAGTCCTCGGAAGCCAATGTGCGCCGGCTCGAAGAATTGGAATCCTTCAAACACGTGTATGCGCCTTTCAGCGGAGTCATCACGCGCCGCAACATCGACATCGGCACTCTGATTAACGCCGGCAACGGCGGCGCGCAGCAGGAGCTTTTCACGCTCGCCCAGACGGATCCCATTCGCGTTTATGTCAATGTGCCGGAAATGTATTCGCCTTCCGTCCGCGCGGGACTTGGGGCCTATCTTGAGCTGGCGCAATATCCCGGCCAGAATTTCCAGGGAAAAGTCGTGCGCACCGCCGAAGCAATCGATCCCAATACCCGAACGCTTTTAACGGAAGTCGACGTGCCCAATCGGAACGGCTTGCTCTTCCCCGGAGGTTACGCTCAAGCGCACCTGCAAGTAAAGGTCGCGGCCTCTCGAGTGCAAGTGCCGGTGAATGCGCTGCTCTTTCGCTCGGAAGGCTTGCGCGCTGTGGTCGTGGACGCCAATCATAAGGCTCATCTCCGCGCTCTGACAATTGGGCGAGACTTCGGCACAACTTTGGAAGTTTTGCAGGGCCTTCAGCCGAACGATTGGATTGTGGTCAATCCTCCTGACTCCATCAACGATGATGAGAGCGTACACGTCAAGGAAGTCGCGCAGGCTCCCCCTCCCGAGCGGCCGAACGCCGGTGAAGCCCCGGCCTCCGCCCCGCAATCGAAAGCTCCCGCCACGAATGGAGCGCCAGGAGCCAAGCGGTAATGCTCGATAGAAAGCCTCTGCTGCTTTGCGCGTTTGTAGCCTCTCTGATTTCGCCGCTGGCTGGGTGCACCGTTGGGCCAAACTATGCACGCGCAACGGCCCCAACTAGCGCGAAGTGGGATGTGCAAGCGCCCTGGCGGCAAAGCGATCCCAAAGACACTGTTGCCAAGGGAGAATGGTGGGGCGTTTTTCACGACGACGAATTAAATAGCCTGGAAAAAGACGCCCTCGCGGCGAACCAAACCCTGCAAGCCGCGATTGGAAATTATCATCAAGCGCGCGCCGCAGCTGCTCTTCAGGTTGCGACAGATTTCCCCACCTTTGGTGTTTCGCCGGCTGCCGAGCGTCAGCGACTTTCCGGCAACCGGCCGCCGAGCGGCGCTATTGGCCCTCTGGAGCCTGTAACGCAAAACGCGTTCACGTTGCCGTTTACGGCCGGCTACGAAGTGGACCTTTTCGGCCAGCGGCGCAGGACCATTGAAGCGGCGGAAGCTTCTTATCAGGCCAGCGCCGCGGACCTCGAAAATGTCCGTCTGGTCATCACCGCGGATCTCGCGGGCGATTATTTCACTCTCCGCCAGCTCGAATCCGAGCTGGGAATACTCAATCGCACGGTGGAAACGCTGCGCCGAGGATTGGAACTCGTCGATTCACGCCACAAGGGCGGCGTCGCTTCCGGGCTCGATGTCGCTCAAGAAGAAACCCTGCTACAAACAACGCGCACGCAAGCCACTCTCCTCCTCCAGCAACGCAAACAGTTTGAGGATGCGATTGCCGTGCTCGTCGGCAAACCCGCTCCGGACTTTCACATTCCGAACAGAGAACTGAGCGCCGAGCCCCCGTCGATCGATCTCGGCCTTCCTTCTGATTTGCTCGAGAGGCGTCCGGATATCGCCGCAGCCGAACGCCAAATGGCGGTCGCCAATGCGCAAATCGGCATTGCGAAGGCGGCGTACTATCCTTCCCTGAACCTGTTTGGCAATGGCGGCTGGCAAGCCGCCGACATCCTGAAGCTGGCCAACGTTTCGAGCACCTTCTGGGCGCTGGGTGCAAACGTGGCCGAAAGTATCTTCACCGGCGGAGCACGCCGCGCTCAGGTTGAGTTTGCGAAATCCGGCTACGACGTAACCGTCGCGAACTATCGCCAGTCCGTCCTCGCCGCCTTTCAGGAAGTCCAGGACGACGTCACCGGACTCACTGTTCTTGAGAAGGCGCGCGATACGCAGCAACTTGCCGTGGATGCCGCGCGCCGCACTCTGGACCTTTCCGAGGATCGCTACAAAGGCGGCCTCGTCAGCTACCTGGATGTAGTCACAGCACAGCAAAACTTGCTCATCAACGAGCAGGAAGCCGCGGTCATTCAAGGACAGCGCCTGGTGACCAGCGTTCTTCTTGTCAAAGCGCTCGGCGGCGGGTGGGATGCCTCCAGCCTCGCGGCTATTCAGGTCAAGCCCAAGCTGAAAGATATCGTCGCGCC
>JBARCY010000319.1:0-6903 GCA_049794595.1 Candidatus Acidiferrum sp.
CCTTCACCATCAGGCAGCGGCTTGTCCCAACGGGCTTTCTCCGCGGCGAGCTGCATAACGGCCTTCAGGCGCGCCGTATTCAGCGGGGGATCGTCCGGACCGCCGGTAAATTGCGGAAGCTTTCGCGGGTCACCGATGAGTTTGAGGCGAAACTCGTAGGGATCTTGCCCCGCCGCGGCGGCAAGCTCATCGACAAAAGTTTCGACCACGAAGCCACTGCTGGAGTGCTCGACGGAACGCCACCACGCGCGAGGCGCGCTGGAATGCGCCAGCGTGTACTCGATGCGGATGTTCGGAGTGCTGTAGGGGATCGTGGCGCCGGTTCCGAACTCGCCTTTTCCAGAGTCTTTTTCGCCTTCGGCGCTCCACTTGGAAGCGATGGAGGTGGAAGTCTGGAAATGTTTCCAGGCGCTTAGGTTGCCGCTCTCGTCCAACGCGCCTTGGAATTTATGATAGGAGGCGGGACGATAGAAGTCGTGGTGCATGTCGTCTTCGCGGGTCCAGAGGACCATCACAGGTTTGCCCGCCGCTTTCGCGACTTGCGCGGCTTCCATCACGAAGTCGGCTTGATAGCGCCGGCCGAAGCCGCCTCCCATCAGCGTCGTGTGCACGGTAACCTTTTCGGGAGGAAGCTTCGCGGCTTCGGCGATGACGGCTTGCGCCCATTGCGGAGCTTGCGTGGGAACCCAGGCCTCGGCGCGGTCGGATTGAATGTGCACGGTGCAGTTCATCGGTTCCATGCAGGCGTGCGCCGCGAAGGGGAGTTCGTAAATGGCTTCGATTTTTTTCGATGCGGCAGCGAGTGCGGAATCGGCATTGCCATCGTTGCGGACGATCCCGCCCGGCTTGGCGGCGTTGGCGATGAATTCGTTGTGCAATTCTACAGAGGATTCGTTCGCAGCCGGGCCTTCGTCCCATTTCACTTCGAGAGCTTTGCGGCCCTGGATAGCGGCCCAGGAATTTTCTGCTAGAACGGCCACGCCGCCGTTTGTTGATGCGCCTCTTCCGCTGGTTGCGATCTGGAAAACGTCGCGCACGCCCGGAACGGCTTTCGCTTTGGCGACGTCGAAGGAGGCAACCTTTCCATAGAAGACCGGACAACGCGCGATGACGGCATAGAGCAGGCCGGCGGGGCGAGCATCGATGCCGTAAATTGCCTTTCCAGTCGCCTTTTCGGCGGCGTCGACGCGATGCGTATCGTGGCCCACGATGCTAAAGTCACGGGAATTTTTTAGAGGAACGGTATTGAAATTTGGAATGGGAAGACGCGCGGCGTCGGCGGCAAGTTCGCCGTAGGTGTAAGAGCGCTCGGGATGTCCGTGAACGACGTAGCCGTTTTCCGCTTTGCAAGTGTCGGCGCCGACTTCCCATTTCTTGGCGGCCGCGGCAATAAGCATTTCGCGCGCGGCGGCGCCGGCCTGGCGCAGTGGCAGCCAAGAACCGGCGATGCTGCCGCTTCCGCCGGTGCCGAGGTCATAGATTTTTGGATCGGTGGGGGCTTGCTCGATGTGCACATTCTGCCAGTTGAGACAGAGCTCTTCCGCGAGGATCATGGGCAGGGCGGTCATGATGCCCTGGCCCATCTCGGACTTGGCGAGAATGAGCGTGACGCGGTTATCGTGAGTGATGCGCACCCATGCATTCAAGGGATTGATGGGCGGCTTTTCTTGCTGCTGCGCGGGGTCGGAAGAAGCGTGCGCGGGCAGATGAAATCCGATGAGCAGGGCGGCACCGCCCGCGGCGCTTGTTTTCAGGAAAGCGCGGCGGTTCAAGATTTGAGGCTCGGCGGAAAGATAAGTTGCCATGGCCTGACTCCTGCGGAAGATTTTCGCGAAGCTACAGAACAAACTCTTAGACGGAGATCATGACTTTTGGGCTGGCGCGCCCGCGGCGCGATGGATGGCCTTACGGATTCGTTGATACGTACCGCAGCGGCAGATGTTGCCGCTCATGGCATCGTCGATATCGGCGTCGGTGGGATGGGGTTTTTTCTCGAGCAGAGCGACAGCGGACATGATTTGTCCGGACTGGCAATAGCCGCACTGCGGAACGTCTTCTTCGATCCAGGCTCTTTGGACGGGGTGGGTGCCGTCGTCGGAAAGTCCTTCGATGGTGGTGACTTTTTTGCCGGAGACGTTGGCGATCGGCAACATGCAGGAACGCGAGGCCTGCCCATCGATGTGGACGGTGCAGGCGCCGCATTGCATGATGCCGCAACCAAACTTTGTGCCGGTCATATCCAGGGTGTCGCGCAACACCCAGAGAAGGGGCATGTCGGGGCTAACGTCTACGGTTTGGGATTTTCCGTTCAGGATGAAAGTGATGGCCATGGGGTCCTCCTAAAGCAGAGCGCTATCGTACAACAATCGGGTATTGATTGAAAATCTACGAAATATCGAACAACAAGCTGGTCTCAGACGGCCCACTGGTGAACTTGGAAGGCGGACTGTTGCGCTACCCTCCCCCTGTTTTTCTTGTAAGTGCGGATTCTAAAGAGCTTAGGGACAAGGCTTGATGCCAAAACAAAAACGCCAGCAAGGGTGCTGGCGCTACAGAAACGGCAGGCAGTATTACTCAAACAATAGAATACGCTAAAGGCAACGAAATGTCATGGAAAAACAGGGCAAAAATGTGCGCCTGGGACTGGTGTGATAATCTGTGAGGGTGACCCAAATTACTGATCGCGATTCGACTCCATCATGCAAAAAGCGTTGCTGCCGATTCAGGCCATAGCCGCGAAACTAGGAATTCCAGAGAAGTACGTCGAACAAGTTGGGGCCTACGGGGCCAAGGTTCGCCTAGAACTGCTCGCCGATCCCGCTTTTGAACCGCGCGGGAAATTGATCCTGGTGACGGGGACGACTCCTACCGTCTCAGGAGAAGGCAAAACGGTAACCGCCATTGGGCTGACGCAGGGGCTTGCGCTGCTCGGGAAAAAAGTGGTCATCACTTCTCGAGAACCTTCGCTCGGCCCGGTATTCGGCATGAAAGGCGGCGCAGCGGGCGGCGGACTTTCCCAGATTGAGCCGAGCGCGAAAATCAATTTACATTTTCACGGGGATTTTCATGCTATTTCTTCCGCGAACAATCTTCTCGCCGCACTCATCGATGCGCATCTTTTCCACGGCAACGATCTAAATCTGGACCCTGAGCGGATTACGTGGCCCCGGGCGCTGGACATGAACGATCGCGCATTGCGCCGGATCGCGATTTCGCTCGACAGCAAAAAGGAGGGCGGTGGACGCAGGACCGGATTTGTAATCACCGCGGCCTCCGAGATCATGGCCATTGTCGCGCTGGCGAAGGATTTGAAGGATCTGCGGCGGCGGCTGGACGCCATGGTGATTGGCGCGACGCGCAATGGGAAACCGGTGCGCGCTCGGGACCTCGAAGCGACCGGCGGAATGATGGCGCTGCTTGCGGATGCCATGCTTCCTAATCTCGTGCAGACCACGGACGGAACGCCGGCATTCGTGCACGCCGGACCGTTTGGCAATATCGCGCACGGAACAAGCAGCGTGGTCTCTCAAATGATGGGACTTAGGCTTGCCGACTACGTCGTAAATGAAGCGGGGTTTGCGGCAGATCTTGGCGGCGAAAAATATTTCGATATTGTGATGCAGCAATGGGGCATCACGCCCTCGGCGGCGGTTGTTGTGACCACCGTGCAAAGCATCCGGAATCAAGGCGAAGGTGATCTGGAACGCGGTTTACCCAACCTGGGGAAACACATCGACAACGTCAAGGGGTTTGGAGTGCCGACCATCGCGGCGATCAACCGTTTTCCGAATGACACGGACGCGGACTTGAAACGTCTGAAAGATTATTGCGCTGAGCATGCGACGCCGACCGCGCTTTCGGAAGCTTTTACGAAGGGCGGGCCAGGAGCAAAAGAGCTGGCGGAAAAAGTGGTGGAGCTGATCGCCAAGAATCCGGCTCCTGTAGTGCGAGCGGCGTACGAGCTCGAGGAGCCGCTCGTCGACAAGATTGAAAAGGTTGCGCGAAAAATATATGGGGCGGGCGACGTCAACTTCAGCGAGCAAGCCATGGCCAAACTGCGGCAGTTCTCGGAGTGGGGGTTTGAGAGACTGCCGGTTTGCATGGCGACAACGCAGTATTCCTTCACGGACAATCCCAAAATTTTCGGCGCTCCAACGGGGTGGACTTTGCATGTGACAGATGCGTCGCTCTCGGCAGGGGCAGGATTTGTGGTGGTCATCGCGGGCAATATCATGTTGATGCCGGGGCTGCCGAAAGTGTCGCGCGCGGTATCGATCGACGTGGATGACTCCGGAGAGATCCACGGAGTTTGAAAAGCGGCAGGCGGAAATTTGTCGGCTGTAAAATATACACAAAAGGGCGGTTGCGGCCGAGTTTTTCCTGTGTGACTCGCTAACCGGATTTCCAAATGGTGTAGAGATGATCCGCGGAGCTCAAACCCAGCCGCCATCGATTATGTAGCTTTGATTTGTGATCGCGGCGCTGTCGTCGGAAGCGAGGAAGAGCACGAGGCGTGCGACTTCTTCCGGCAAGATCATCCTCTTGAGAGCTTGATTGCTAAGAATTTCTGCGCGGTACTCCTCGGTGAACCACAATTGCTTCTGGCGTTCCGTCAGGATTGCACCAGGAAGGACGGCGTTTACGCGAATGTTGTGCGGGCCGAGTTCATGGGCGAGGGTGCGCGTGAGGCCGACGATGGCGGCCTTTGCTGAGATGTATACCGGCAAGCCAGTCGAGGGAATAATCCAACTGATCGAGCTCAAGTTGATTACGGAGCCTTGGCAAGCCTTCTTCATCGCAGGGACGACGGCTTGCGTGGCGAAGAATTGATGGCGAAGATTCACGGCCATCGCGCGATCCCAATAGTCCGGTGTTACTTCCTCGAGGGAATGGCGAGCATCGTTTCCGGCGTTATTTACAAGGACGCGGATTGCGCCGTGACGCGCTTCGATCTCGGCGACCGCGGCGCGGAGGACGGGAATATCCGTTAGATCGCAAGGCATGAAGATAGGAGCGTGCGAACACTTCGTGGAAAGCCCGGCGACCAGTTGATCGGCGTTTTTATTATCTATATCAAGGAAAACGACTTGAGAACCCTGGGAAGCGAACTGCTCGACGATTGAGGCGCCGATGCCCGATGCTCCACCGGTGATGAGGACCAACTGGTCTCGCAAACTCGGATAAACGGCAAAACGCTGTTCAACGCTCATGGTCTCGTGGTCCACCCACTCGTTCGTTGTGCCAACCCGGACGGGCTCTTGATCCAGGTTCACGAAGAGAAAGTCTACAACACGTCTACAGCTGCAAATTGGGATTTGACGGCGAAAGGTTGCGGACCGCAGGGGCGGGCGGTGCGAACTGACGACTGTCTCAGATCCAGATGGATTGCGTGGCTTGGACGATTTGCGACCTGTCCGTTTGCGGAACGGGGCATCCCGCGGGCGGACATCTGGCATGAACACCAGGTTTGACAATCTCAATAAGCCATGTGAGATCAGCGAAATAGAGAAAGAGGAAGCTGGACCGGCACATGCTCGACAAAGCGCACGGCTTATCTTGCGTTCTTCGCAAAGAGATTCGAAGCGCTATGGGAACGCTCCTTCAAAACATTAAGATTGCAATCCGGATGATGATGAAGAGTCCGGGGTTCAGCCTCGTTGTTGTACTGACGCTGACACTGGGCATCGGGGCGAACACGGCCATTTTTTCGGTTGTCAACGCCGTGCTTCTTCGGCCGCTGGCTTACAAAGATTCCGCCGCGCTCGTCAACGTGTGGGGAAAGTTCGAAAATGAAGGGATTCCGCGCCTCGGGGTATCGGAGCCTGAATATTGGGACTTGCGCAATCGCCAGCAATCCTTTTCCGAGATTGGCGCCTATGCCTTGGGCAACGGCGCCAATTTAACCAGCAGCGACGCACCTCCCGTGCAAGTTTCCGCCCCCGCCGCCACCGCAACTCTCTTCCAGATTCTTGGCGTCCAAACGGAACTTGGCAGGACCTTCACCGAGGATGAAGACCAGCCGGGCCACGATCACGAAGCGCTACTGAGTTTCGCGCTTTGGAAGAGCTTGTTTGGCGGCGACCCAAAGATCGTGGGCAAGTCCATGCAGCTTGACGGCCAGCCGTATGCCATTGTCGGAGTGCTCCGCAAGGATTTCTCTCTGGGCGGCAAACAAGACCTGTGGGTTCCACTCGGCCTCGACCGCTTGAAGCCGCAGGATCGCGGCTCGCATTACTTGAGGGTTACGGCGCGATTGAAGCCGGGCGTTACCTTGGCACAAGCGTCCGCGGAAATGGACCGCTTCGCCGCGCAGCTCGCGCGCGAAAATCCCAATAATTACAGCGCGGCCGGCGGCTGGGGGATGTTCGTCGTTCCCATGAAAGAACAAATTGTCGGCGGTATCCGGCCTGCGCTTCTGGTTCTCCTGGGCGCGGTGGCTTTCGTTCTGCTGATTGCTTGTGTCAACGTAGCGAACCTGCTGCTGACGCGGGCTTCGGCGCGCGAAAAGGAGCTCTCCATCCGCGCCGCCATGGGGGCTGGCCGCGCGCGGATCGTTCGTCAACTTCTGACCGAGAGCATGGTGTACGCGGCGCTGGGAGGCGTGCTCGGTCTCTGTATTGCCTACTGGGGTGTGTACGCTCTTCATGCTTTCGACCCGACAACATCCCGAGAATGGACGAGGTCCGCGTCGATCCGCTGGTTCTCGGATTCACACTCGGCATTCCCTTACTGACGGGCATCATTTTCGGACTTGCTCCCGCCTGGCAAGTGGGCCGCACGAATTTGCATGGGACGCTGAAGGAAACTGGACAAAGTACTTCGGCGGCGAGAGGCACCCGCCGGCTCCGCGGAATCCTGGTGGTATCGGAGATGGCGCTGGCTGTGCTTCTTTTGGTCGGCGCA
>JBARCY010000320.1:0-6183 GCA_049794595.1 Candidatus Acidiferrum sp.
GCGCTTGTCTTCGAATTTTCCCTCTGCGCCCGCGCGCTGACACAAAAAAACACAAGCGCCCCGGCAACCGCGCCTATTCTTAGCCCAGCGTGCAACCCACGATGAAAGTTTTGTGAACCCACGTCAAATGCCGTAATATTTTCCAAGATAAATCGCCCGTATCTAAACTCCGTCACAATTTCCCAGACAACCCTCGCGAAGCCCTCGCTCACCCCTTCGCCTTGACCCTGCTGTACCCGCACCTTAGTATGCCAAGAGTTCATGATTTCCGGTCCGACCCATCGTTCGCATCTCCCCTTCAAACGCTCTTGGACTTTTCTTACTCTGCTTCTGCCTGTTTCTCTTCTCGTTGGCGCCGCACAGCTTCCCAAAACCACGCTCAAACCTATCGCGCACTTCACCGACATCGCACAAAAAGCCGGCCTCCATGCCACCGAAGTCTTCGGCGGCGTGAACACCAAGAAATACATCATCGAAACCACCGGAACCGGCGTCGCCATCTTCGACTACGACAACGATGGCTGGCCCGACATCTTCATCGTCAACGGCACCACTCTCGATCCATCCCCATCTACCGCACCCCCCACCAGCCATCTCTACCATAACAATCATGACGGCACTTTCACCGATGTCACGCAAAAAGCCGGCCTCACTCACACCGGTTGGGGCCAGGGTGTCTGCGTCGGCGATTACGATAACGACGGCTGGGAAGATCTCTACGTCACCTACTACGGAAAAAACGTCCTCTATCACAACAACGGTGATGGCACTTTCACCGACGTAAGCGAAAAAGCCGGCGTCGCAGGCTCCGGCAAATCCTGGGGCAACGGCTGCGCCTTCGTCGATTACGACCGCGACGGTCATCTCGATCTCATGATCGCGAATTACGTCGACTTCGATCTCTCCACCGCTCCAGCTCCAGGCGATCGACCCTCCTGCATGTGGAAGGGCGTCCCCGTGATGTGCGGCCCGCGCGGCCTCCCTCCCGCAAAAAACATCCTCTATCACAATCGCGGCGACGGCACTTTTGAAGATGTCTCCGCAAAATCCCACATCGATCAGGCCGACGGCCACTACTCCCTCAGCGTCTCCACTCTCGACTATGACGACGATGGCTGGCCTGACATTTTCGTTGCCTGCGACAGCACCGCCAGCATTCTCTACCATAACAATCGCGACGGCACCTTCACCGACGTCGCCATCACCGCCGGCGCCGCTTTCAATGACGATGGCCGCGCTCAAGCCGGCATGGGCTCAACCGTCGCCGACTACAATGGCGACGGCCATCTCGACATCTTCAAAACCAATTTCTCTGACGACACCTCCACGCTCTATCGCAACAATGGCAACGGCACTTTCGACGACGTCACCTATCCCGCCGGCCTCGGCCTCAACACCAAATATCTCGGCTGGGGCACGATGTTCTTCGACTTCGACAACGACGGCTGGCCTGATCTCCTCCTCGTCAACGGCCACGTCTATCCCGAAGTCGACAGCCAGCATCTCGGCAGCACCTTCCAGGAACCGCGCATTCTCTATCACAACAACGGCAATGGCACTTTCACCGACATCTCCGCCGACGCAGGTCCAGGTATAACCACCGCGCAATCCTCGCGCGGCTTAGCTATCGGCGATCTATGGAACGACGGCCAACTCTCCGTCGTCATCAGCAACATGAACGCCCCGCCCAGCCTGCTCGTCGACGACGTCAGCACCCCCAATCACTGGATCGCCTTCCATCTAATCGGCTCTTCGTACGCAACGCCTTCGCACAGACAAAATCCGACTTCAGCGCCGACGCTTACCCCACAAGCACCGCATCCGCTTCCCTCTTCATCCTTTACTTCCTTTATTCCCTCTACCTCCTATGCGTCCTCTAGAGACGCCATCGGCGCCCGCATCACCATGAAAGCCGGCGCCCGCCTCTTCGTCGACGAAGTCCGCAGCGGCTCCAGCTACGATTCCAACAGCGACATGCGCGTCCACTTCGGCCTCGGCTCTGCCACCAAACTCGATTCGGTGCAAATCCGCTGGCCTAGCGGCCTCGCTGAAAATTTTATCAATCTCGCTGTCGATTCGATTCACACTCTGAAGGAAGGCTCCGGCGTCGCGGTCAAGTCCCAGTCGCAGGGGCCTGAGCCGCAAAAGTAGCTCGCCGCTTTTCGCCGCTCATACTAAAATCCCGCGAGTTCAGTGCGGTGACGCGATGAAGCCGAAATCGAAACCAAATCAAAAACCCAAGGCTCCGCTCAAGCTTGTCAGAAAGTCCTTCGAAGCCACGCTCGAGCGCCTCCGCTCCAATCTCGGCTGGGTCATCATCCGCATTCCGTTCAGCGTCCAGAAAACCTGGGGAACGCGCGGCACGTTTCGCGTGAAAGGTGAAATCAACGGCTTCGCCTTTCGCACCTCGCTTTTTCCCACGCGCAAGGGCGAACACTTTCTGCTCGTAAACAAGAAAATGCAGGCCGCTGCTCACGCGGTCGAAGGCACGACAGCGCAATTCTTCCTCGAACCCGACACTGCGGAGCGCGTCATCGCCATCCCTGTCGAACTCAAACACATCCTCGCCGAGGACTCCGCCTTCCGCCGCTGGTTCGCTACTCTGAACTATTCCATTCGCAAGTGGCTCTCGGACTGGATCACCCAGCCAAAAAACCCCGCCTCCCGCGTCCGCCGCGCCGAGCAAGTCGCCGAACAGCTTCTCTCCGCAATGGAAGCCGAGCGCGAACTCCCTCCCGCTCTGAAGTTGGCATTCACGCGCGATCCCCGCGCCCTCGAAGGATGGAACCTCATGTCTCCACTGCAGCGCCGCGGGCAGCTAATCGCCATCTTCTACTATCGCTCGCCCGATGCCCGCACACGCCGCATCGACAAAGTAGTCGAATCGGCTATTGCCCTTGCCGAGAAAAAATTCAATAAATAAATTCTCGCCCCGAGCCCGTTACTTCAATACATCCGCTCCCGCTTTGGCGCATTGCGCGTCTTGTGCGCTCGCCGCCCCAGACACGCCGATTGCCCCCACGATCTTCCCGTCCATCACCAGCGGTATCCCGCCCTCGACCGGCACCGCATCTCTCAACTTCAAAACTCGCAACCCCTCTCCTCCCGCCGCTAAGGCATCCTGAAACGCTTTCGTCGGCCGCTTGTAAAGCACCGCCGACCTTGCCTTGTCTATCGCAAAATTCGCGCTGCCCAACTGCGTGTTGTCCATTTTTTCGTAATAAACCAAATTCCCGCTCGTATCGACGATCGCCACCGCCATATTCCAGTGATTTTTCTCCGCTTCCACCAGCGCTGGCGCGGCCACTTTTCTCGCGTTCTCCAAGCTCACATTTGCGCCATACGGCAGGGGCGCCTGCGTTTGCGCCCGCGCGATGGCCAACCCGCCAATCGCAATCACTGCCGCGATCATCGACCTCACCACAGTTTTCTGTGACATGCTCTCTCCTCCTCCTGTTTCGACGCATAACGCCACTCTGTTCCAGCCGCTCCTTCACCTTATGACAACCACATCGCAAGATCGCCGCCTTCCTCACTCCTCCCGCTTGATCGACACGTAAATAGGCCCAGCCCCAAACAGACTCACCAAAAACCAGGTAAGCCGCCCCGCCTTGCTCATCGTTTGAAACTTCAAGTGCTCGCCCGCCGCCACATCCAGTTCCACCGTCTTCCAATTCCACGTATTGTCCACCTGCAACTTATGGTGCCCCGCCGAAGCTGGCACCGAAATCGTGTCCCCGTAAAACAATTCTCCGACGGTCTCTCCATCCAACTTCACGATAATTTGCCGTTGTTGCACGTCCTCGTTTGACGTCCGCCGAATCGTTATCGTCGCCTGTGCTGCTGGTGCTTCTGCGGACACGGATTCCACTTGGACACTCCCCCTCAATGGCTATAGATGCTACCTCTCCTCACATTAAGCCAACAAGAATTCTTCCTCCATTCTTAGATCCGAATTCCCAGTTACGCCGCTGGCCGCCCCGCCGTCATTTCGCTCCTGCGAACTGGTCGGCTTGCGAAGAGAGAAATCTCTCTCCGTCTCCGGAGTCCAATGCAGAAGAACCGCTGGCCCCGTGGTTTTCTCTGGATGAATTCGTCATCTTTTCCTTTGCTTCTTCTTTTGCACCCCACGCTTCCCCGGCCTTCGAAGTGATAGACTAGCGACATTTGAAGTTCCCATTTTGTAGAGGAAAGAGTAGCAACTGCACTGAGGGAGACCTTTGATGCACCCCGCAAAAGCGCCAGAGGAGCGAGTGCTAGAGAGGTTTTTCCAGAAGTTAGCCGACGACCCGACATTTCCAAAACCAGTTCTTCAGCGGCTCAGGCAAGCGTGGGAACACGGTAGACTCGCAGACAGTAAAGAGATTTTCGAAGCCTGCCGCGTGGCCGGAGAAACAGATGCCGCAGATACTACGCCTTGACGTCCGAGGATTCAGAGGAATTAACAATCAGAGATCGCTAATCTTTGATGGCAAGTCCGTTCTTCTATTTGGCGAAAACGGCACAGGTAAAAGTTCCTTTGTCGACGCCTTGGAATGGCTATTTACTGGGAGAGTCACAACGCTCGACAGTCGGTCTACGAGTGGAACAACATCAAGACCAAGCAGTTCGATCTGTTCAGCCCGGATTGCTGCTTCACTGACGATACAGTCTTCACCGTTGCCCTGGCCGAATCGATCCTGACCGGCACCGACTATGTCTCCCTGATGAAGTCCTACTATCGGCGTTATCCAGACGCAGGCTACGGAGGCTTTTTTCACCGCTGGGAGCAAGCTCCCGAAGGCCAGCCTTACAATAGCTGGGGCAATGGCGCCGCTATGCGCATCAGTTCGGTTGGGTTTGCGTTCAACACTTTAGACGAAGTGCTGCTCCGGGCGGTTGAATACACCGGCGTCACTCACAATCACTCAGAAGGGATCAAGGGCGCGCAAGCAACCGCAGCCGCGATCTTCCTAGCGAGGACAGGAAGTACGAAAGCCGGCATCCGACAGTACACGGCGGCAACCTTTCACTATGATTTATCCCGAAGTGCGGATGAGATTAGACCCACATACCGGTTTAACGAGTCATGCCAAGACACGGTTCCTCAGGCGATCGTGTGCTTCCTCGAATCAACGGATTTCGAGGATGCCATCCGAAACGCGATATCGCTTGGAGGAGACAGCGACACGCTGGCCTGCATCACCGGCGGAATTGCTCAGGCTCACTATGGCGTGCCGGCGGCCATCGCCGATCGGGCTATGTCAATCCTCGACGTGGATCTCAGGGGCGTAACCGCTCGCTTCATGTCGGGCTGCTGCCCTGGTACGGCGGGTGGCTGAGAGGCAGGAGGGGTGCCGCAACCCTTGTGGGTTTTCAAGGGTGCGGGTTTTGACTTTGCGACTGTCGTTTCCCGCACTTCAACGGGTTAATCACGCGCCGGGTGCACCGCCCGACCATGAATTGTCGTGAAATTTCGTTCCATTCGCTGCTAGCCAAGGCGATTCTGTGCTGTATTGAACTGCGCTCCACAAGAACTCTGCGAGAGAATCCTTGTGCGTGCTTCTTGTCTCCCTGAAACCTCTCGGCGCGCTCTGGTAGCTAACGCTAGGGGGATTCGCCAGTATCAGATGCACTCCATTCGATCCCTGAAAAGCGCGACGCCTTTTTGAGTCCGTCGCGCTTTTCCATTCCCGAAGCACAACACTACGCTCAGGGCGACCGAATGGCAGGCGGGGTGCTGCATCCCTGTATGCTCTCAGGTTGCGGGTCTTGACCTCTCCTTTCTATATGCCCCCTATTCGACCATCCGCAACCCACTGCTCCATAACGGCTTATAATTGAGCCCGATTTTAATTGACTCCCCCCACAGCGCTTGCTATTGTTTTCGGAGGTAAATCTATAACTTGCGAAGAGCGGCAGACTGTCTGCCGCTCTTTCGTTTTTTGCAGTGCGCCATTCCGAGCTGGGACACCTGTAAGAGCAGCATAGGACGCAAAGAATCACTAAAGAAAGCAACAGGACTCCCGTGCAAGTAAGTCTTTTAGAATCAGTCCTTACGAGCCGTCCGCAAATGTTGATGGCTCTGTTGACATCCTACAGGCGTGGGGTGGGCCTGAGGCGGTAGAGGTTGTAGGCAAGACCGAGCAGCAGAGCTTGGCGGATCTGGATGGCCAGGCTGCGCCCGGGAGCGCGCGAGGAGAG
>JBARCY010000321.1:0-3852 GCA_049794595.1 Candidatus Acidiferrum sp.
GAGAATATGGGACGGGGCTGGCCGGCGACCTCTTGGTGCACCTGGTAAGTGGCATGAACTTCATGCTTGGCTGGAATGCGCCGCCAAAGAAGGCGATGGCGCTCGGCGCGATTCTGCGATTCCCTGATGGTAGGGATATGCCGGATGTGCATGCCACGCTGTTCGACTACGGAAGCGCTCCAGTGTATCTGCGGCTGAATCTCGGCTGCGAGACGCCGGAAACTTACCGCTTCCAGGGCTCGAAAGGAATTCTGGAAGTCACGGAGTTTGCCATCAACTACTATCCGCAAACCGGCGAAGATTCCGCGCCGAGCTACTACACTTCGGGCTACCCGCAGAAAATGCGGGATGAATACGTCGCGGAGTGGCATAAGGAGCATGACCCGGTCCCGGGGAAAGAGCCAACCCTGGAGGGATATAGCTATCGCGGCGACTCGTGGGACGACGAAAAGCCGCACCTCTGGAGATATTTCCAGTCGGTGAAGAGCCGCCAGCCCGTTACGGAAGACGTGGTATTTGGGAACAATGCGGCCCTCGCATGCCACATGGCGAACCAATCTTACTTCCGGCTGAGCGCAGTCGCTTGGGATCCGGCGTCCGGAACAATCAAATCGCTGTAAGAAGGACCGCCCCAGCGGCCATACCTTATTACATGTAATTTGTAGAGCTATCCCGAGCCGTTCTAAGGATGGCCCTGCGCTGTCTAATCCACTGAAAACAAATATCTTTCAACAGAGCGGGAGCGTCCTCGGGCCGTATCGCGTCAACCGCTTCGCAACTTCTCCGGATTGCCTGGGTACTACAATTAGTTGCCCAAGCCAGGGAGACACAGATGCGAAGAGTTCACATGGTTGGATTGATCTTAGCCGCTTTCGCGATTTTGGCCCTGCCCGTTCGTTCTTCCGCGCAAATCGGCGTGGGGATTGCCGTGCATATTGGCCCGCCGGCATTGCCTGTTTACGCGCAGCCGATTTGTCCCGCGCCGGGATATTTGTGGACGCCGGGCTATTGGGCGTATGGGCCGGATGGTTATTATTGGGTGCCTGGGACCTGGGTTGAGCCGCCCGAAGTTGGTTTGCTCTGGACGCCCGGCTACTGGGGTTGGGGCACCGGCGGTTATTTTTGGCACACGGGATACTGGGGTCCGCACGTCGGATTCTACGGCGGAATTAATTATGGATTTGGGTACGGAGGCGTCGGCTTCTTTGGCGGACGCTGGGATCATGGAGTTTTTGCGTACAACACGGCCGTGATGCACGTGAACACCGAGGTGATTCACAACACCTACGTGGATCGGAGCGTCATTCGCAACGAGACGGCGAGCCGCGTGAGCTTCAACGGTGGGAGAGGCGGAATCACCGCGCGTCCAACTCACGGAGAATTGCAAGCGGAACACGAGCATCACGTTGGCGCAACTTCCGTGCAAACCGCGCACAGGCATGCAGCCAGCGAGAATCCTGCGCTGAGAGATTCCGTCAATCATGGCAGACCGGCCGTCGCCGCCACAGCCAGGCCCGGCGAGTTTTCAGGCCATGGAGTTGTCGCCGCGGGAGCGTCGCGCAATCGGCCGACAAGCCGAGGAAATGAGCATGCAAACGTGGCGGCGGAGTCTCATAGAGGCAACCGCCCCACAAGCGCCGGGAACGAGCACCGGAGCACCACTGCCCAATCTAGCAGAAACGACCGTCCTCCCGCTCACAATGCAAGCAGCGAATCAAGTAGAAACGACCGTCCTACTGCTCGCAATGCAAGCAGCGTGTCCAGGACGCCTCGCGAAAAGGAAACGGCCCGCAGCGCGCCGAAGAGCCAGCCTCACACGCAGAGCAAACCACAGCACGAAAGCAAACCTAAAGCGGAAGCCCAGCCGCATTCGCAAGCCAAGCCGCATTCAGAAGCCAAACCGCATCCGGAAGCCAAGCCACATTCGGAAGACAAACCGCACAAGGCTTGAGTGCAAGCAGGGAAATAAGGCAGTTGAACCAGACTGCTCCGTGCCGGTGAGCTGGAAGCTAGGCCTCCGGCACGGGAGGGCAGCCGGGAAATTCGCGCAGAGCGGTGTTCCCCATGTATTGCAAATCCTCGATGCCGATTTTGCTGGTATAGAAGCCGTCGCAAGTCATTCTGCGTAAAAATGCGAAGAACAGGACTCCCTGGCTTAAGCTCGGATCCTTCTTTGCGTTCTTCCGGAAAGCGATGAGGTCCAGCGCCTCTTTGCGCTGCTCCGGAGTGCACTCCAGATAGAGATTCGAATAGCGGTCAGAGCAGAAACCGTCCAGCCACATCAGTCCTCCGCCAAGTAGGAGCTGATACTCCTCATTCTCGCTTGTAAGCAGGTCGATGAATTCCGGCGAGCCAGCTTCCACGGCTCCTCCTGATTTGTCATCCTTCGGGATAATCGTGTCGCAAAGAGCGGTAAGCATCTCGTACTGGTGCGAAGGAAAATACTTCGGCACGTACTTTCCCGAAGGGGAAGCGGACTTCTCGTTGTGGACTAATTGATGGGCGTACTCCGCCGCCTTCACGGGAATCACTTGCAGTACGGAACCGCCGGCGGCGCCTACCGCCAGCGTTCTCAGGATGTCGCGCCGAGATACGGAGTTCTCGCTCATAACCGGTCCCCCATTTTTTTTCGCGCTTACAAATTGCCCTTCTTGGCTTCATCGAGCAAATATTCCGAGGCACGCCAGGAGAGTGCCATGATCGTCAAAGTCGGATTCTTGTCCGGATTGGTGACGAGCGGCGCACCATCCGTAACGAACAAATTTTTCACGTCATGCGTCTGGCAGAAGCCGTTGAGCACGGAAGTCTTGGGATCGGCGCCCATGCGCGCCGTGCCTACTTCGTGGATGATTTTTCCGCCCTCCGCAATGCCAAAGGGATACTGGCCATGGATGGATGTCCTGGCCTTGTATTCGCCGCCGGCGGCTTCGATAATGGCGCGAAAAGTTTCTTGCATGTCCTGGGCCTGGCGCAGTTCGTAATCGCTCCACTTGAAATGAAAGCGCAGAACGGGGATGCCCCACTTATCGACGATGTCGGGGTCGATCTCGCAGTAGGTGTCCGGATTCGGAATCATTTCGCCGCGTCCGGAGAGGCCGATGCTGGTGCCGTACATCTGCCGGGCGCGCTTTTTCAAACTGGCGCCGTAGCCTTCCTCTTCGTGCAAGAGATCATCGAACTCACCGATACCGGGCATCTCGCGCCCGCCGCCAAACTCAATGTGATAGCCGCGGGGAAAAGCATTCTTGCGATCGAATTTCCACCACGGGATGTACATGTGCATTCCGCCGACGCCATCGTGATTGTGCGGCGGCATTTTTTCAAGCCGCGGAATGATGCCCCAACCATCGCTGCCCACGGAATCTGTAAGATATCTGCCGACCGCTCCGGAAGAGTTGGCGAGCCCATCGGGGAATTGCGAGGATTTGGTGTTTAGAAGCAGCCGCGCGGATTCACACGCGCTCGCGGCGACAACGACAGCCCGGGCGCTCACGCGTTTTTCGGTGCGCGTGGCTTTATCAATGTAAGCGACGCCTTCCGCTTTGCCGTCCTTGCCAAGCAGGATTTCGCGCGCCATCGCGCCGGTGATCATGGTCAGCTTGCCCGTTTTCATCGCCGGCGGAATCATCACCTGGCTCGAGCTGAAGTTCGAAGCCGTCACGCAGCCGCGGCCGCATTGGCCGCAATAGTGGCAGGGAAGCCGGCCATTCACGGAGCGCGTCAAGATCGCCAGCCGCGATGGGATACAAATAATGCCGATTTTGTCGCAGGCCTTTTTGACGATGAGATCGGTGCACCGCGGTGTTGGCGGCGGCAGAAACACGCCATCGGGAGCGCTCGAAACATTTTCGC
>JBARCY010000322.1:0-2029 GCA_049794595.1 Candidatus Acidiferrum sp.
ATCTTGGGGCGCTCTTTCAAGCCACAGAACGGCCCAGCCGCGCCGAGGCACACTACCTCTCGTCTCTGCGAATCAAGCGTCGCGTCCTGGGCCCTTCTCATCCCGATGTGGCCGTGACGATGAATAATCTGGCCATGCTTTACCGGTCACAAGGTAAGCAAGCTGCCGCATCAGTCTTATTCAGGAGCGCGCTAGAAATCTTGAGCGCATCCCTGGGTAACCGTCATCTTGCGGCACGTGCAGTGCGAACGAATTATAGAAAGTCCATCGCCGTCTTGCAGAAAGGTACGTCTTCCTCTTCGCGCTAGTTGCAAAACGGCGGTAACTTAGCTCGCCTTCGCCAGCAATCCTTGGCTATCCGCATCGCGAGCTGGCTCATAAAACTTGAGACGCAATCTCCGCGCTGCGTGTCTTCTCTTTCTCCCATCGCCGTACTATCCTTCTTCCATTCACAATGAATTCCTCCCTCCTTACCGAACTCCGCTCCATCGTCGGTCCTCGCCACCTGATCACTTCTCCCGACGAGCTCCACACCTACGAATGCGACGCTCTCGCCTATCTCCGCGCGATGCCCCGCGCCGTCCTTCTTCCCGATTCCACCGCCGAAGTCCAAGCCATCCTCCGCCTCTGCCATCGCGAAAAAATTCCCTTTGTCGCCCGCGGCTCTGGCACCGGCCTCAGCGGCGGCGCGCTCCCCGTCGAAAACGGCATCGTCATCAGCCTCACGCGCATGAACCGCATCCTCGAAGTCGATCTCCCCAACGCTCGCGTCGTCGTCGAGCCCGGCGTCATCAATCTTGACGTCACCACTCGCGTTCTCCCGCAAGGCTATTTCTACGCGCCCGATCCCTCTTCGCAATCCGCCTGCAGCATCGGCGGCAACGTCGCCGAAAATTCCGGCGGCGCCCACTGCCTCAAATACGGCTTCACCACCACGCACGTCCTCGGCCTCGAAGTTGTCCTCCCTGACGGCTCACTCGTCCATCTCGGCGGAAAAACTCTCGACACTCCCGGCTACGATCTCCTCGGCGTTTTCGTCGGCTCCGAAGGCACTCTCGGCATCGCCACAAAAATGATTCTCCGTATCGTCAAGCGGCCCGAAGCCGTGCAAACGCTCCTCGCCGCTTTCCCCAGCACCAACGAAGCCGGCGCCGCCGTCAGCGGCATCATCGCCGCTGGCATGTTGCCTGCCGCCATCGAAATGATGGACTCGCTCGCCATCCAAGCCTCCGAAGCCGCCGTGCACGCTAACTATCCGATGTGTGGCGCGCTCCTCCTCGTCGAACTCGACGGCCCCGTCGCCGAAATCGCCTCCCTAATGGCCGATGTCAACGAAATCTGCCGCGCCCACTCCGCTTCCGAAATTCGCGTAGCGCAATCCGAAGCCGAGCGCGCCCTCTTCTGGAAAGGCCGCAAAGCCGCCTTCGCCGCCATGGCCCGCATCTCCCCCAACTACATCGTCCAGGATGGCGTCATTCCCCGCACCGCGCTCCCTCGCGTGCTCACCGAAATCGAAGCGCTCAGCCGCGAAGCCGGCCTCCGCGTCGCCAACGTCTTCCACGCCGGCGACGGCAATCTCCATCCCATGGTCCTTTACGACCGCCGCATCCCCGGCCAGGAGCACGCCGCCGAAGCCCTCTCGAATCTCATCCTCGAAATTTGCATCGCCGCCGGCGGCTCCATCACCGGCGAGCACGGCGTCGGCGAAGACAAAAAGAAAATGATGTCCAAAATGTTCGCCGAACCCGACCTCGCCACCATGCAACGCGTCCGCTGTGCCTTCGACCCGTTGCAACTGAGCAATCCCACCAAAGTATTTCCAACTCCCCGCCTCTGCGGCGAAAAACCCGGCGAATACACACCGCATCCCCTAGAAGTCTCCGGCGCCGCCGACCGCTTCTAATGCCATTCAACTGGCAAAGCCGGGAAGCTCACTGGGCTGTGTTGCGCACACGGTTGGAAGTGCTGCGTCGCATCTTTCCAAAAGGACCTAGAGAGGAAACGTTTGGCGCCCTGTTCGATGAGTTCC
>JBARCY010000323.1:0-15479 GCA_049794595.1 Candidatus Acidiferrum sp.
AGATTGCTCTCAGCGCTCTCGACGGCGGCCGCATCGGCATCGCCGCGCAAGCTCTTGGTCTTGCCCAAGGTGCTTTGGACGAGTCCGTGAAGCACGCCAAAGCCCGCCGCGCCTTCGGCAAGACCATCAGCGAGTTCCAGGCCATTCAATGGATGCTCGCCGACATGCAAACCGAGATCGAAGCCGCCCGCGGCCTGGTCTATCATGCTGCCTGGCTTAAGGATACGCATCCGCAGAAGCTAGGTGCGGCCGCCTCCAAAGCCAAGCTCTACGCCAGCGAAATGGTCAACCGGGTGGTAGCCAAAGCCGTCCAGATTCATGGCAGTTCGGGGTACTCGCGGGAGTCGGATGTGGAGCGGATGTATCGCGACGCCCGAGTCATCACAATTTACGAGGGCACCAGCGAAATCCAGAGGACGATCATTGCAAGGGAGCTCTTGGGGAGGTCCAGTTGAAAGCCTACAGCACAAAGTGGACTGGCTCCCGCTCACCTCTTCAAATTTTCCTTGACATCTGTTAACTATTATGGTACTATTTTCACAGTTTAAAAATATGGTACTCCGGCCAAACGCCGACGCACCCCAAAAACAAACTTCCACTCGCCCAGTTTCGCCCTCAATTAACTCTTTTAAATGCAACATTTACATAAACGCTCCATCTAAAGGACTTACGCGAAGCATAACTCCTTTAGCTGCAACGTTTACAAAAAAACAGGGGGGAGGGGCATCTCTTGGCCAACGCGCCCGAAGGTAAAAACGGGAGCGAGGCTCCCGCACTCCAAGGCAAGAAGCGGGTCGTCAGCGGCATGCGCCCGACCGGCAAGCTCCACATCGGCCATTACTTCGGCGCCCTCGAGAATTGGGTCCGGCTGCAAAATGAGTCCCTACCGGCCGCCAACGATGCGGGGACTGGCTCGCCACTCGTCACTCGCCACTCGCCACTTCCCGCCTATGACTGCTTCTACTTCATCGCCGACTGGCACGCCCTGACCAGCGACTATGCGGATACGTCGGGGGTAGCGCAGAACACGATTGAGATTATGACGGATTACCTGGCGGCTGGGCTTGATCCGGCTAAGTCCGTGATTTTTCAACAGTCGTTGGTGCCGGAGCACGCGGAGCTGCATTTACTGCTGTCAATGGTGACGCCGCTGAGTTGGCTCGAAAGGGTGCCGACGTATAAAGAAGCATTGGAGCAGGTGAAGGATAAGGACCTCCACAATTACGGGTTCTTGGGGTATCCCTGTTTGCAGACGGCCGACATTGTGATTTACAGCCAAGAGGGCGTTTCACTATTTGTGCCGGTTGGCGAGGACCAGGTCTCGCATGTGGAGCTGAGCCGCGAGATTGTTCGAAGGTTTCGAGGATTTTACGATTTTCGTGTCGATGAGATGAAACTGTCGAAATTTCTGGAAAGAAACTTGGACAAACGCAGCCGGATTGGGGGATTTCTCGAGGTGGTCCTGGCAGATGCTTTTTTGGCATCGCAGCACGGCCCTGATCAGATCGGCAACTTTGCGAGAGGCGTTGATGGCGCTCCAAGGGTCCATCGAAACATACAGCGAACGGGTTTGGACAATTTCCTGGACTCCTATCCTACGGCGACGGATTTCATTGAGGTCCACAGGACATTGACCGAGCCGCAAGTGATGCTGACGAAGACGCCGCGGATTCCTGGGCTGGATGGCCGGAAGATGTCGAAGAGTTATGGCAATGCTATTACGTTGAGCGAGACGGATGAGGAGATACGGAAGAAAACGAAGGTGATGGTAACGGACCCCGCTCGCAAGCGACGCACCGATCCGGGAAATCCGGACGTGTGTCCCGTCTACGACTGGCATAAACTGTTCTCATCAGGCGAACCAGGCCGGCTGGATTGGGTGCGCCAAGGCTGCACCACAGCAGGCATCGGCTGCATCGAGTGCAAAGCCGCCATGGCCGGGAATTTGATCAAATGGATTACGCCAGTCCGCGAACGCCGCGTGAAGTGGGAGAACAATCCAAAAGCTGTGGTGGAGATGATTGACGACGGCTCGAA
This sequence comes from Candidatus Acidiferrum sp., assembly GCA_049794595.1. Classification (GTDB taxonomy): domain Bacteria; phylum Acidobacteriota; class Terriglobia; order Acidiferrales; family UBA7541; genus Acidiferrum. Next base: position 2,038 of record JBARCY010000323.1, read on the forward strand.
GCGCGCACGCGTCGAAGCCAAGAAAACGATGGAACGGGTGAGGGAAGCGGTGTTTGGGTGGGGGAAGAAGAAGCAGGAAATTCTTGGTCAGGGAAAGTGACGAGTAGCAAGTGGCGAGAAAAAAGGATAGGACTACTTGAGTAGAGCATCGACGGATGCTTGGAGCTTTTCGAAAGGCTGACCGGGAGGCGGCGCGGGTTGGAGGCGCCCCTGGCGGTCGATGAGAAAAATCGCCGGATAGCGCGCAATTTCGCGATAGAGACTGGGAACGTCGCCATCCAGTGTGAGAAGAGGATAAGTCACGGGGATCTGTTTAAGGAATTTACGTTGCTGCGGGACGTCTTCGTCCGATATTCCGAAAACGATGAAGCCTTCTTGTTTTTTGTCTCGATATAACTGATCGAGTTTGGGCATTTCCGCGCGGCACGGACCGCACCAAGTGGCCCAAATGTTGACGAGCACGACTTCTCCTTTGTGATCCGCTAGGCGCTGAGAGTTTCCGAGAATATCCACGGTAGTGAACAAAGGTGCGGCGACGCCTTGCAAGGCTTGGTTTCGAGATTGTTTGGCGCGAGTGATGCCATCGCTGATGGGTTTTGCGGCAAGAAAGACCGAGAGGATGGCGAGGCCGAACCCTATTTGGGCGGAACGAGAAAGCGCGTGCTGGCGGCGGTCCTTGAGAACAAGCCAGAGCGTGAAGAGAAATGGTATAAGCATCGCGGGGGTAGAGACGGACAAGCGGAAAAGCCAATCGTGTTCGAGGTCGGCACTGCGCGCTGTCAGAGTTTCATAGACGAGCTCGTAGAAGATTAGGGCCGCCATGGGCGAAAGGATGCCAGCGACAAGCACGCGGTGTTTGGAGAGTTTGTTCATGATCAGGTTGGACGCCGGAAACGGGGGGAAGTTTACCGTCAGGTTTGCCTGTTGGCAATGGATGGCATGAAACCCGAAGATAATTCCGTCACCCTCAAAGAAGTTTTTCGGGAAAGCGACGCTTGCGGTGCTGACGCGGCGGGCCCATGTTCGGCGACGAGAGCTAAAGAATCAGTATAGAATTGAGGTGGAAAAAGTGAGAGGTCAATCCATTCCTTACATGCCGAAGCGTTCGGCCGACTGTGCAGAGAGCGCTAGGGGCAGAGAGAGCTGAGAAATGGCGACGCCGAGTAACAAGATGACCGGAAACGCGGCCTACAAGGTGCACATACCCTTGTACGAAGGCCCGCTCGACCTGCTGCTTGATCTGATCAAGAAGCAGGAGATGAATATCCACGACATCCAAATTTCGCTGATTACGGCGCAATACCTCGAATACCTGCACAAGTTGGAAGAGTTGAATGTCGATGTTTCGGCGGATTTTATTTATATGGCCGCGACTTTGATTTACATCAAGTCGAAAATGCTTTTGCCGCCCGATCCTTTGGGTGCGGAGGATGGCGTCGAGGGGGACCCGCGGGCGGAACTGGTGCAGCGTCTAGTCGAACACGAGAAATTCAAGAATGCCGCGCAGCTTTTGTATCAGAAGCAACAGATTGAAGAGAACGTCTGGTCCGTGCCGGACAAGTCGCTTTACAACGACGAGGGGACAGAAGGCGAGCTGGTCGTTTCGCTCGTCGATTTGGTGAAAGTGTTCCAGCAGGTTCTGGAGCGGCGCAAGGAAGTTTCACGGATCGAATTGCAGCACGAGCAGTTTACCGTGGCGCAGATGATCGCGGCTTTGCGGGTACAGATTCTGGCTAGCGCGGACAACATGGTGAATCTGATTCAGTTTTTTGAGGCTTGCCCTTCGCGGCACGCGATGATTGTGGCGTTTCTGGCAGTCCTGGAAATGGTGAAATTGCAGGCGGTGGGATTGGCGCAGGAGAAGCAGTTTGGGAAGATTGTGGTGAAGAAGGGGAAGGCGTTTGATGTGATTTTTGACGAGGCGGGCGGGATTAAGCAGATTGATGAAGAATATAAGTAGGGAGCGGCGAGTTACCAGTCGCGAGGGGCGAGAACGGAACGGGTTCTCTTAACACAGAGTTCACAGAGGGCACAGAGAAGAGTTAAGACGAGATTCAGGGAACCGCAGGAAAGAGAGAGTTCAGCATGACGAATGAAGAGAGAAAAGCGGCCTTGGAAGCGATCATTTATGCGGCCGACGAGCCGGCGACGATCGAGCAGCTTGCGAAAGCGCTCGGCGAAGAGAAGCTCATCGTGCAATCGTCTCTCGACGAATTGGTCGCGAGCTACGCCACCGAAGAGCGCGGCATCGAGATTCGCGCCGTGGCGGGCGGATACAAGCTCTATACGAAGCCGCAGCAGCACGACGTGGTGCGACGATTCATTAAGAGTTTGCGGCCACCGCTGCGCTTGACCATGCCAGCGCTCGAAACGCTTGCGGTGATTGCCTACAAGCAGCCAGTGACTTCGCCGGAGATTTCCGAGATTCGCGGCGTAAATACTTCCGGCGTGATCAGCACCTTGCTGGACAAGCGACTGATCACCACGGCCGGTAGGAAAGAAGTGATCGGTCGCCCGATTTTGTACAAAACGTCGAAGGAATTCTTGATGCGATTCGGACTGAGCGATTTGGAAGAGCTGCCAAGCTTGAAGGAATTCGAGGCACTGGCGCGAGAAGCGCTCGGGAGCGATGAGGGTGTGGCGCAGTCCTCGTCGGAAGACTATCGCGAGGGCGAAGCCGTCGAAAGCATGGTGTCCGAAGGCGGGGCACCGGCTGAGCCTGCGCAGGACAGCACCGCCGAAGCGATCGCGCATGTTGGAGAGGATCTTGCGGAGGCCGAAGCTTTCCGAGAGCACGAAGCCCTGGCGACTTCCGAAGGCATGCCCTCCGGCGAATTGGATGAAGAGCCGCCACCGCCTGTCGTCAAGTCCACGGCAGCGGGAGAATAGAGTTCCCACCAGAAGGACGGGCACGGCGTGCCGTGCCCCTACGAGACAAAACCGAATGCAAGAAAGATTGCAGAAGATCATTGGGCGGGCGGGAATTGCTTCGCGGCGCCACGCGGAGCAATTGATCCTGAGCGGACAAGTGCGCGTGAACGGCGTTGTCGTACGCGAGCTGGGGACGAAGGCTGATCCAGCGAAAGACAAGATTGAGGCGGCGGGACGGACGGTGGGAATCGGGGCAGCGGCGCAGCGGAATGTTTATTTGGCTTTGCACAAGCCGCCGGAAGTGGTTTCGGCGATGGCTGATCCCGAGGGGCGGAAGACGTTGCGGAATCTTCTGCGAGGTTTACCGGAGCGCGTTTTTCCAGTTGGGAATTTGGAATACGCGGCGTCGGGGCTGGTCTTTTTGACGAATGACGGCGATCTGGCGGCGGAAATGTTGAAGAACTGGGCCCAAATCGAGCAGGTGTACCACGTCAAAATAAAAGGGATGCTGACGCTTGCGGACCTCGATCGCATTGGAAAAGAAGTCGGATTAAGGATGAAAACGGTGCGGCAGCCGGACGCCACACGCGGGCGCGCGGCCAATTTCTGGTACGAAGTGCGCATGCGGGATTCAAAGAAGGAAGAATTGCGGCGCGTACTGATGAAGGAAATGCATCCGGTGGAAAAGTTGATGCGCATTGGATTGGGGAGTTTGACGGTAGAAGGTTTGCCGCGAGGCAGGTATCGGTTGCTGACACCGAAGGACATGGAGGAGTTGCGGAAGAGCGCGGCGGTGAAAAAGAATGATGGCCGGGTTGAAGAAAAAGAGAGAGCTTTTACGCAGAGTTCGCGGAGTGCACAGCGGACAAAGAGAAAAGAACGAAAGACGCCGTTTTAGAGATCGATCCCGCCGAGATCCGAGATTGCACTTGCGGGGAAGTTCGCGCTGATGGCTCTTGAGAGATTGCAGAAAATCATGGCGGCTTGCGGCGTGGCGTCGCGTCGGGCGTGCGAAGAGATCATCGCCGCCGGACACGTGACTGTCAATGGCACCGTCGTGCGTGAACTGGGAACAAAGGCGGATTTGGAAAAAGATGTGATTTGCGTCGATGAGAAGGAGATCGCCCGGCCAGACAAGCTGCTTTATTTTATGTTGAACAAGCCGAAGGGCTACGTGACGACCGTGAGCGATCCAGAAGGCCGGCCGACGGTGGTCGATATTCTGGGCAAAAGCGTCGGGCGGGTTTATCCCGTGGGCCGGCTGGATTACGCGAGCGAAGGACTGCTGTTGTTGACGAATGATGGCGCGCTGGCGGAAAGAATGATGAAGGCCGGGTCACACATGCCGAAGACCTATCTGGTAAAAGTGAGCGGAAAGCCGGATGAGAAGAGGATTGCGCGGTTGCGGGGCGGGATTGTAATCGAGCTGGAGGATGGGCGACGAGTAAAAACGTCTCCGGCGAAAATCCGGTTGTTCGAGGACGGGGAAAATCCGTGGTATGAAGTGGTTTTAATCGAGGGGCGAAACAGGCAAATACGAAGAATGTTCGAGCGGGTAGGGCATTTGGTGGAAAAGATCCGGCGGGTGAGGCTGGGGCCTTTGACTTTGGACTTGGAGCCGGGGAGGTTTCGTCCACTGACCGGAAAAGAAATTGAACAGTTGAAGAAAGCGGCGAGCGGCCAGTAACGGGGAAAAAGAACAGGAAAGAGGTTTTACACAGAGGACACGGAGAGCACAGAGTGCGCGGAGTAGAACGCGCAGGAGATGCGAGAATAGTAAGGGGGCGCGAAGAGCGCGAGTGGCGGACAGAATTCAATGACGCGGACAATTGAAGAACTGATACCGGATTACATTCGAGGGCTGCCGGTGTATGTGCCAGGGCGGCCGATTGAAGAAGTCGAACGCGAGCTGAAGATTCATGCGGTGAAGCTGGCGTCGAACGAAAATCCCTTGGGGCCTTCCCCGCGCGCAATCGAAGCAGCGAAGAAGGCGCTCGCCGATGCACACCGTTATCCGGATGGTGGAACGCATTTGTTGCGCGAAGCGCTGGCGGCGCGGACCGGCGTTACCACGGAAGAACTTTTCGTAGGATTGGGATCGAGCGAGATCATTGACTTAGCGTCCCGGGTCCTATTACGGGCGGGATTGCAAGGGATGACGTCATACGGCAGCTATGCTCCGTTTTCCGTGGCGATTCGCGCCAGCGGAGCGGAGCTTGTGCTTGTGCCGCAGCGCAATTTCGCGTTTGATCTCGACGCGATTGCGAGAGCCGTCACGCCGAAAACCCGCGTCATTTACCTGGCGAACCCCAATAATCCCACAGGAACGGCGTTTAGCGTGGAGGAGATGGAAAAGTTTGTTGCGGGCCTGCCGGACGGCGTTTTGGTCGTGCTGGACGAGGCGTATATCCACTACGCACCGAGTTTGAACCGCCGGAAGTCGGAAGAGATTTACCGCGCGCGAAAGAATCTGCTGATTTTGCGAACGTTTTCGAAAGTTTACGGGCTGGCGGGGATGCGCATCGGATTCGCGATTGGACAACCGGGATTGCTCGCCGCGATGAACAAGTTGCGCACGCCGTTTAATACCTCGGGAATTGCGCAGGCGGCGGCGCTGGCGGCATTGGATGATCGAGAGCACGTTAACCGGTGCATTGCGACGAACGCCAGCGAGCGGAAACGATTGAGCGAAGGATTGGCCAAGCTCGGATTGCGGCCGGTGCCGAGCGAAACGAATTTTATTTTTATGGAAGTGGGACCGGAAGCGAAAGAGTTTTGCGACGAGCTTTTGCATTTGGGTGTGATCGTGCGGCCGCTGGGATGGATGGGCTTCCCGGATGCGATCCGCGTTTCGGTGGGAACTGCGGAAGAAAACGAGAAGTGCCTGGCGGCGATGGGGCAGATTTTGACGAAGCGCGCGGGCAAAGGGCAGTTGGCGGCGCGATGAGGGTGCTGTTGCCCGACGGCGCGAGCGCCGCGGCTGACCCTGTCCTCGAAATCCTGAAAAAATATAAAACGATTGCCGTGGTGGGACTGTCTTCAAATCCCGCGCGGCCGAGCTTTGAGGTGACGGAGTACATGCAGAGAGCTGGGTACAAAATTATTCCAGTGAATCCAAACGAGAAGGAAGTGCTGGGAGAAAAGTGCTACGCGCGGCTGGAAGATATCCCCGAAAAGATTGAGATTGTAGATGTTTTTCGGCGTGCGGAGGACGTGCCGCCTGTCGTGGAAAGCGCGATAAAAGTCGGCGCGAAAGTGGTGTGGATGCAGTTGGGGATCGAGAATGCGGAAGCGGCGGAACGCGCGCGATCGGCAGGATTAATCGTCGTGGAGGACGCGTGCATCTTGGTAGAGCATCGGAAGAGAGCGAACCAATTGGGATGAAATGAGTCAGCTAGGTAGCGGAAATATCGCTAGATTGCGTTTGCCAGGAAAAACCACGCCGAGGAAGCGGCCATCGGGAGAGATGTTGAATTCGCGGAAAGTTAAGTCGTGCAAGATAGGTTGCGGAGTAGGCTGCAGAACAGGAATGTCTTTGCCGGGCTGCTGCGCGGGAAGCGGGGGAATTGCAATCCAGACGATGTCGGCGGATTTTCTTTCAACGGCGCGCTTGAGAAGGATGCGAGTTTCGTCGGGCGCCCAATGAAAGACGCCGAGGCCCACGCGCAAGCGCACGAAATGATCGGGAGCGGCAAGGTCGCGAATCTCGAGAGTTTCGCGGTCGATGAAATACGCCACTTTTTTGCCGCTGGGTGAAACGGAAAGTCCGCCATTATAGCCGTCGAGCGTGGCCACTTCGGTGGCGTCTTGCGCGAGTAGTTGGAGGCGCTGGAGGCGCGGAGGGCCGCTCATAGCGCGATCGCGTTCGACGGCAATGGCGGAATTCGTGCCGGGGATGCGATCGGAGTCGAGGAAAGTGCGGCCCTCGAAAGCGAGACCTGCGGGACCGGTGGCGATGTTGAGATAGCGGAACGAAAAAAGGATGCGCGGCTTAATGGCTTCGGTGAGATAGATAATCGTCGAGTTGTCCTGGAGCCAAATGGCGTTAAAGCAGTCCTGAATGGTGTTTTCGCCTTTGCCAAAGTGGATTTCCTTGCCGCTATCTTCGACGGCGAGGGTCATAATCGAGTCCTGTGTGCGGCCGGATTCATCGACAACGCTGGTGGTGAAAAGCTGGGCGAGAATTTCGCGGCCGTTGGGAGACCACTGGAAGGCGTCGACGGTGTAGGAAAAAGGTTCATTCCCGACTTTGAATTTGTCCCCTTGCAGCAGACGGCGGCGTTTGCCGTTGGCTTCCATCAGCCAGATGTCATCGTGCTGCAAATCGTATTTCTTGGTCTTAATGGTGCGGCGGACGGAATAGACAACGCGGCCATCGGGGGCGAAACTAAAGGCGGTGATTTCGTCGTCGATATTTTGGAGGGGTTTGTCGAGATCCTGGGCGCGAGCAATTGGGAACGAACACATACCAACGAGCACGCAAATCAGCAAGCAGAGTTGGCGAAGGGAACGGGATCGGTTGCGAAGGCTAGGGCGGATCATGGCTTGGGGTGTGGCGCGGTGTAGGGATGGCAGCAGGGTTTTTGAGTGGGTGTGAATTCCATTATTTCGACGCGCGTCCCGTCGGGGTCGTAAGCATCCAGGCTGTTTTTTCCGTCGCGGCCGATTTCGGGGCCATCGAATTGTTGCAACCCATTCTTTCGCAATTGAGCAGCGGCAGTTTTGGCGTCTGTTACGCCGAGCGAAAAATGGTTTTGCACGCCAAGCTCTTTGTGGTCGGCGTTGGCGGGGATGTTAAGCATGTATTCGATCCAGTTGTCGCCATCGGGCACTTGGATTTCGTACCAGTCGGTGTCCTGATCCTTGAAGCCGCCGTACCAGTAGAGGTTGAAGTCGAGAATGTCCCGATAGAATTTGTCTTCCTTGGCGCGATCGCGCACGACGAAGCCGGCATGAAGCATTTTTGAACTAACAGGCGAAAATACGAAATCGACATTTTCGAAGGCTGATTCAAAGGCAACTTTGTGACCCTCAAAATCCCGCATTTCAAAATATGGGCTTTCACTCTTTACGATTTCACCCGGCATCAGGCCTCGCGAATACAGGTAACGGCGCATTTTGTTTAGGTCGAGAGTCATGAAGCCCACAAGGTCCAAGCCACCCTTGTCATCCGGAGAGGAAGTCGGAATAAGCTCCAGCTTTTGTGTCTCGTTGATCCACAAGCATACGGCAGATGGGGTGAAACACTTGTCCGGAAACTCCTTCAGTTGAAGGACGTCCTCATAGAAGTGTTTTGACTTTTCAAGATTGGTGACGCGCAGGCGGACCCAGCCGATCCCATAGATTCTTGGACGTACGGGTGGATGTTGTGCCGCGAGCGGAGAGCCGATCAGGCAAGCAGCCAGAACAAGGGCGATTTGGTTCATCCGCATAGCCCTAAATTCTGACATGAGCGAGATTCTTTGTGAAATGCGTCACTGCTTTGGGCCAGGATGAGGCCCAGTGAATTCGGAGCAGCAGGGTCTTTGGACCGGCTTGAATTCCATGAATTCGATGCGCGTGTCATCGGCGTCGTAGATGTTGAGCTGCCATTTGCCGTCGCGGCCGATCTTGGGCTGTTCGGATAGTTTGATGCCGGCTTTTGTGAGCGCGTCCGCGATGGCGTGAATATCCGGAACGCCGAGAGAGATGTGATTCATAACGCCAAGAGTGTGTTTGTCGGCGGTGGGAGAAATATTGAGCATGTACTCGACCCAGTCCGTGCCTTCGGGGACTTGCATGGCGACCCAGTCGTCTCTGTCATCCGTCATGCCGCCATGCCAATAGGGGCGGAAGCCGAGCTCATTCACGAAGTAGCGATCGACAGCGTCGCGATTATTCACGACGAAACCCGCGTGAATGATACGAACCGGATTGGAAGGATTTGGCGGGGCTAAACCGGCGTTCACGTCTTCCGCGTTGGCCAGGTGATAGGAATCCGTAATCGAAATGTGATGCCCCTCGGCATCCGTGAGCACGAGCCGGATGAGCTCGCCGCCGTGCTTCTTCCGGACCTCGTTAAAGTCGACTTTGTTGAAGTTGAAATATCTTTTGAATCCTTCCAGGTCATCGGTCAGAAAGGAGACTTCGGCGAGAAGGTCCGCCGGAGCAGGTGACGGAATTTTTTCGAAGCGGATTCGCTGGCCGGAAGGTAGAAACAAAAATGGGGAAGGTGCCGCCCGGCAATATTCGCAGGAGTGATCCGGGTCGATGAGTTTTAGATAGAACTTACGCGATTCTTCCACATCGGAGGCAAGAATGGTGACGCCGGCAATGCCGAGAATACGCGGGCGCTTGGGTGGTTTGCGGTTCGCCAAAGCGGAAACACAGAGAAGCAAACTCACGAAAATCAATGCGGCCTTCTTCATGCTTTTACCTCACGGATTGGATGCTGAACGAGATTTTATCTTGCGAATTTCTTCCAGACGAGCGCGAAGGCGCTGTTCGAAGCCCTGGTCGGTGGGCTTGTAGTAGGCGCGATTTGCGAGATTGTCTGGAAGGCAGGTCATATCGGTGATTTTTTCGTCGAAATTGTGGGCGTATTTGTAGCCTTCGCCGTAGCCGACATTTTTCATGAGGCCGGTGACGGCGTTGCGCAGATGCAGCGGGACGGGATCGGCCTCAGTTTTGTGCACGTCTTCGATGACCTCGCCGTAGGCAGTGTAAACGGCATTTGATTTTGGCGCGAGCGCGAGATAGACGGCGGCTTGCGCGAGGGCGAGATGGCCTTCGGGAGCGCCGAGAAAGTCGAACGCGTCTTTGGCGGCGAGGGTGACGGCCAGCGCGCCGGGCTCGGCGAGGCCGATGTCCTCGCTGGCCATGCGCACCATGCGGCGCGCGAGATAGAGTGGGTCTTCGCCGGATTCGATCATGCGGGCGAGCCAGTAAAGAGCGGCGTCGGGGTCGGAATTGCGCACAGATTTGTGGAGCGCCGAAATGAGATTGAAGTGCTCCTCGCCGGCTTTGTCATAGCGAAGGAGTTTGCGCTGAAGAACGTCTTCGAGGAGTTCGCGAGTAATGGTCCGTGCGCGGCCCTTGTTGGCTGCGGCGGGCTTGGCGCTGCGCGCGGCTAGTTCGAGTGTGTTGTAGGCGGAGCGGGCGTCGCCGTTCGCGTAAGACGCGATGCGGAAGAGCACGTCGTCGGTGGCCTTGACGTTTTCGTCGCCAAGGCCGCGTGCTTTATCGACGATGGCGCGGCGAAGAAGTTCCACGATTTGCGGCGTGGTGAGCGGATCGAGGACATAGACTTTCGTTCGCGAAAGAAGCGGGGAGATCACCTCGAAGGAGGGATTTTCCGTAGTTGCGCCAATCAAGGTGATGTGGCCTGCTTCGACGTAGGGAAGGAAGGCGTCTTGCTGAGCTTTGTTGAAGCGATGGACTTCATCGACGAAGACGATGGTGCGCTGGCCGGCGTGGGATTTATGTTCAGAGGCGGCCATCACTTCTTTGATTTCCTTGATGCCGGCTAGCACCGCGCTGAAGGCGACGAACTCTGAGCGCGTGAGGCGCGCGATGAGCCGGGCAAGCGTGGTTTTGCCGCAGCCCGGTGGACCCCACAGCAGCATGGAGGTGATTTCGTCGTTTTCGATTTGTTGGCGCAGCGGTTTGTCGGGGCCGAGGAGTTTTTCCTGGCCGATGAATTCATCGAGCGTACGCGGGCGCATGCGCTCGGCCAGCGGCTGGTGCGCGGTATCCTCCGTCACTGGCTGGGGCAGCTTGGAAAAAAGACTCATGGGAGATACGAGTTTAGCATCGAAGGCTGGCACGGCGTGACGGGCGCCGACGCCACTCGCCGCCAAGATGAATATCATTGGGAATCGCCCGGCGCTTTGCGGGGCACTAAGACGGGCACGGCGTGCCGTGCCCCTACGAGACGGAGTTGCGCTGGCGGGCGGCTTCGTAAAAAAGAACGGCGGCGGCGGCGGCGGCGTTAAGCGATTCGATGCCGCTGGCCATTGGGATGCGAATGCGGGCGTCTGCGCTGCGCTCGATTTCTTCGGGAAGGCCCGCGCCTTCGTTTCCGACGAGGAGTGCGACCGGTTCGCACCAATCGACTTCCCAGGGCGAGAGGATGCGAGACTCGCCGTCGTGAGGCTCGTGGACGCTGGATGCGAGAGTGCGAACGTTGGCGATTTTGAGTTGGGTAAGGAGAATCGGCAGCGACATGCCGGGAAGAATGGGGAGATGGAGAGCGGCGCCGGCGGAAGCGCGCAGAGCTTTTGGAGAAAACGGACTGGCGGTGCCGGATTGGCCGGAAGCGGCGGTGACCGCGCCAGTGGCGCCAAAGGCTGCGGCAGTGCGTAGTATCGTGCCGACATTGCCGGGATCTTGTACCCCGGCGAGGACCACGAGAAGCGGCGCGCAGGCGGAAGCAGGTGCGCGAAGCAAATCGTCGAGCGTGAATATGCGCGGGTGAACGAGCGCGGCGACGCCTTGCGGATGCTCGGTGTCGGCCAGGCCCTCAAAGAGTCGATCGGTTGTGTGCAACGTGGGAAATGCCATTTCCGCTTTGTTGATGAATGGGGCGAGGCGTTCGCGATGGCGCTCGCCGGATTCACTGAATAGCACAGCTTCGACGGGGCAACCGGATCGCAGCGCTTCTTCAACAAGACGAACGCCCTCTACGCCGACCGAGCCGGACTCCGTTGGCAAGCCACCACGCAGCGCCAAGCGGAACTCCTTGAGCCAGCGATTGTCGCGGCTGGTAAGCGGTCCGGGAGCATTTGCTGCCGCGCTGGCGGGGTTACGGGCGGGTTTGCCTGGAGTGGCCATTACGGGGAGCGTAGCAAATTTCGGGTGCGAGAGGCTAACCGTTGAGATCGGCAGAGCGGCCAGCCTCCCCGACAGGAGTCGGGGTAAACGAAAGGCTGGCCCTACACGGACTTTGCGGCGGAGAGGAGCGGCGCCGCGTGTTGCGAGTCATCGGACGACCCCATGCGGGCACGAATACCTGCGAGCAACTCGAAAGAGCGGAGGCGCGCCGAGTGATCGTACATGTGCGCGGTGGCGATGATTTCGTCCGGTTGTGTGACTTCGAGGAAATTGAGTAGGCGGCGCCGGGCGGTTTCCGGTGAGCCGACGACAGCGCACATCAGAGTCATGCTTGCAGAAGCTTTTTCCGCGGGCGACCAGAAGGAATCGATGTCGTGAATGGGAGGAGGAATCTGGCCGGGCACTCCACGGCGAAGATTGGTGAACGATTGCTGGACCGAAGTGAAGAGGTACTGCGCTTCAGCGTCTGTTTCCGCGACGACGACATTTACGCCGAGCATCGCGTAGGGGCGCTCGAGTTGGCGCGAAGGCTGGAAGCGGGTGCGATAGAGTTCGAGCGCCTGCATCATGTCGGCGGGTGCGAAATGCGATGCGAAGGCAAAGGGCAGACCCAGCTTGGCCGCAAGCTGCGCGCTGAAAAGGCTCGAACCGAGCAGCCATATTGGCACACGCAGGCCCGCTCCGGGAACGGCGCGCACTTTTTGATTGCGAGTTGGCGGCTCGAAATAGGATTGCAGTTCTTCAACGTCTTGCGGAAAATTGTCGGCGGTGGCGATCATGTCCCGGCGCAAGGCGCGCGTGGTGAGCATGTCGGTTCCAGGAGCACGGCCGAGGCCGAGATCGATGCGATCCGGATAGAGCGAAGCGAGCGTCCCGAATTGCTCCGCGATGACGAGCGGAGCATGATTCGGCAGCATGATGCCGCCGGAGCCGACGCGGATCGTTTTCGTGCCGCCCGCGATGTAGCCAATCACGACCGAAGTGGCCGCGCTGGCAATGCCGGGCATGCCGTGATGTTCCGCCAGCCAGAAGCGCTGGTAACCCCAGGCTTCGCCGTGTTGCGCAAGGTCGAGAGAATTGCGCAGGGCGACTGCGGAAGTTGCGCCTTGCGGAATTGGCGACAGATCGAGAATCGAGAAGGGAATCACAACGATTGGATGCGGTGCTCTGCGTGGAAGTTACCGAAACTGATTTACCATGGGTGCGGCCCCAGGATGAAGCGGCGAAGGACGTTTATGCGAGGTCCCCGCGCAGGCTCTTATTGCATGCGTTAGAGGGGTATGGTAGCGTCGCAAAATTGAATCGAAACGCGGGCGAAGCGCCGAACGTACACTTATGTCTTCGCCAAAGGCCAAAAAGTTGCCGGCAGAACTGCTGCGCGTGAATGCGCAAAACCCGGAAGCCGAAGTGCTGCGCTACGCGGCGGATTTTCTTGCCCGAGGAAGTGTCGTTGCCATCCCCACCGACACGTTTTACGGACTGGCGGCGGACCCGTTCAATCTTTCCGCCGTGGGTGAAATTTATAAGATAAAGGGGCGTCCGGAAACGCGCGCGCTGCCGATTCTGGTGCGTTCGCTCGAGCAGGCCATGCAATTGGCGCGCGAAGTGCCGCAGAATTTCTTGCGGCTGGCGCAGGAATTCTGGCCGGGGGCGCTGACGCTGGTTGTGGACGCGGCCAACCGTTTGCCGCTGAAGGTCACGGCGAACACGGGAAAAGTGGCGCTGCGCTGGCCGAAGAGCGATGTGGCCAGGCGGCTGAT
>JBARCY010000324.1:0-21928 GCA_049794595.1 Candidatus Acidiferrum sp.
TTTGGGTCGTCGCAATAGCGCATCACGTCCGCATAATCCTTCCGTCCGCGCTTCATCAACTCCATCGCGGCCGGCTTCATCATGTAATAAGGCATGATGTGAATGTGAATGTCGATGATCGGCTGCACGCAGTTGTGTCCTTGGGAAAAGGGATCGCGGCCCGTCAGTTGAACCGCACATATTCAAAATCCAGCGGCTTGCTGTTGATTCCTCGGAGCGGCGGCGCAATCCAGTTCGCAAATTTTCCTGGTTCGACGACTCGCCCGGTCATCAACGACTGGACAAATTTCTCATCCGCCGGGCTTGGGAGCCATTCGTGCTGGCGTTTCTTCCAGGCTTCCGCGTTCATAACCTCTGCGGTGATGCTGATGTGGTGCCCGGCAAAATTCCCGATCGCCCGGTGAAACCCCTTGTGCGGCAGCTTCAGCGTGAAGGGAATGCACGCTTCATCAATCACCCGCTGCCACCGCGCCACGCCGTCAGCGATCTCCTCGATGTAGTCGTCGCGCAATCGCTCGTTCAAAGCCGTCAGCGCCGGAACATTCTTCTTGACGATTTTGTCTCCAATCACCTCGTACACTGGGTACTCCGCTTCGCTCAGCACGTGATCGTCCTCGAGCTTCGTCTCGCGAAAGCGCCCTTTCAGTCCGTTGGTGAAATAACTCGCCGCATTCGAGGAAACATCCGAACCGTAGAGGTCGAGCGTCACACTGTAGTGAAAGTTCAAATATCTTTGAATCGTCTGCAGATCGATCACTCCCATCGCCCGCACCTGCGTCGGATCCTCCAGCTTGTTTTCCTTCATCACTTCACAAGTACGCTTAATAATTCTTGTTACACCCGTCTCTCCGACGAACATGTGATGCGCTTCTTCGGTCAGCATGAAGCGGCAGGTTCGCGAAAGCGGATCGAAGCCGGACTCCGCCAAAGCGCACAGTTGGAATTTTCCATCCCGGTCGGTAAAGAACGTAAACATGTAGAACGCCAGCCAGTCAGGAGTCGGCTCGTTAAACGCACCTAGAATCCGCGGATTGTCAGCGTCCCCGGATCGCCGCGCCAGCAGCGATTCCGCCTCTTCGCGGCCGTCTCGTCCAAAATAGCGGTGCAGCAAGTACACCATGGCCCACAGATGGCGTCCTTCTTCGACGTTCACCTGGAAAATATTTCGCAAGTCGTACATCGAGGGACACGACGACCCCAACAGTCGCTGCTGTTCGACCGATGCCGGCTCCGTGTCGCCTTGCGTTACAATCACGCGCCGCAGCGTCGACCGGTATTCTCCCGGCACCTCTTGCCATGCCGGTTGGCCTTTGTGAGTTCCAAAATTAACCTGGCGCTGCGCGTCTCGCGGCTGTAGAAAAATTCCCCAGCGGTACTCCGGCATCTTCACGTAGTCGAACTGCGCCCATCCATCCGGCTCCACGCTCGTTGCGGTGCGCAAATAAACATCGTAATTGTGGCTCTCGTTCGGTCCCATGTCGTACCACCAGCCCATATAAGCCGGTTGCCAATGCTCCAGCGCGCGCTGCAATCCGCGGTCTCGTCCCAGGTCCACGTTGTTCGGAATTTTTTCAGTGTAATCAATCATGGCCTTCTTCTCCTCTACCAATCCTTGTAGTGGTGCAGCATACTGAACCGCTCTTTTCCTAAACTCGTTCCCAATTAAATTTCACCGGCGCCCCCGTTCCATAAACTTTCAGCGCCCCGTTTGTTCCTACCGCGTTTGGACGAATGAAAATCCAGTTCTGCCACGCGGAAAGGCGGCCGAAAATGCGCGTCTCAAGAGTCTCGTTGATTCCGAAACGCAGATTCGCTTCGAGTCCCGTGAGCGCATCGGGCGAAAGCGCGGCACGCGATTCCAGCGCCTGGCGAATTTCGTCTTCCCAATCGAGATCATCCGGCGCGGCCGTGACGAGACCCGCATCCTGCGCCTCGCGGGGAGTCAGCTTTTTCCCGATGAGTTTTCGCAGGCCCTCCATTTGTGTTTCGTCTCCACAGAATCGCGCAGCCAAACGTGAAAGATGATTCACCATCGGCAATGGTCCAAAGTTCATCCTCGAGAGGACGACGGTGGCGGCATTTCCCGTGTCCTGCGCGTCGCGCATGTATATCCGGTCAGCGGCCAGCGCCAGTTCAAGGAGCGTGCCCGCAAAGCATGAACCCGCTTCGATAATCGCGTACAACGACCGCGAGGAAACATCGATCCGCGCAAATGTCCGCCGCATCATCCCCAGAACTTCGCGCACAAACCAGTTGTCCTGCTGATTCAAAAGAAATTCGTCGACCGCCAATACCGCATCGGGGTTTCCCGTTGTTTTGATGATCCACAAGCCGAGATCTAGCTCATTTGTTCGCAGCGTCAGAATGGCATCATCCAGCTCGCGCGCCATCTGAAGCGGCCACCAGCTCGCGCCTGCTGTAAGCGCACTCTCGGCCTTGCACGCAGGAACTGATTCCGGCGCTCGAACTGTAAGCGTCACGGAACGCGCTTCGCGATTCAATTGCGCGTCCACAAATTCATAATGCAGGCCTGCTTCATCCACCGTCCTCTTCACTGGCGTCAGCGCCACTCCTTTCGCATTTGCTGGACGATCGCTCTGCTCCGTCAGTTTCAGCGCGCGTTCCTTCACATGCTCCGCGAACTGTTGCGGCTTCACCACTTCATCGACCAGCCGCCAATCCTTTGCTCGTTGTCCTCGCACGCCATCCGGATTTGTGCAGAACATATCCGCATAATCTCGCCGAACTTTTCGTTTATCTGTCACGCGCGTCAGACCGCCGGTCCCGGGCAAAACGCCTAGCAACGGAAGCTCCGGCAAGCTGACTGCCGACGAACGGTCATCCACCAAAATAATTTCGTCGCACGCCAGCGCCAGTTCGTAACCGCCTCCCGCCGTCGTTCCATTGCAAGCCGCGATGAATTTTAGTCCGGAGTGCGCGCTCGAATCTTCAATCCCGTTTCGCGTTTCATTCGTGAACTTGCAGAAGTTGACTTTCCACGCATGCGAGGAAAGCCCCAGCATATAAATGTTCGCGCCAGAACAAAAAATGCGGTTTTTCGCGCTTGTGAGAATCACGCAACGAATCTCCGGATGTTCAAACCGGATTCGCTGCAGCGCATCGTGCAGTTCGATGTCCACTCCAAGATCGTAGGAATTCAGTTTCAGTTTGTAGCCCGGCCGAATTCCGCCGTCTTCCGCCACGTCCATGGTCAGCGTGGCCACCGGCCCGTCGAAAGAAAGCCGCCAATGTTTGTACTGGCTTGGTTCCGTCCGGTAGTCAGGCGGCTCCATTTTTGATGAGAGCTGTTCTGTGGCCGCAACGTCCATGTGCCCCTCCTACTCCTCATTCCTCTGCAATGCAGCTTTCAATTCCGCAAGACTTTCGTCCGCGGAATGGCCGGACGTATCCAGATACAAGTCCGCCTTCCGGTAAAGCGGCTCGCGCGCATCGAGAATCCTGCGCAAATCTTCCATCGCTTGGCCGCTACCGCCCATTACTCGAAGATCGCCTTGCGCGATCACGCGCGCCATATATTCTTCCGGTCGCGCCTTCACCCAAATTGTGTAGCAATTCGCAAGCAGATAATCGTAGGTTTCTTTTTCGGAGACCACCCCGCCGCCAACGGAAACGATGCCGCGTTCGTGCTCGCGAAGGACGCGCTCGAGCAAGCGCTTTTCAATTTCGCGGTAGCCCGTTTGCCCGTAAAGCGAAAAGATTTCCCCCAGCGGCATCCCCGTATCTTTTTCAATTTCGTGGTCCAGCTCAATGAACGGGATCTTCAACTCCCCGCCCAATCTGGATCCTAGGGTCGATTTTCCCGCGCCGCGTATCCCTATCAGTGCCACGCGCATGCGCCGCGCCTTTTCTTCGTCGCCAAAATCGCGCATCAAACGAAACATCGCGTCCTCCACGCGATGCGCCGGAAGTCGCTCCAGAAAACGCTGAATCAAGAGTCTTTCATGCTGCGTTTCCGCTTCCGCCGCGAACAATTCCGCAAGTGACACATGGAGCGCCCCCGCAATCCTCCGCAGCAACACGATGGAAACATTACCTTCGCCGGTTTCCAGTTGCGCAAGATGGCGCTCCGAAACGTCCGCCTCACGCGCCATCATTTTGCGCGTCATCCCGCGCCGGTTCCGCAATTCCCGCACGCGCCTGCCAAGCGAAAGTAAGAAGCGGTCGTTCGAAACGGTTCCAACGCGAGGTGCGTGGATGGCCTTCGAATTAGCGCTAGTCTGCATGGCAATCTTCACGAAACGCCTACATGCAGTATAACGCACTGTGCCCAGACCAAGTCAAAAAATGGGGCCAATTTCTCAGCAGCAAACGCAATCGGAGACGAGGGATCGATCCATTCATGGTAAATAATTTATATTCAATGACTTACATGGAGGCCGCATCACTCATTGCTGCGCTGAGCTTCCAGTCAACATGAGGTCAGATGCAGTATTGTGCCGAAAAATCCTACAGGTCCTCATTTCCGTGACGAGACTGCATTTCCCGGAGCTTGAAGCGCTGGAGCTTTCCCGTGGCCGTCTTAGGAATCTCGCCAAGAAATTCGAGCCAGCGGGGGCGCTTATAGCCGCCGATTTTTTGTGCTACCAGCTCCTGGAGTTCGTGCGTCAACTGCTCGCTGGGAGCAAACTCGGCGTTCAGCACCACGAACGCGGCGGGCTTGGTGAGGCCGTCGTTATCTTCGCGGGCGACTACGGCGGCTTCGCGGACGGCGGGGTGAGCGATCAAGGCGCTTTCGACCTCGGCGGGACTGAGCCAGAGGCCGTTGACTTTGAAGAGATCATTAGCGCGGCCGGCATACCAAAAGTAGCCCTCTTCATCCTGAAAATATTTGTCTCCGGTATGGAACCAGCCGCCAACAAAAGTTTCTTTTGTTTTTTCGTGCTTGTTCCAGTAGCAGGAACAGGTCGAGTCGCCCTTGATGAGCAGATCGCCGATTTCGTTGAGAGGGACGTCGTTGCCGCGCTCATCGACGAGCCTCGCCTCGTAGCCCGGAATGATTTTGCCGCTCGAGCCGGCTTTCGCTTCGCCGGGACGATTGGCGATGACCATTTGCAACGATTCGGTCGAGCCGAGCGAATCGAGAATTTCGACGCCGAAGCGTTCTTTGAAGCGTTGGAACAATGGAGCTGGGAGCGCTTCGCCGGCGGAGATGGCGTGGCGCACGCTCGAGAGATCGAACTCGCGTCCATCTTCGCGGTGGTATGCGAGAAGCGCGGCGTAATTCGTGGGCACAGAGAAAAAAAGTGTGGGGCGGTAGCGCTCGATGTCCGCGTAGATCGTGGCGGGCGTGGGACGAGCGGGATCGAGAATCGTCGTTGCGCCGCAACCGAGTGGGAAGTAGCCGGCGTTTCCGAGACCATAAGCAAAAAAGAGGCGCGCGACGCTGAAGCAGCGGTCGCTTTCGTGCATGTGCAAGATACCTTTGGCGTAGAGCTCGCAACACACGACCATGTCGTGATGCAGATGGACGCAGCCTTTCGATGCGCCGGTGCTTCCGGAGGAGTACAGCCAGAATGCAGGTTCGTCTTTGCTGGTGAGCGCGGCTTGCAATTCCGGCGAGGCGGTCGCCATCAGCGCTTGCAAAGAGTGATGCGCGTGCGAAGGCGGAGCTTGCCATGTTTGAACTTGCGCCGCAGGAGCCTGCTTTACTTCGCTCTTCAGTTCGCTGACGACAATCTCCTGCAAATAGCGGAGCTTTTCGCGAGGAATCGATTGCAAATGGGGAAGCAAAGGCTCGCTTACAATGGCGACGCGAGCGCGGCAATCGTTGAGGATGTACTCGTAGTCTTGCAGCTTGGCTTGCGTATTGACGGGAACAGCCACTGCGCCGATCTTGATCGTGCCGAAAAAGGAGTAGAGAAATTCGGGCGTGTCCAGAAGCAGAAGAAGGACGCGTTCTTCGGAACGAACGCCGAGAGCCAGAAGAACGTTGCCGACGCGGTTGGTATTTTCCAGGAGTTGCAAATAGGTGACGCGCTCGTCGCCGCATTCGATGGCGATTTTGGCGCCGCGGCCTTCCTGGACATTGCGGTCCACGAAGTGAGTGGCGACATTGAACGTATCCGGCAACGTAATCAAGAGCTTGTCTGCCTCCCGCCGGTGCGTCTGGTGAGCCGGGACATACTCCAGTATCAGCGCAAACGTGCGGGAGTATAGCATGAAGAAATTCCGGGGCTGGAGTGCGGTGACGAGCGGGGCGGGCGCAATACGCGGATAAAGGCAAAGAAAGCGTGACGGATGGTCGGTGCGGGGTGAGCGGAGAAGAAAGACGGGAGACAATCTCCCGGGGCGGCCACCCGGCCGATCATGGAATCACGGATTCCCCAGTGTCCCAAATTGGACAGAATGAGATGGGTTTTGATGCAATCATGCGAGGGAGAGCCTTATAGTGCAGATTGAGCAGGATGAGTTCCAAGAAGCCCGCTTGGGCGATGTCAAGAAGGAAATGGCCATGCCGCGAATGGCCCAATCTGTTCAGCATGTAACATCCCAGGAGGATCGGAGGCCCACTCAACCCATGAGGTTCAACATAGATGCCCCTCCCAAGATTTCATTCGACTTGGTCGGAGTGGTCACAATAAGTGAAAGCTTTGCAACGCGAGAAACTATTTTCTCTCAAGGCGATATCGCCGAGACGCTCATGTACATTCAAAGAGGCTGCGTGAAACTCTCCGTGACCTCCAAGACTGGCAAAGAAGCAATTGTGGGCATTCTGGGGCCAGGCGAATTTCTTGGTGAAAAGTGCCTTGGAAGTCAGAATATTCGGACGGGGACCGCCACCGCGATTGCGCCCACTACTCTGCAAGTCATCGAAAGAAACGAGATGACCCGGGCCCTTCATGCCGACCATGCGCTCTCCTACTGCTTCTTGTCTTATCTGATTTCGCGCAATATTCGGCTCGAAGAGGATTTAGTCGACCAGGTTACTCACTCCAGCGAAAGGCGACTTGCCCGCGCGCTTCTTCTATTCGCACGGAAGGGGACCCAGCGCAGGCTGCATAGATTTGCCGGAATGTCGCAAGAGACCCTGGCGGCGATGATCGGCGCTACGCGCTCGCACATCAATTTTTTTATGAATAAGTTCAGAAAGCTTGGTTTTATCAAGTACCATGGCCCTCTCGACGCAAGCGGCGGGATACAGATTAACAGTTCCCTCTTAGCGAAGGCTCTCCGCAAATAGCTTTCAGCTCGCGCGCCCCGGCGGACTTAAACGCTCGAACGACATGAATGATGTCTCGATTGCGCGAACACGAGAATCACACAACGTTTGGTCCGCGGGTGATTGGCTAAGAAGGATTTTTTGTTGTTCTCGGGTGCTCCGCACAGCTATGAGATGCGAACTCCTTGTCGCGGTCCTGTTCGAACTCCCTCTTCATCTCGTCGATGGATTTGGCACCGAGCGGCCATGTGGGGCTGAACACCCATGCGCATTTGCTGCAAGCCCAGCCCTGAAAATTCGGCCTTTCGACCCAGATCAGTTTGCGACCTATCGGCTCCATGGCCACCTCGCGACTCGATGCGGTTATTCTTTTTCGAAGGACGATGTAGCATTGGGCTTCGACGGCACTGCGGCGACCAAGACCGCTCCTTCCCTAGACTTGAGCGAAATCCTGTCTAAGGCTTTTGAACACACATCTAAACGGAAGTGAATTCAACAGGTGGGAAGACTACCCATCGCAAAGGGCTGCTGTCTGTGGGGTACGCAACACTGGCGGGAACTGCTATCTCAACCCGAGATCATTCTCAAACTGTTGAATAACGCCATAGCACTCACAGGTGGATTTCTCGAGTTTCCTGCGGTTCAAAATCTTCACTGCGCCTCGCACGTATTTTATGATTCCCTTTTTTTGCAGTACGGATGCGGCCACGCTCACTGTGGAGCGGTCCGTACCCATCATGGTCGCAATGAAATCGTGGGTGATGGGAAGAAACCCGGAATCGACCCTATCTTGCGTCATCAGCAGCCATCTTGAGAGGCGCTCCTCTATATCGTGCAGCCGGTTGCATGCCGCGGTCTGGGCCACTTGCATTCCTTGCAGCCCCGTATGCCTGTTCAAGATCACCTGTAACATCGGGGCCGATCGCAGAATGCGTTCCAGTGCATTCCCCATCATTCGGAAGCCATCGCCGGCGATTTGGATAATTTCGCGCACGGAACTCCTGCTCAAGCCGGCGGCCAATCCAGCCCCAACGAAGCCTTCGCTGCCCACTACGCCCACTTCCACGGTTCGGCCGTCCTTAGTCACTACCACTTGGGAGACCATTCCTCGGTTCGGGAAATAGACAAACTCAATCTTTTGAGTCGGTTCGTGAAGGCTCAGATGATGCGGTAGATCGATATACGCCAAGTCGGCACGCATCAACTCATATTCATTGTCGGGCGCTGCCAACAGCACTTTGTTGCTTACTTGTTTTCCTTGGGCGTTCGTCCGTTGGTCTGCCGATACGTCTCGAAAGTTTTTTACACTCATGTCAATCCTCAACAACGACAGCCTGCCATGCATTCACAAGGAGAAACTTCTTGAGGCTCCGCGATTCCTCGTCAATTCAACCAAGAAAAGGGGCTAACAATCTGTGCGAAAGGGAACACCGCTCGAAACCAAAGCGGAGCGAGTCATGCGTCAAGTCGGCGCGCGCGGGGATAGGCTCATGGCGGGCCAGTCCAACGGGCCAGACTTAACAGGGGGAGTGTTGAATAGCGCGGCTACGGCTGAGGTGCGGATGGCACGAATGCGTTTGGGACGGCTAGGTGGCGAAGACCAGCATGCGAGAGGACCTTTTGGAACGGGGCTTGGGGAAGAGGAGAAGGAACAGCGGTGAGTGGCGTGTCACGAGGAATCGGAAGGGCGGGCACAACATGTTGTGCCCTTTCAAAGCACGAGGACAAAACATGTAGAGTGAATACGAGCCCGACGAGGCCAGGACAGGTTTATCGTGTCCTTAAAACGAAAAAGGACGAACAAGAGGGCACGACATGTCGTGCCCCTACATGCGACGGTGTTATTCGGCGCTGCCGCCGAAGAGCCGGAGGACTACGCCCGCGGAGATCCAGTAATTGTTGGACTGGGTGCCGGCGCCGAAGGTGGTGCGGTAGTAGTCGACGTCGAACAGGCGGACATCCCAGTGGCGCGATGGGTGGATGTCGATGCCGCCGCCGACTTTATAGGAAAGGGCGCTGCCGGTGGACGTTGTGGTTCCGCTGATAGTGGTGCGTTCACTGGAGCCGCCGACCAGGCCTTCGACGAAAGGAGTGAAGCCCCAGCGGTGGCTGGAGCGGTAGAAGAAGCGCGGGCCGAAATGGTTTCCGTAGAGAACATTTTTGGTGGCGCCGACGGTTTCGAAGCTGTAGCTGGTGTCGGCGACGACTTGGAGCCAGGATTTGGGATTCCAGCCGAACGAGCCGAGTGCGCCGTTGAGATTGCTGCCGTTGCTGGCGCCGCCCATGCGGGCAAAGGAGTACCCGCCGTAGAGTTCGATGAGCGGAGCGGTGCGACCGCCTGAGCGAGGCTTCTCCCAGGTTTGAACTTTGTCCGCGGGCCTGATAGGTGCCGGGAGCGGAGCAGGTTGAGCGGGTGCTGGCTCGGGCTGCGCGGCGGCGGGTTGCGGGGCAGCGGGCTCAGGTTGTGGAGCGGGAGGAGTTGCTTCCGCGACAGTGCTGCTGGCTGCCGGCGGAGTTGAAGTTGAAGCGGGCGGCTGAGCAGATGTCGGTTGTGCCGGGTCGGGTTGAGCTGGAGAGGCTGCCGGTGCGGGCGAAGACGACGCGGCATCGGGCGCGGATGGTTGCGCCGCGGACGATGCAACGGCTTCAGGTTGAGGTTGCGCGGATGCGGGCGCAGGCTCCGGCTGTGCGGAAGCCGGCGGATTTGGCTGAGTTGCGGGCGCGGGCGGTTCCGCGGAACTTGTTGCGGACGCGGGTGGAGTGGATGCCGGCGAAGCGGCTGCTGGCGCTGATTCGGCGGGTGCGGGCGTCGGCGTCACAGAAGGCTGAGCGGACGCGGGTTGATCTGATGCGGGTTGCACAGGAGCCGCAACGGGTTGAGGCTGAGCGGGAGCCGCTGGGGCGGAGTCCGCGTCAGTCGGAGACGTGCGCGGGAGCTTGGTCTTTTCCGCGGCCATTTGCAAGGAGGGCTGCTGTACGGCTGGTTGTGCCGGGCGCCGCGCAGGCTGGGGCGGAACTTGCTGAAGCGAGGTGACGCCGTGATCGAGCGCGATGAGGTTCGAGTAGACGTAGCCGACCTGGCCGTCCCTAGTCTGGATGCGGGAGAAGTAGAAGCCGTAAACGAGAACCGTGAAGCGCTCGCCGCAAGCTAGATTGGCGACGACATCCGGAGTTTTGCGTGGCTTGCCGAAAACCTGAGTGCCATCGGAATGGCTGGAGCAGTCGACGTAGCCGATGTCGTCGGCCCATGCCGCGGAAGCCGCCAGAAAGCAGACCGCCAGTAAAATAAGGAATCGATTGCGCAACATCGCCCCCTCCTTGGCCCGAGTGCGCCTCGAGCCCTAATAAAGGGTAGCGAGGATGGGGAAGGGTGCGTCAGTTGGACGGAGGGCCAGTGCGTTCCAAAACGGCACTGGCCCGAAGGGCAGAAGGAGCTGCACTGGCAGATCGAGAAAGAGGGCTGGGTGGCAGCGTCAGAAATGGACGACGGCGCTGATGGAGATGCGGGTGCAATTGACGGTGCTGCCGGCGTTGTGGAGGCCGATGTAGTCCAGCTCCGGGCGGAGGGCCAGATGCGGCAGAACCCCTAAATCAACGCCGCCCCCAACACTATAGGCAAAATTGTTTGTCGAGCCGCCGCCGTTGCCCACGCTGATATGCCCGTCGCCCGCGAGGAACTGAACGAAAGGAGTGATATGTGTTGGGTTGCGCATGATGATGCGCGGGCCAAACATAAACGTGTAGGTGTCGAAGGAAACGCCGCCCGGGGAGGCGTGGTACGCGCCGATGTCACCGACGATTCCCAAAAAAGGGATGGGTTTGTAGGCGAGAGAGCCGCTGATGCCGTTCTGGCTGAGGTCGGCGCCGCCGCCGAGGTGGAAGTAGGAGTAGCCGACGGAGGCGTCGAAGGAAGACTGGGCGCGCGACGGCAAGGCGAACATGAGCAGTCCTAAGCTAAGAAGGAGCAGGCGTTTCATCGGAATGATCCTTTCGAGCGTGATTGAGAATGGAAAAGCCGGCCGGAAGGGCACGGTCAGGGCAGGGTGGGAAGCCGTCCCCAACGGCTCAATCTATTTTGAAGCAGGGAGGGGGAAGAAGGTTGGAAATGGGGCCGAGGTTTCTTCGGTTGCAATAGTGTGAACGCGGACTGAAAAAGCTATTGTGCGAGCGCTGGAGCAGGGACCGGTACATCGTACGCTTTCATCAAATCCAGAATCATGCGAACGACGGTGTCGTCGCCGACGGCGGTATTGATCATCGCGTGATAGACGTCCCGATCGGGCCATTCGACGTTGAAATACTTGCGGATGAAATCGGCGCGCTCTCGATCGACCGAATCCACGCGCTCCTGCGCTTCCTTTTCTGTTTTGCCCCGAGCCAGCAAACGGCGGACTTTTTCTTCGCGGGGGGCGTAAAGAAAGATCCGCAGAGCCTCCGGGCGATTTCGGAGGAAGTGCTGAGAGCCTCTGCCGACGATGACGGAATGACCGGTTTTCGCGGCGTGCAGAACAACACGCTCGGTAAATTTCAGAATGCTTTCGCTATCGACGACGTTGAGCTTGTGGGCGTTGAGGCTTCCTTCGTAGCTTCCTCGCAAAAAAGATTTGAAGAGGCGGTAGTAGAGAGGATCGGTTTTTTCCTCGCGAACCTCGACCACAGCCTTCGGACAATTCGCGAGCCGCGCGATTTCCTCGGTCAGCAGCTCGTCCCAAAGTTTCCAGCCGAGTTGCTTCGAAAGCAGCTTCGCGATTTCGCCGCCGCCGCTGCCGTATTCTCGCTCAATGGCAATGATTTTGATCATGGGAGCCCCCGGCGCCCGCCACACACTGCGCGCGCATCTACCGCATAGTATTCCACTCCGCTCATCCGGCTGCTACTTCGCCGCCACCGCCGGGATCATTTTTCTTCAATGCAAAGGCCAGTATGAACATAATCGCCGACACCACGGCGAGGACCATGAAGGTGTCAATGTAGGCGAGCGTGGCCGATTGCGTTTGCACACTTTCGTAAATGCTGGCGTAGGCCCGCAGTTGCGCATCATGTGTGCTAAGACCCGAGTGTACGATTTGTTGCGTAAGGCCGTTGGCCGCATTCTGAAAATTGGGGTTGTCTGGCCTGGCATTCTCGACCAGCCTGGCCTGATGCATTTGCGACCGCCGCGCAATCAAAGTCGTAACCATCGACGTGCCCACGCTGCTTCCGATATTGCGCATGAAATTCACGATTCCCGCCACCGCATTATTTTTTTCAGGCGCAATGCCAATGTACGCGACCATCGTGATCGGCACGAACAGGAATCCCAAGCCAATGACCTGGTCAATGCGCAGCCACGTGGCTGCGCTGAAGCTAATCTGTAAGTCGATACGCTTCGTGGAGTAGTACATCGCCACGGCTAACGACAGCCATCCAAAGGCGATGAGGTATCGTGCTTGGATTTTGGTCGAGAGCTTGCCCATGGCGGGCATCTCAAACAGCAAGACGAGGCCCCCCGCGGAAAGCGCCAACCCAGCCAACTCGGAGGTATAGCCGATAATCGTCTGAAGAAATTGCGGCATGAGCACCAAGCTGCTGAACAACATAATTCCCAAACTAAACATCATCAAATTCGCGCTCGCAAAATTGAAACTCTTGAACATGTGGACGTCAATAATCGGAGCCTTTTGAAACCACTCCCAGATAATCAGTGAGATTAGACAGACGGTCGAGACGACGATCAACGTTGTAATGAAATGCGAACCAAACCAGTCATCTTCCTGGCCCTTATCGAGCAGGATTTGAAGTGCGCCGATGCCTAAGGCCAGAAGTGCGATGCCGATGTAGTCCAACTTTACCCCAGCCCTTTTGAGCCGGCTTAAGTACGGCGGGTCCTCGACAAATCGACGGACGAGTAGCCACGTGGCCAACCCGACCGGAATATTGATGAAAAATATCCAGCGCCAGGAATAATTGAACGTGATCCATCCGCCGAGAGTCGGGCCGATGGTCGGAGCCATGACGGCGGTAATGCCATAGAGCGCAAACGCCAAGCCCCGCTGCTGCGGTGGAAAGGTATCCGCCAGAATCGCCTGAGCCATCGGCTGCAAGCCCCCGCCGCCCGCGCCCTGCAGCACGCGGAAGAGAAGCAGAATTGTGAGACTGGGGGCCAAGCCGCAGAGCAGTGAACTCACAGTAAAGACAGCCAGGCACGACATGAAGAAGCGCTTCCTGCCCACTGCGCCAGCCAGCCAACCGCTGATCGGCAAAATGATGGCGTTCGAGACGAGATAAGAGGTCAACACCCAGGTGCTCTGGTCGTTGCTCGCCCCGAGATTTCCGGCCATGTACGGCAACGCGACGTTGGCGATACTGGTGTCTAGCACCTCCATGAACGCAGCCATGGCCACAACCACGGCAATGAGCCAAGGGTTGTATCTCGGCCGCCAAACGTCCTGGTCCATCGTGAGCGCTGCGGAACTCATTTGAGGTACACGTCCGGCACGACGTTCATGCCAGGACGAAGTTGATGTTCGCGATTTTCACCCGGTTCGAGAAGGATTTTTACCGGGACTCGTTGCACGATTTTCACGTAGTTGCCAGTCGCGTTTTCGGGGGGAAGCAGACTGAAAAGCGGTCCCGTCGCGCCCGCGATGCTGTCTACGTGGCCTTTGAAAGTCTGGCCTGTCGAATCCACATGGATTTCCGCTTTTTGTCCAACGCGCATGTACTTGAGCTGCGTCTCTTTGAAATTCGCGGTGATCCATACTTCATCGAGGGGCACGACGGTAAGAAGTTGCTGTCCCGCTTGCACGTTCAGTCCGACAACCACCGTCTTGTTCACTTCGCCCGAGACAGGCGCGACAATCTTGGTGTATTGCAGGTTCAATTGCGCTTGCTCGAGCGCCGCGCGCTTTTCCTCCACGTCGGCGATCGCTGCGCGCGCGCGCGCCCGGCTGGACGACACTTGCTGTGGGCCGGTTTCGGCATATTGGTGGTTCGCATCGGCCTGCACCAGGCGGCTCTGGGCCTGTTGAACGAATTGTTCGGCGGCGGATTCGTTGGCGCGCGCGGCTGCCACCGTCGCGGTGCTGGATTTGGCCGCAGCTAGCGCCTGATCGTAAATCTGCTCGGCTACTTCGCGCTTGTCCACCAAAAGCTTGTAGCGATGGAGATCGTCCTGCGCCCGCACGTCGTTGGCTTCGGCCTCCTCAAGCTGGGCATGAGCAGCAGCGAGCTGGCGCTGAGCAGCAGTGATTCCAGCCGTGGTGTTTACGATGTCCGAAGATGTGGACTGCAACTGGCTCGCACTATTCACCGACGTAATCGGCACGGTGATATTCAGCGATTGAGCCGTCGCTTCGGCGTTGGCCAGATTTGCTTGGGCTTGCGCGACGGCAACCTCGTAGTCTTTGGGATCGATCTCGACGAGAACGTCGCCTTTCTGTACCCACTGATTGTCGCCAACGTTCACCTTCACCACATAGCCGGATATCCGCGCGCTCACGGGATAGAGGTGCACATCTGCCTGCGCGTCGTCGGTCGATTCATAGCTGCTCAGGTAGCGCCACAAGAGCACGCTGGCGACCAGCACCACAACGACGATTGCCACGATCAGAAACGTTTTGCGCTTCTTGGGATTGTGGTACGACGGCGGCGAATAGACCGTGTCCTTCAAGGGCGACGAATCAATCGGCGTCTCTTTCTCCGCCTCAGGTATCGAACGGGCTGGGTTCTCATCGGCCATTTTCATTGTCCTTTGAAATATTCCTTGACGCCCTCTTCCGCGGTGCCAAGCGAGCGAGCCAGCGAAATTTTTGCAAAGTTGAAGCTGTAAAGACTCGAAATATATTGCTCGTGGGCGCTGGCGACGGCTTCCTGTGATTGCACCACTTCGACCGTGTCGGTAACACCTGCTGTGAAACGATCGCGAGACTGCTTGAGGGTCTCCTCGGCCAGATCAATGTTGCTGCGCGCCACGGCAACTTGCTGTGCCGAGGATTCAAGATTGAGCAGCGCGGTGCGCACATCGGCGTCGATCTGCGCGCGCAGATTGTCCAGCCGCTCGCGGCTTTGTTCAAGCCGCGCATCGGCTTGCAAAACATCGCCGTGCACGCTGCCTCCTTGAAAAATGGGAATGGAGAGAGTTCCGCGCACGTCGAACACTTGCGTGGCCGTCGACGGATGTGTTCCTCCTTCGCCGATGTCCGCATTAAACGAGAGCGACGGGAGATAACCAGCAACCGCGGCCTTCCGGGAAAATTCCGCGGCGCGGACGTCCGTCATGGCCGCAAGGTAATCGGACCGCGCAGCGAAGGCGCGTTTCAAAGCCTCGTCAATGGTTATGCCTTCAAAGGGATGGTAGGGGGATTTGTCCGTGAGATCGAATTCCTGTCCGGGAGCGAGACCAATCACGCGGGCTACGGTGAGTTTCTGGATGGCGAAGTTATTTTTCGCTTGAATGAGCTGTTGCTCGCGGGTTTGCAGCTCGACCTTGGCGCGCAAGCCGTCTATCTCCGGCGAAGTTCCGGCGTCCACCTGGTCCTTGGCTTGATCGTAGAGCGCCTGGGCGGTTTTGACCTGCGCTTGCGCGGTTTCGATGCGCGCTTCGTCGGCGATGGCTTGCAAATAGGTATAGCCAACGGCGAGCACCACGAGATCGCGCGCGTCCTTGAAACTATACTCCGTGGATTTCACGCTTTGGCTTGCAGCGCGCGCGTTATTGATCGATTTCCAATCGAACAGCGACTGGTTCACGCTCACTCGTGCGTCGAAATAAGAGAATGGGCCAACAGACCGCGGGAGAGTCAGTCCGCCAAAATGTGTAAGCCCGAGTTCGCCGAGATTGACTTCCGAAGCCACAACGGCCGGCGCCGCCTCCACATGGGGCAGCAATGCGCTCAACTGTTGCCAGCGCTGGCCACGCGACGAGCGAATGTCCGTGTTCGAGATGAGCAGTCCCAGGTTTTGCTTCAAACCGCGATCGATGGCGTCCTGCAAGGAAAGCGGGAGCACTCCCGGAACGAGCTTCGATGGAACGCTGCCTGAGAAAGGGCTTACTCCCTGCGTGCCGGGGATAGGCTGGCCCGGCGTGCTCGTACCCGTTGATGACTCGGTTTGCGCGAGGCACGTTGCTGCTCCGCAAAACAAAATTCCGGCAAGCAAGAACGCGCAGCCATATCCATAACAGAGCCTCAAGAGAGCCTCCTTGCCTCGAAATCTTGCTAAATGACCGCTTCGGCAGTGAATATTGTGTTCCGGCTGCTGCATTGGCTGATCGCCGCCTCTTGCAGGGCAATTTTTGGATGCGTAAGCAAGACTAAGAGACACATTAATTTTTCACAGGGCAGGGCTGCCCACTTTGCGCCCCTTTGGAATATCACAAATGTCGGCTTTGTGAACACGATTTTCGTATCATCCCCAATGGAATCTTGGATGCAGGCGGTCGACCATGATCGTGACGCGTCCACGGGTGGTTTTAGAGAGAAGTCGGCGCGTCCGTTTTGCATAAACGGTCCGTATGGCTCGGTGATATCCGAACCATTCCTGCGCCTATACGGATCGCGGAATGTCGAGACCCAGTGATCGGAGCGCGGGCAGTTCTTCGTTTGGTCTTGCGCCGCGCTACTATACGAAGCCGTAGCCATTCAAGTTTTTGTCGGAAGCTTCAAGCGCGGCGGTACACGATGCGGGTTGTTGGGGCGACGACTCTCAGCGCGGCGTCTCGACGCTTTTGTGAACGTCAGCGGCGCCTTCCCCTGGTCCGCTGGATCGGGCCGCGAGTTGGCGTTGTTCTTTTGAGATGGCGGGCCATGTTTCTGCGGCTATGCTCAGGAAGGCGCTCACTGCCTGAGGGTCGAATTCGGCGCCGGAACATTCACGGATGATCCGCAGGCCAGCCTCGAAGGAGGAGGCCCGGCGATACGGCCGGTCGGAGGTGATGGCATCGAAAGAATCCGCCACGGCGAAGATTCGAGAGCTAGGGAGAATTTCATCGCCCTTAAGCCCTCGGGGATAGCCCTCGCCGTTATAGCGCTCGTGATGAGTCAAAACAATTTCGGCCGCATCAGAAAGGAAGGCAATGTCTTTTATTAACTCGAAGCCGATTTGCACGTGCCGCTGCATGAGTGTTCGCTCGGCCGCGGTCAGTGGACCGGGCTTGAGCAGAATGCCGTCTGGGATTCCCAGTTTGCCGATGTCGTGGAGATAAGCGCCTTTGGCCAGACTTCCCAACTTATCTTCGGACCAGCCCATGGCGCGGGCAATCTCCAGAGCGTAACGGCAGACACGCTGGGAGTGGCCCGCCGTCGCATTGTCGCGGAGGTCAATGGCGGCGCCGAGAGCTTGCAAAGTGTCTTCATAACTGCGCTCGAGCTGCTGAAGCGCTTCGCGCAGCTGGCCAGTGCGGTCCCCGACCATTTCTTCGAGTCGCTGTTGGTAGTTCTCTACTTGCTTCTCGAGATGCCGCTTATGAAGGGCGCTTTCCAGGCTGGCAATGACGGCACTCTCCAGAAGAGGTTTGACGAGATAGTCATCCGCGCCGCAGTGCATGGCTTCTACTCCTACTTCCACGTTATCGACGCCCGTAGTGACGAGGAATGCCACGTGCGGATAACGGCTGCGAACCTGAGTAAGAAGCTCCAAGCCGCCAATCCCGGGCATTTGGAGGTCGGAAATGACAGCATCAAAGCGCTCGCGTTGCAAAATTAGCAGAGCTTCTTCGCCGCTGGCGACGGTGGAGCATAAATACCCAGGCGGGCGCAACATGAGAACGAGGAGTTTGCACGCGGCCCGTTCATCGTCCACAGCGAGGACGCGGACAGCAGACGGGCGATGGGATGCAAGAACTCCGGCGCTGCGTCCATCCTCTCGAGAAACGGACCCGTCATCCATGGCCATGGTTGAAATCCACGTGAATTCCTAATCCAGCACCCACGGTCCGGTTTTCTCGATAAACCGGAATCCATAGTGGTGGAGCGCGGCGGACTTTGTGTCGGAGTGAACGACCTTGGCCTTGCCCACGTAACGGGTCAGCGGAATGGTGAGATACACTTCCACAATGGAGCCGTCGGCGAGTTCGGCAATCGAGGCGCACAAAAAACCGCTGAGACTGACGTTCTCGGTGATGGTTTCTTGCTCGGCCTTATTTCCCGCGCTGTCTGTGTGCTGCAGCTTGAGCGGAACGCGCAAGCGAACGCGGACTTCCGAGCGCGGTGTAAAGCGGCGCGTCTTGGTGAGCTGTGAGAGGCAAGTCCGGAGCGCTTCGAAGTCAATGGGCTTTTCGAAATAGGCGAAAGCGCCAAGCTGTTTACAGTGTTCTTTGATGTGTGCGCCGGCTTCTCCGCTGACCACAATCACGGGAATCTTTTGCGTGTGGCTGAAGGCGGTGAACGTTTGAAGCAGCTCGTAACCGGAATAGTTGGGCATGCGCAGATCCAACAGGATGGCGTCGGGTTTGTGTTCGAGGGCCAGCGCGAGGCCTTGCTGAGGCTCGCCAGAATCGATGATTTCATAGGCATCGCTGAACTCAAGACGAATCAGCCGCCGGATGGCCTCGTCGTCGTCTACAACCAAGAGCTTTTCCATCGCTGACTTCCTCCTAATGGCCGGACCGGATCGAGCTTCCCGCAAGTTCCGTCATGGAATTCAAAGTGGGGGACGGTTTCTTCCCGCCATCCAGGACTTCGCGAACCTTTTGCAGAAAGACTTCTTCGGTGAAAGGCTTGTGCAGGAGGTGGGTTCCCGGTTCGAGAACACCGTGGCCGGCGATGAAACTATCGGTATAGCCGGACATGTAGAGGATTTTCATTCCGTGGTGGCGGGGAATCAGATGCTCGGCAAGTAGCCGTCCATTCATTCCGGGCATAACGACATCGGTGAGCAGCAGGTCTAGCGGGCGGCCGATGCTGGTGGATACTTCCAGCGCGGCTTCGCCACTCTCCGCTGAAAAGACCTGGTATCCGGCGGAATCGAGAAAAGTCTTCACAAGCTTTCGTAGAGGTTCGGAATCCTCGACCAGAAGAATGGTTTCGGAACCGCGCAGCTTATCGGCCGAATAGTGTTCGGGTTCTTCGACTACGGAGGCACCCGTGTACCGCGGGAGGTAAATATGGAAGGAGGTGCCTTTGCCTGGAGCGGTGTCTACGCCGGTATAGCCGTTGCTTTGTTTAACGATGCCGTAAACCGTGGCCAGGCCGAGGCCAGTGCCTTTGCCGCGTTCTTTCGTGGTGAAGAACGGCTCAAAAATATGCGTGAGCGTCGCGGCGTCCATGCCCGTGCCCGTGTCCGTCACGGAGAGGAGTATGAAGCTGCCGACTTTAGACCCGGGGTGTAAGCGAATGTAGGCGTCGTCTAACTTCACATTTGTAGTTTCGATCTTTAGCTTGCCGCCCAGGGGCATCGCGTCACGGGCGTTGACGGCCAGATTCATAATCACTTGCTCGATCTGGCTTTGGTCTGCTTTTACGTTGCCAAGGTCGGGATCGAGAATCAGGGTCACTTCAACGTCTTCGCCGAGTAGCTGTGGCAGCATTTTTTCCATGTCGGACGCGAGACTATTCAGATTAAGGACCTCGGGCGTCAGGACTTGCTGGCGGCTGAAGGCCAGCAATTGTTTGGTTAAAGAGGCGGCGCGTTGACCCGCTTTTTCGATTTCCAGCGCATGTTCGAAGAGCGCGCTGTTTGCGGCGAGTTCTCGCTTCAGGACTCGGCTGTAGCCGATGATTACGCCGAGAAGATTGTTGAAGTCGTGCGCGATTCCTCCCGAGAGCCGGCCGATGGCTTCCATCTTTTGCGCCATTCGTAATTGCTTTTCGAGGACTCGTTTTTCGGTCACGTCTTCCGCAAACACTTCAAAATAGGCGGGAGCCCCGCTTTCATCGTTGACCCGGCGGCCGCAACAACGCACGGTGATGGGCGTGGCGTCCTTGCGATTCCACTCCATTTCGATGTCCTTGATCTCTTCGGTGCGGATGAGGAGTTCAATCAGACGGTCGTACTCGCCGGAGTGGCGGAACACTTCGGTGTGGAGATCCCTCGCGAGAAGCTCTTCCGTTAATTCGTAGCCGAGCATTTTTTGGAGCGCCGGATTCACCTGCAGGAACCGGCCGCCGATGCTGGAGCGATAAATGCCGTAGGGGGCATCCTCGACCACGGACTTGAACCCTGTTTCGGATCGCCGGAGGGCCTCTTCCGCTCTTTTGCGCTTGGAGACATCGCGATTCACAATGACCAGCTTTTCGGGTTCGCCTTTTTCATTGCGGATGACGCTGGATGTGGATTCCAGCACCAACCAGGTGCCGTTCTTATGGCGTAGACGATACTCAAGTGTTTTCCCGATCCCCGACCGCCGCGCCTCTTCCGCGGCGCTTTTTACCCGCTCCCGGTCATCGGGGTGAATCTGTTCGAATGAGGAAGACGCTTGCAATTCCTCGGTTGAGTAGCCGAGTACTCTTTGGTAGGAAAGGCTGTTGTAAATCCTCCTGCCATTCATGTCCACGACGGCGATCATGTCGGCGGCGTTATCGCTGATCAGGTGGAAAAGCTCTTCGCGTTCGAGGAGCTGGCGGCGTATGCGATGGATCAGAAGATATTGGTAGATAGTATAAATATCGAAGAGGAAAACAAGACCGACCAGGCCGCGCAGGGCCTGAGACAGCATATTCTGGATGTGGAAATCCTGCTGAAGCTGTGCGTTCGGAACAAGAAACGAGGCTAAGCCGAGCGTGAGGAGCAAAGTGACGATGGCCGCCGCCGTCCAGAGCCACCATTCGCGCCGTTCAATGCGCCGGAAATTCGCGCGAGGACTGCTCGGTTTGGAGAGTCCTGGAGGCTTCGCAGTTTTTGGTTGAGGCACTTGCAAGAATCACCGAGCGGAGCCCGCACCTTCGTGCGGCACCGAATGGGTTGGTGCCTGCGCGTGGCTTGGTTGTCGGGCCGCTGAACCTTCGCAGAGGAACCTGCACGAATCTACCCAAGGATGGACTTCGTTTGCTTGGCGACTCCATGTGTAAAATATTGAAAAATAAGGGGATGCGGCGCCTGCAAATGCCTGGGGCTGATGGCTGGTGGAAAGTGTTGAACCGACGCGAACCAGCGGCGTCGAATTGGAACAGTTTAGCGGACGCGGTCCATTTCAGAACCCGCAATCTACCGAATCAGAACTCGCGGTCGGGCGATTCTGAACCCGCGAACGGTTGATCCGGAACTCGCTGTCGGCGATTCAGGGCCCGCGGACGGGCGAGAAAAAACTTCTGGTTATGCCCGATGCCGCGCTTCTTTCCGTAACGGTCCGAAACGAAAAGTCAGCGCGATCCCGACGTTCATGCATCCGAGTCGAGGGATCCGAACTACGACCGCGCTTGCTGCGGCGTCCCGCTCCTCCCGGATTCCGGACTCGCGAGAGATGGTGGAGGCGGGGGGAGTCGAACCCCCGTCCGAAAAGCGCTACGACACGAAGCCTACATGCTTATCTCAATTCGGTGTGCGACCCGGCCCTTGCGGGCTGATCGCGCGTTCGCCGACGGCGCTTGGAATGAGCAAGATGCGCAACCAACTAGTCCGATGGTTCTCGCCCGAGCCTTGCGGACCGAAAGGCCCAGGCCAGCTCACTGTGTGACGCTTCTTACCGGGCCCATGAGCGAAGCCCGGGGAAGCGTGCGCTTAATTAATTAAGCAGCAAGTGCCAAGTTGTTGTTGGCATTTCTAGTTTCCACCAAGTTACGGGCAGGTGGGTCCCGGCATGCCTTCGGGCCGCGACAGCTTCCGTCGAAACCG
>JBARCY010000325.1:0-11578 GCA_049794595.1 Candidatus Acidiferrum sp.
GACATGGAGGATTTCCCGAATGCCACTTTCGGCAGACAAACACTTCACAGCCCGCGTTATCGAGCGAAAAGACCTGTCGGAAGACTTGTGGCTCATTCGCGTCGATCCCGGCGGGCCTTTTTCTTTCAAAGCCGGCCAGTACGCTACGCTTGGCGTCGATCACGAAGACAAGCGTATCGAGCGCGCCTATTCCATCGTCTCCTCGCCCTATGAAGAGAGCCTCGAGTTTTTCATCGAACTCGTCCCTCAGGGCGCTCTCACCCCGCATCTCTACAAGCTCAAAGTCGGCGACACCATGCTCTGCCGCAAGATCTCGAAAGGCCGCTTCACCCTCGATCTGAAAAGCGGACGCACCAATCATCTGCTTCTCGCCACCGTGACCGGCATCGCGCCCTTTGTGAGTTATGTCCGCACGCTTTACCGCGACTGGAAAGCCGGTAACAGCCCCATGCCCGGCGAGCACAAACTTTATTGCCTGCAAGGCGGAAGCCGCTCCTGGGAGTTCGGTTACCGCGAAGAACTCGAGCGCATCGCCGCCGAAGTTCCGTGGTTCAAATACGTCGCCACCATCAGCCGTCCGTGGGAGGACGCCGCTTGGAAAGGCCAAACCGGCCGCGTCGATGACCTTGTTCGCATGTATGTCGACGAATGGGACTTGCACCCGGCGGCTACGACCGGCTATCTCTGCGGCCATCCCAGCATGTGCGAAAACGGCATGGGCATTTTGAGCCGCGCCGGCTGGCAAAAAGGAACTCTCTTCGAAGAAGTCTATTTCATCCCGGGCAAAGAGGCCGGAGCTGAATAAATCGCGGCGAGGCTTCCTGAAAAGCTGCACGCGAATTTCTTTGTGTGAACAGGGTGGGTGTAAGATGCCACGTGGCCGGGACAAGACTGCCATTGTGGCCCGGTTTTAGAGTATCGGAGGAAGCTTCATGATTGTCGGAGTGCCACGAGAGAGCTTTCCCGGCGAACGCCGTGTGGCGATGGTCCCCGCCGTTGTTCCTAGCCTCACGAAAGCGGGCCTGGAAGTGGTGGTCGAGGCGGGCGCGGGAAAAGAAGCCGGCTATTTGGACGCGGACTACGCCGCCAAAGGCGCGAAGATTCTTCCCACGCGCGCGGATGTTTTCGGCGCCGCCGATATCGTCATTCAGGTGCTCTGCTACGGTTCGAATGACAGAACCGGCAAAGCCGATGTTCCTCTTTATCGTCCCAATCAAGCGCTCGTCGGATTCTTGCGTCCTCTGGGCTCACTCGAAACCATTCAAGAGATCGCCTCGAAAGGTATCACCGCTTTTTCCATCGAGCTGATGCCGCGCACCACGCGCGCGCAGAGCATGGACGCGCTTTCCTCGATGGCCACCATCAGCGGCTACAAAGCCGTGGTCGTTGCCGCGGACACGCTCCCCCGCCTCTTTCCGATGATGACGACAGCGGCTGGAACCATCACTCCAGCGCGAGTATTTATCATCGGATGCGGCGTCGCCGGGCTGCAGGCCATCGCCACCGCGCGCAGGCTCGGCGCGGTTGTCTCCGCCTACGATCTACGTCCCGCCGTCAAGGAGCAGGTGCAGAGCCTCGGCGGACGCTTCGTGGAGTTGCCCATTGAAGCAAAAGACGCCCAAGATGCGCGCGGCTACGCGACCGCACAAGGCGAAGAATTCTACAAGAAGCAGCGCGAACTCCTCGGAAAAGTAGTCGCGGAAAGCGATGTGGTCATCACCGCCGCGGTCATTCCCGGAAAAAAATCGCCGATTCTCGTGACCAAAGAAATGGTTACGGCCATGGCCCCCGGCTCCGTGATCGTCGATCTCGCCGCCGAGCGCGGCGGCAATTGCGAGCTGACGCGCGAAGGAGAACAAATCGTCGAGCATGGTGTGACCATCATGGGCTCGATCAATTTGGCAAGCACTGTTCCCTATCACGCCAGCCAAATGTACGCGCGCAACGTCGCGACGTTTCTTCTGCACCTGGTCAAAGACGGCAAGCTCCAGTTAAATCCGCAGGATGAAATCGTGCGAGACACTCTCTTGACCCAGGGCGGCGAAATCGTGAACGCCAGGCTGCGTGAAATTTACAAGCTCCCAGTTTTAGCTGCGAAATCTTAAGGAGGCGTGGATGCCCGCGGATTTTATCTCCAGTCTGTTTGTGTTCATCCTATCGGCATTTTTAGGCATCGAGCTCATTAAGCGGGTCTCGCCGCTTCTGCACACTCCGCTCATGTCTCTCACCAACGCCCTCGATGCCATCGTCCTCGTCGCCGCCATCATCATCGCCGGTCGTCACGAGACGCGCCTTTCGACGATTCTCGGCCTCATCGCCGTCGCCGCCTCTTTCAGCAATATGGTCGGCGGCTTCGTCATCACGGACCGCATGCTGGGCATGTTCAAAACGGGCAAGGCGGCGAAAAAGTCATGAACCCCGCCGACATCCAGCAACTTATCGACGTCACTTACATCGCCGCGGCCATCGGTTTCATCCTCGCGATCAAGTGGCTCAGCTCTCCGGTCTCCGCCATGCGCGGCGTCCTCATCGGAGAAATTGCTTCTGCGATTGCCGTAACAGCTACGCTCTTCGATCCGCAAGTCACCCATTACAGGTGGATCATCATCACGCTCATCATCGGAGCCGGCGTCGGCGTGCCTCTCGGTTTGGTGAAGATGACCGCCGTTCCTCAGCGAACCGCTCTTAGCCACGCGTTCGGCGCTCTTTCCGCGGCTCTCATCGGCATCGCGGAATACTACGTCGCTGCTCCCCGCGTCCCGAAGTTCGAAATGGCCGAAATCGGTCTCGAAGTCATCATCGGTTCGCTCACTTTCACTGGCAGCATCATCGCCGCTGGCAAATTGCAGGAATGGCTTCCGCAGCGTCCCATCACTTACAAAGGCCAAAACTACGTCAGCTTAACGGTCCTCGCCAGCGCCCTCATTCTTATGGTCGTTCTCGTCGTCCATCCCGAGTACACGCATTTGTTTCCCGCCATGATCGGCGTCGCCCTGATTTTCGGCATCATGCTCGTCACGCCCATCGGCGGTGCGGACATGCCTACCGTCATCTCGCTCTTAAATTCCTATGCCGGCTTCTCCGCCGCACTCCTCGGCTTCGTCCTCAGCAACAAAGTTTTGATCGTCGCCGGCGCGCTCGATGGCGCTTCGGGCTTCATTCTCTCGGTCATCATGTGCAAAGCCATGAACCGCTCTTTCTCCAACGTCCTTTTCGGCGCGTTCGGCCAAGTCCAGCCTAAAGTCGCGGGCACAAAAGAAGAGCGAGCCGTCAAAAGCGCTAGCCCAGAAGATGCAGCGGCCATTCTCGCCGCCGCCAACAAAGTCGTCATCGTCCCCGGCTACGGCATGGCCGTCGCGCAAGCCCAGCACAAAGTCCGCGAGCTCTACGACATTCTCACCAAGAAAGGCATCGACGTGCGCTTCGGCATTCACCCTGTCGCCGGACGCATGCCCGGCCACATGAACGTTCTCCTGGCCGAAGCCGATATTCCTTATGATCGATTGATGGAAATGGACGACATCAACGGCGACCTCCCGCAAACCGACGTCGCTCTCGTCATCGGAGCCAACGACGTCACCAATCCCGCCGCGCGCACCGATCAATCCAGCCCCATCTTCGGCATGCCCATCATCGACGTCGACAAAGCGCGCACCGTCATGGTCATCAAACGCAGCATGGCTGCCGGTTTCGCCGGCATCGACAACCCTTTGTATTACCTCGACAACACCCTCATGCTTTTTGGCGACGCCAAGAAATTCGTCAGCGAAATCGTTCAACAGCTCTCCGGTTCCGGCCACTAACTCCACTGACCGATCTTTAGGTTGGCGCTCAGCCTTTTTCCCGGATTGTGTTACATCCGGGGAGTTTTGGCTGAACGGATGAACGAGGATAATCTTGCGGGAACTCGCAAAGCTCCACGGAAGTCGGAGGCAACCTAGAATCTAAGGCATGGATTTGAAGTGGAAGTCCGAGTAGCATCTCCACATCATGAAGAAGGTGAAATCTTCCAAACGCAGTTCAACTGCAAGACGCAGCCGCCCTCCTAAAACCGTTGACGAATACCTTGCTCGTGTCCTAGAACCAGCCCGTACCGCCATAAGTAAAATGCGCGTTACGATTCGGTCCGTTGTCCCGCCGGACGCTGCCGAGACCATCAGTTACAGGATCCCTGCGTTCAAATCGAGCAAAGGGGTGCTGGTATGGTTCGCGGCCTTTTCAGACCACCTTAGCTTGTTCCCCACTGCGTCTGTGATCGAGTTCTTCAAAAGCGAACTGAAAGGCTATTCCACTTCCAAAGGGACCATCCACTTCTCCGCGGACAAGCCCCTCCCGATCACGCTAATCAAGAAAATCGTAAAGGCGCGCGTCGCACAGCTCGAAAGCAGGAAACAATCGCGGGCCGGTTATCGTTAAAATCTTGAAGCGTCTTGGGCTTTTTTCTGAGTGAGCGTGCCCCACACCTGGCACCCGCTAGAGCAAGGTGGCAGGTCGTGACAATCCACACTTCCCCTCTGTCTAACGAATCCATTTTTATCCGCGCAGAGGGGGACACTCTTAACAGCGGTGGCAAGGAACCCGTTGGCTCCTCTTCCCCGTCGCGTCGGTTGGGCCAGAATTACTGTTTGCCCTTGCTTGCGTGGCCTCGTCCGTCCCGCTCTTCGTTTCCTTTGAAGTGGGCGCTATCGACACGCTTTGATGGCTCGGCTTTCTCGCCGCGGTTTGGCTTCGCGCCCTTATAACCGTGCTGTGGATCGAAACGGTTGTCTACGTTGCCGCGGAAATCGTTTCCGCCATGAAACCACGGGCCCGCGCCGACGAAAACGTTCCCGCTAAACCATTCTGGGCCGTAGTAGCCGGACGGAGCGCAGTCATACGGAGCAACGTCGTAGTATCCATAGGGACAGTCAGGAGCCACCCCGATTTCGACGCTCACCTGGGCCTCTGCTTTGGGGACGGCTGCCGTGAGGCAACATCCTGCAACAGCAGCTGCCAAAAGAAATGTAATTCCTCGCATAAGTTCACCTCGTGATCTCAGTCTTGGTTTCCTCGAACGTGTAATCCTATGACGGTTGGCAATTCTGCGTCTGTTCCATATAGGGCACTTTCAAAGATTACGACACGCAGCCGCGCAATCTTCCAGCTTCCAGATGCCGCCGCGTTGGCGTTTAGTTTTTCATCCGCCATGTTTTGGCTGTTCAGAACCCTCCAAGAATCTCTTCAAACCATCTGAACCCGGGGGGTGAGACACATCGCACGCGAGGGCACGCGTGCCTCAACGCGTAAATCCACGTCCACGCCCGTCTCTTTGAGCGGATACTCGTCCAATTAGCGCTCTCATCACGACTTCGCTGCACCAAGAATGAATTCCTTCCACGAAATGGAAGCCCGATAGTTGAGCAATCAACGTCGCAATGATGTACAATTGGTATGTCAAGTCTCACACCTCCGCCGCGCTACCCAGGGCGACGGTTCCTGTGCCGCAAGACATGCATCCCGTCGGCAAGTTGCAACGGTACAAGTGTCTCCACTTCTTGGGAAGTCTCACCGGCTAAGCGAAAGGACTCTGATGACTGAGAACGTAATTGTCCAGTACGTGGGTTTCAAAGCAAAAGCGCTCGTGCGTGAGTATAGCTTTGTCGTGCGCCGCGCTCTAAACGAAACGAGCGAATTTACCCTTACCATAGGGAACGAGGCATTTGGTTCCCGCCGCGTGCGCTTTCAAGACGCTCCCGAGATCTGCTCTCTCAGGCTCCAGCATGAGCTCGCTGCCTTCGCAAACCATCCTCCCCAGGCAAACTACCAAATCAGCGAGACGGACCTCGACGACTACCGCAATGCGCACCCACCAAGAGTTTCCGGTTACCCCTATAAGCCAAAAGCATCGAGAGACGTCTAGCGTATCTTCAGGCGTTCGCTTGGCAATCAGCCCTCGCGTCCTGTGAAACAAGTGGACGAAACCACGTGGCCATATTGTTCTGTCTTCTGCCTCATGAAAACTTTCTAACAAAATAATCCCTCCCTCCACAACCTTTTCGCGTCTCATTGGGTCTAGACTGGAAGCACCATGAATAGACTTCAAGCATTTCGAGACGCGGCTTTAAAAGGCGGGTTCGTTCCTGTCGAAGAATCATTGGAAGAGACTGTCCTGTGGCTCAAGAGAGCGACGACCGATGCCGAGGATCGCATTTGTCTCGACAGCGTGACGAACAGCGCGACGGTATATTGGGCGACTATTCCGTGGAAGATAAACTCCAAGACGTTTCGTGAGGCATCGGCCTTGCAAGCCTGGATCCTGTCAAGGCCCGTCGCTTTGGCGGTGTAGCCGGCTGCAAAGCTCTTTACCAATTCTTCTGGGACAAGACCAAATGCGTACAGTCGTCCCCCTTCCTGCCCGCCACACCTTTGACCACCTTTGTGCGCTCGCCTGTCCACCTAAACGTCCGACCTTCGATTTTTCTACAGATTTCCAGAGTCTCACCCAAATCGTCTGAATCCACCCAACTCCTTCTCGCTCCTCAAGGCCCCTTACCGAACCGAACGAGAAAGTGTCAGATATGAGCCCGGTCGAAGGTGTCAGGGATCCTCCCGGCCATACAGTGGGCAGCCAATCCTGGCTGTCTCCTCTTTCCCTGTCTCGCCCATTCGGACTCGGAAGTCACAGGGTTCTCTTGTCCGCCCTGTTGGACTACAATGGCGCACGGATTCCTGTGGAGGGGATATGCGTGCCGATCGAGTGGAACTTTCCTGGGATGGTGCGAAATCGGACTGGCTGGTTCGGATCGAAAGTGGCGAAGAAGTAATCCGCCGCCATTGCAAAGCGCCGAAAGATGCGGACGAAAAAATCCTTCGAGCGAAAGCCGAGGAAACAGTCAAAGACGAAGGCTACGAAGCCGACGCCACCGCAGTAAGCATTCGCCGCCAGTAGCACAGGCAATCTTCCCTGTGCAGCTTTTCGATGCGTCGCTGCCGAGCGCGCAACAAACGCCACCCGCGCCGTCGGCAAGAAGTGTCCTTAGCGCAACGCGCCCGATTGGACATCCATTACTGGAGTGTTAAAATCCAGACTGAAACCACATGCCGCCCAAAACACTCTACGAAAAAATCTGGGATTCCCACGTCGTCCACGAAGAAGCCGGAAAGCCCGCGCTTATCTATATTGACCGCCATCTCATTCATGAAGGCACTTCGCCGCAAGCCTTCGCCGGGCTGAAAGCCGAAGGCCGCAAAGTGCGGCGCCCTGACCTGACCTTCGCCGTGATGGATCACTCCGTGCCGACCACCACGGGCGACCGCTTGCTGCCCATCGTCGATACCGACGCGCGCCTGCAGTTTGAAGCGCTCGAAAAAAATTGCCGCGAAACTGGCGTGCGCCTCTTCGACATGAACAGCCGCAACCAGGGCATCGTGCATATCATCGGTCCTGAGCTGGGCGTGACGCAGCCGGGACAAACCATCGTCTGCGGCGACAGCCACACTTCGACGCACGGAGCGTTTGGAACGCTGGCGTTTGGCATCGGGACGAGCGAAGTCGAACACGTCCTGGCGACGCAATGCCTCGTGCAATCGCGCAGCAAGACGCTGCACATTTTGGTTCACGGCAAGCGCCCGCGCGGCGTGACGGCGAAAGACATCATTCTCGCCATCATCGGAAAAATCGGAATCAGCGGCGGCACCGGCCACGTCGCCGAATATGGCGGCGAAGCCATTCGCGATTTGAGCATGGACGGCCGCATGACCGTCTGCAACATGACGATCGAGGGCGGCGCGCGCGCAGGAATGATCGCGCCGGATGACACAACGTTTGCTTATATGGAAGGGCGCCCGTTTGTGCCGCAAGGCAAAGCATTTGAGGAGGCAGTTGCGCGATGGAAGCAGCTCAAGAGCGACGACGGAGCAAAGTTTGACATGACCGTCGAGTTGCAAGCGCAGGATCTCGCGCCGCAGGTTACGTGGGGAACGAATCCGGGCATGGTGACGAGCGTCACGGGACGCGTTCCGGAGCCCGGCGCGTTCAAAGATCCCAACGATCAGAAAGCCACGGAAAGCGCGCTGAAATATATGGGATTGAAAGCTGGAACGCCGATTGTGGACATTCCTGTCGATCGCGTTTTTATCGGGTCGTGCACGAATTCGCGCCTCGATGATTTGCGCGCCGCCGCGCATCTGGTGGCGGGCAAACACGTCGCGCACAGCATCAAGCAAGCACTGATCGTCCCAGGCTCGCGCGGCATCAAAGCCCAAGCCGAAAAGGAAGGCCTCGACAAGATTTTCCGCGAAGCCGGCTTCGAGTGGCGCGACGCAGGCTGCAGCATGTGCATCGGCATGAACGCCGACGTCCTCCCACCGCACGAGCGCAGCGCCAGCACCAGCAACCGCAATTTCGAGGGACGCCAAGGCAAAGACAGCCGCACGCACCTGGTCAGCCCCGTGATGGCTGCTGCTGCTGCCATCGCGGGCCACTTCGTCGATGTACGCGAATACGACGTTGCCCACGTCGAATAGCATTGAGGTACGATCGTTATGGAATTTCCTCGAAGCAAGAAACGATTGACAGCTATTGGCATCATCTTGCTAGCCGCAACGGCAAACTTTGTCGGAATAGGGCACTCTCTTACTGTCCGATGGTGGATATATTTTGTCTGGGTGATCGCCTTGGCTACCTGCGCCATATTGACTAGCAAAGCTAGGAAAGAGGAACAGGGAGGACGGCCAAAGGAACTTGAACAGGTCGCGATGGTCGTCGAATCGAACAGTCAGTAAATTAGGAGTAGGACTCAACGATGGAACCGTTTAACACGCACACTGGCATGGTCATGCCACTGGACCGGGTCAATGTGGACACGGACCAGATGGT
This sequence comes from Candidatus Acidiferrum sp., assembly GCA_049794595.1. GTDB lineage: Bacteria > Acidobacteriota > Terriglobia > Acidiferrales > UBA7541 > Acidiferrum. Next base: position 8,858 of record JBARCY010000325.1, read on the forward strand.
GCCAAAACAATTTTTGAAGGCGTTGACGCGCAAGGGATTTGGGCGGATTTTGTTTTATGACTGGCGCTATTTGCCGGGCGAGAAACCGAATCCAGAATTCGTGCTGAATTTCCCCCGCTACGAAGGCGCTTCGGTCCTGCTGGCGCGCCACAATTTCGGATGCGGTTCGAGCCGCGAACACGCGCCTTGGGGCGTGAAAGATTACGGCTTCCGCGTGATCATCGCTCCAAGCTACGCAGACATTTTCTACAACAATTGTTTCAAGAACGGAATCCTGCCGGCTTCCCTTCCCGAGGATCAGGTCGAAAAACTCTTCCAGCGCACGGAAAAAGAAGAAGGCTACATGCTGACGGTGAACTTGCCGAACCAAACCATAGCCGACCGGCATGGCCTGATGTTCCGCTTCGACATTGCGCCATCGCGCAAAGAAGTTCTGCTAAAAGGTCTCGACGACATCGGCACTTCTCTGCAACATGAAGCCGACATCACCGCCTACGAAAAAACCCACGCCGCTACGGCAACCATGTATGAGCCAGTCGACGTAAAAAATTACGCGAACGGCCAATAGCGATTTTCATTCGTAGGGGCGCGAAAGCTCACGCTGCTTCGGCGGTCAGCTCTGATTCGGCCGTTGGTTCCGGCGATTCCGGCGCGGCGGGCGGGCCGAGCAGCTCGGCGGTCAAAATTCCTGCCAGCACGAACGCAGCGCCAAGCAGCGCGCGGTTGCCAAGCCTCTCGCGCAACAAGAGATAGGAAGTGATCGACGCAAAAACCGGTTCGAGCGTGAAGAGAATCGCCGCGTGGCTTGAACTCGTGAACTGCTGCGCCCAAAGCTGAATCGAGAATGCCAGTGCGGTCGCCAGCACCGCGCAAATTGCGATTCCCGCAAGCGATTCCCACTGCCAACCGAAGCGCGCTGGCTCCCACCCTGACTCTGAGGCAACGCCGGTGGCGAGCCACGCCAGTGCCGCGCAGGCCGCAACCTGGAGCACGCTAAGCGCGGCAACCGAGTGCCGCCGAGTGTAATCACCAACCAGAATGATATGCATCGCGTAGAGCCCCGCAGCGCCAAATGTGAGCAGATCGCCGCGATTGAGATGCGAGATGCCCTCGGCGGGAACGGTGAGGAAATAAAGGCCAAACACCGCGGCGAAGACGCCGGCGTAAACCCAACGGGTCAGCCGGCGTCCCCAGAAAATACCGAGAAGAAGCGGGACCATCACGACGCTGGAGCCGGTGACAAAGCCAGATTTTGCGGGAGTCGTGAATTGCAAGCCGGCCGTCTGGAAAGCGTAGCCGCCGAACATGAAGAAACCGAGGGCGGCGCCGGCGAGCAGTTCTTCTTTTTTGAGCGTTCGAAAGACATGCGGGCGGAATGCGGCCATGAGCAGCGCCGCCAAAGTGAATCGAGCGGCGAGAAAAACGAAGACGGAAGAGTATCCCAGGGAGCTCTTCACGACGACAAATGTGGCGCCCCAAAGCAGGCTGCAAAAAGCGAGGGACAGATCGGCGCGGAAACGTTTGGTCATGCGTTCGAGATACGTTACCAAAATGCAGGACAAATCAGAAAGGTTTGCGAATAGAGAAGAGAAAAATCAGGAATCTGGAAAACGAAATCGGAGAACCGAGAAGCGCCGTGAAAGTGGTTGAAGGAAGAGCGGGCAGCTCCCGGGAAACCGCGAGGGAAATTGCGCCGACTTCCAAGCCGCAGAGCCGACGCGGGTTGAATGAGGGCCTACATTCGGGAGCAAAAGGAGGAGCGGCGAGATGAAAGGATGGACGGAACAAAATAAAAACGGGGAAGACCATGTGGGCCTTCCCCGTTTTGCGGCGGGCGCAGAAGCTCGCCGGAAGAAGTTAGAAGCTGACCCTCAAGCCGAACTGCAGCTGCCGGGGGTCATTGCCCTGCTGGTTGACCACGCCGAAGTCCGCTACGTTGTTCGCGGAAGGACTGAGGCCGGGATTAAAGAACACAGGGTGATTGAACACGTTGTGGGCGACGAACTGGAACTCGGTATTAACCCGCTCCCAGATCTTGATGTTCTTGGTCACCCGCACGTCCATATTCCAGTAAGGCAAACCGCGGATCACAGACCCGTTGCCGCCAGTTCCCTGGTCCAAGCCCAAAATCGGAGGACCAACGGTGGCGAGAAGGGCTGACGGATTAGAGAAGATGTTATACGCGGCAGGGCCAGCATTGGCATAGAGGCCCGAGCCGTAAGGATGGGCCCCTCTGAAAATGCATTGCTCGTTATCGAAATAGCTGTTGCCATCGCCAGAGCCGAAGGACTGGGCATCGGTAGCCGTGTTGCAGTAAACCGGCGAGCCGCTGCCAGCAGCAAAGATGGGAGCGATGGACCAGCCACCCGCGACGCGACCGAGGAAGCCCTGTTGCGACTTGTAATATGGGTCGTCAATCAAGGCATAGATGTTGTACACGAACTTGCGATCGAAGCCTTGTACGCCATACATGTTCTGGAGGTTGAAAGGATCGTTGGCGGTATACTCGCTGGAGGCCTGGACCACAGCTCCGGTACCAAGAGCCTTGCTGTAGGTGAAGTTCTGCTGGAGCGTGATGTTGTGCCAGTTGGTCACCTTGAGGGAGACGAATCCGGCGTTGTAGTTGCCATAGCCGATGCTCATATTATCGGCGATGCCGGAGGTTGCCTGCCCGCCGGAGCCGAATGCCGACCCCGTAATTGGTGTGTTCTGCATACTGCG
>JBARCY010000326.1:0-1737 GCA_049794595.1 Candidatus Acidiferrum sp.
GGCCATTATCTTTTCTCATCGAGCCGAGGCATCGCTTTTCCGCGCCTTCGCAAGCACCAAACTCGACAGGAGAATACATGACGACGGAATTGCAAGGCAGAGTAGCACTCGTAACTGGCGGAACCTCCGGCATCGGCCGTGATACCGCGGTGCTTTTTGCAAAATCGGGCGCCAAGGTCGTGGTCACCGGCCGCCGCGAAGCTGAAGGCAAGGAAACCCTCGATCTCATTCGGGCCACCGGCGGCGATGGTCTTTTCATCAAGGGCGATGTGTCAAAAGCTAACGAGGTTCAAACGCTGGTCCAGAAAACCGTCGAGAAATTCGGCCGCTTGGACGTCGCCTTCAATAACGCCGGAATTGAGGGCACCTGGGTTCCCATTGTTGAGCAAGCGGAAGAAGACTGGGACCGCGTCATCGACATCAATCTCAAAGGCGTCTGGCTCTGCCTCAAGTACGAACTTCAGCAGATGCTCAAGCAAGGCGGAGGGGGCGCGATCGTGAACATGTCGTCCATCGCCGGCCTCATGGGTTCAGCGGGAGCAGGCACCTACATTGCGAGCAAGCACGGCGTCATCGGCCTGACAAAAACCGCCGCGCTCGAAAACGCAAAAAGCGGCATTCGCGTAAACGCCGTATGCCCAGCCGTGATCGAAACGGACATGGGAGAGCGCATCTTTGGCGCTCCCGAAATTAACAAACGCGTGCTCAGTTTCCATCCTATCGGCCGCTTTGGCAAACCGATGGAAGTCGCTGAAGCCGTGCTTTGGATGTGCTCGGACCGCGCGTCTTTCATGACTGGCCAAACTCTGGTTCTCGACGGCGGTTTCCTCGCTGGTCCTAGCCCCAATATCTAAATATCCCACGACAGTTGGCTGGCTACACCAGGCCGCTGCTCACGGGCAACTTCGCCGCTTCCCACGCCGCCATTCCGCCCGCAATTTCGCTCACTTGATCGAAGCCGTGCTTCTGCAAAATGCTCGCGGCAATCGAAGAGCGATAGCCGCCCGCGCAGTAAACGAGCAAGGGCCGATTCTTCGGCCACTCCTCCACGCGCTCAGAAAGATGATTCAGAGGAACGCTCAAGCTCCCCCCAATGTGTTTCTGCTCACGCTCGCGCGGCGCGCGAACGTCGAGAATCACCGGCGGCTGACTCGAAGCCATGAGCTCCGCGGCAAACTGCGCGCTGAGCCGTTCCGTGAAGGCGATCAACTCCGGCCTTGCCTCCAGGCTTTGCAAGCCGTTTCGCAAATATCCGGCCACATCATCGAAGCCGATTCGACCCAGCCGGATGGCCGACTCGTTTTCCCGCCCAGGCGCCGCGATGATTACGATGGGATGCGCATGGTCGAGGACGGTCCCGGCCCAGGTTGCGTACTGTCCTCCAAGACCGATATGAATACTGCCTGCCAGGTGGGCTGCTCCAAACTCTTCCGGTTCTCGTGTGTCCAGGATCTGCGCGCCCTCCGCCTGCAAGGCCAGCACGGCGTCTAGTTCCAGTGGCGTAAGCCCGCGCCCTAGCGCTTCGTCAAGCGTCGGCCGCTCTTTGCTGTTCAAAACAGCATCATAAACAAAATAAGGCGGAGCATCCGGCTGGTCCGCGGTTACTAGATCAATGAACGCTTGCTTGCTCATGGGCTGCAATGCGTAGTTCAACCGCCGCTGCTCTCCGATGGTCGATACGGTTTCCTTGCTGATGGCCCTGCCGCAAAGCGATCCAGCGCCGTGAGCCGGATAGAC
>JBARCY010000327.1:0-3832 GCA_049794595.1 Candidatus Acidiferrum sp.
GATCCCGCCAAGCGGCCTGTGAGCTTCGTCTATAACGGCGGCCCAGGGTCCGCTTCGCTTTTCACGCATATGGGCATGGGACCAAAGCGCGTGGTGCTGACTCCCGATGGCCAAGGGATGCCCGCGCCGTACACCGTCACGGACAATGAGGATTCTTTTCTCGATGCCACGGACCTCGTCTTCATCGACGCGATTTCCACGGGGTACAGCCGTCCGGCTCCTGGGGAAGCAACGACGCAATTCCACGGCATCATCGAGGATGCCAACTGGTTCGCCGATTTCATCTATCAATACATCACGCGCAATGATCGCTGGGCTTCGCCGAAATTCCTGATCGGCGAAAGCTATGGCACAACGCGTTCCGCGGAACTCTCCGGAGTGCTGCAAGAGCGGCATCAAATTTACATGAGCGGGATCGTGCTCCTTTCCTCAGTGGCTTTCAGCAGCTGGGGCGCGGACGACCGAATCATTTTCTTCCTGCCGACCTACACGACGACGGCTTGGTATCACCACCTGCTACCCTCCGATTTGCAGAGCCTGACCGTCGAACAAGTGGCGGATAAAGCGCGGGAGTTCGCGCACGGAGAATATGCGCAGGCATTGGAGAAAGGCGATCAACTCTCGCCAGAAGAGCATCAGAAGGTCGCCGAGGACCTGGCGCACTACACTGGGCTTTCGACGAAATACATCGAAGAGGCAAATCTGCGCGTCAGCCCGTTCCGCTGGTTCAAGGAGCTGGAGCGCGACAAGCGCCGCACGATCGGCCGGCTCGATTCACGGTTCGAAGGCATGGATGTCGATGCCGCGGGCGAGCGCAACGAATACGATCCAAGCGAAGCTTCCTATGAGGGCGCTTTCGTCGCCACGTTCCAGGATTACGTGCGGCGCGAATTGAAGTGGGACAGCGATTCGTATTACACGGTCACCGCCAACGTGCGCCCGTGGGACCAGACCGGCAATACTGAAGTCGCGGAAGTCTTGCGCGCGGCGATGACCCAGCAAACTTATTTGAAAGTGCTGGTCCTCTGCGGATATTACGACGTGGCGACGCCGTTCAACGGCATTGAGAATACCGTATCGCATATGAACCTCGAGCCGCCCGTCCGCAAGAACATCAGCTTCGCTTATTACGAATCCGGACACATGGTGTACATCGACGAAAAACAACATCACAAGCTGCACAAGGACGTCGATGACTTCATCAACGCGGGCTACACGCATTAAGAGTCCGGGGGCCTGGGCCGGGCTTTAGCCGCGAGTGGACCTCAATTGCGCAAAACGCCTCGTTAGCATATGTCTCGAAGTGTTATCATATAGGTGTTATATAGGAGCACCCTGATGGCCGCCGCTTTGATCCACTTCGACGAAAAACAAAAACAGCGCCTCACTCGGCGCGCGCGCCTACGCGGAAAATCATTTTCCCAGGAAGTTCGTGACGCGGTAGACCTTTATCTTTCTGTTCCCGTCGAGTCGGAAGCGGAGTTGAGCGCCCTCGCCCACGCCGCCAATCTTGCCGCGGACCGCATGATTAAGCGGCTAGACGAGACGACTGCTTATGTGGCACGCGCGCTCAAGCCCAGGAGGAATGGCAAGTGAGTTGGGCCGGAGAAGCTGTCGCAGCCATTCGCAAGATAGTGCTGATCGAAGAACGAATGAACGGATTGACCGATCAAGTAAAGAAATTGGCGGAGTCCTTTAACGAACTCGACCGGCGTCTCTTGCGGATCGAGGCGAAATTCGAACTTATCGAAACGCTGGGGTCAGCTCGCGGTCGGGCGCTCCCCGCTACATCTGGAAAAATGAAGCATCTCAAGAAAAAAGACTAGAATCGAATTGTGCTGGCCTTTTCTGTTTCTAACGAAAAACTCATATCTGTCTCCAAGCCCTTGCCGAAGCTGCGTCCGGAGTGGGCGGTGATTCGCGTCCGGCTTGCGGGTATTTGTAATACGGATGTTGAAATATTGCGCGGGTATCACGCGTTTCGCGGGACGCCCGGGCATGAATTCGTCGGCGAAGTTGCCGAGGTAAACGGCGTTCCGGCCAGGCGAAAGAAAAATTGGCTAGGGCGGCGCGTTGTGGGCGAAATCAATGTCTCTTGTTCGGCCTATGGGTACAGACCTGCTTGCTCTTTTTGCAGGCGGGGGTTGAAAGCGCACTGTGCGCGGCGCAGCGTGCTCGGCATTGTGGCGCACGATGGCGCATTCGCGGAATATCTGGCTCTGCCGCTCGAAAACTTGCACACAGTTCCGGATTCCGTTGGAGACGATCAAGCGGTTTTTGTGGAGCCGCTGGCCGCGGCCTGCGAAATACTCGAACAAGTTCACGTCAGACAGTTCCGCGAAGCGGCTGTGCTCGGAGATGGAAAACTCGCGCAACTCATCGCGCTCGTTCTACGAACCGCAGTGAGCCGCGTGGTGATGTATGGCAAGCACGAAAAGAAACTCGCTCTCGCTCGCCGCTCGGGAATCAAAACGAAAAGAGTAACTGGCGATGGCGCTGATTTGAAACGGGTGAATGAGACCTATGGTTTGCTGGTTGAAGCGACCGGCTCACCGAGCGGGTTCGCCCTGGCACAGCACATGACGGAGCCGCGTGGCACCCTCGTACTGAAATCCACGTTTCACGGGGCCGCGCCAATGGAAACGTGGCCGATCATCGTCAAGGAACTCACGATCATGGGCTCCCGTTGCGGCCCGTTCGCCAAGGCTCTTGCTCTCCTGAGGTCCGGCAGAGTCGATCCGCGGCCGCTCATCACGCGCACGTTCCCGATGGACGAAGCGCCTGCGGCTATTCGCTTCGCTCAAAAGCCCGGTGTGATGAAGGTATTGCTGAAAACTTGAGAGCCCGGCTGGTAGGACGAACGGCAGATGTTCGAACTAGATGCCAGGCTGGGCGGCATCTTCTTTCAGGATTTCCTCGAGCGTGGTGACAAAGAGGTCCGCATCGGCTTGCGAAAAAATCAGCGGAGGACGGAGCTTGATGACGTTGTGATGTGGGCCGTCTGTGCCGGTGAGGACGCCTCGTTCGCGCAGGCGGTTCACGACGTAAGAAGCCTGTTTGGGTGCGGGCTCGCGAGTCTCGCGGTCGAGGACCAAATCCAGCCCCAGGAACAGGCCTAAACCACGGACATCGCCGATGAGGGCATGCTGGGCCTGAAGCGATTTGAGCCGCGCGTTGAGATAGTGCCCAACTTCAAGCGCATTTTTCTGGAGATGCTCTTCCTCGAGGGCATCCAAAACGGCGAGCCCTGCTGCGCAAGAGACGGGATTGCCGCCAAAAGTGCTGAAGAATTCCATCCCGTTATCAAAGTGTGCCGCGATTTCCGGAGTGGTGACGACTGCGGCGAGCGGAAACGCGTTTCCGATCGGTTTTCCAAACACCACAATGTCCGGAACGACGCCTTGCGTTTCAAATCCCCAGAAATGCGTTCCCAGGCGGCCAAAACCAACTTGCACTTCATCGGCAATGCAGACGGCGCCCGCGGCACGGACGTGCTTGTAGGCTTCGCTCAAATACCCAGGCGGAAAGACAATCTGGCCGGCAACGCTTGGAAGCGTCTCTGCAAGAAATGCGGCGGCGCGACAGCCTTCTCCCTGCATGCTTTCTAAAATGTCGGCGACGTGCTGCGCGTATTTTGCACCGATGCCAGCGTCGCCGCGTCGGTAAGGTCCGCGATAGTCATCAGGAATTGGCGCCACGTGGACCCACGGCTTGCGGCCTTTGCCTCCGGGCCCATTAAATTTGTAAGGACTGAGGTCGATGAGCGTGGTCGTTTGTCCGTGATAGGCGTGTTCGAGAACAATAACGTCTTCACGGCCGGTGTGAGCGCGAG
>JBARCY010000328.1:0-8581 GCA_049794595.1 Candidatus Acidiferrum sp.
CGATCCCGAACGCATCGCGGAAGCTGACAGACGAAAGAATGGTGTGCCGCTAATTATGCCCGTCATCGAAGACCTCCGCGCCATCTCAAAACAAACTGGCATTCCCTTCGATGAGCCGTGACGCGGCGACGAGGCGTTTCGGAAGACGGCGTCGATTCAGCATTCGGGCAGCAATGAAAAGTCCGCGTCAAATCAACTACGCTCAACTACGCTGCGCGGAGCACCATGACGACCCTCTCTCGCCGGCTGAAAAGCGCGAAGAATCCGAGAAGTTGTTTCCACGGAAAATATTTCTTGTTGAGCAGTTTCATCGCGCGGACAGCTTCTTCGCCGGTGATGATTTCCACGGTCGCGTCCACGAATTCGCCTAACGGTTCGCCCTTGATCTTGCACGGCGCGATTTTTACGCAGGGATTGTTGCGGATGCGTTTGACCTTTCCCGTATTTCCTATGGTGTAGATGTAGAGCCGAGCTGCGCTTGCGGAAAGGTCGCTGGCTGGATCGGCGGCAAACCACACCGGCGTTTTGATGCCCTCTCCGCTCTTCTTGAAAGTTTCAAGACTCAAATATTTGTGATCGCGAAATGCCGCAAATCCCATCGCATCCCTCCTGCTGGTTCGATGCCAGGTGGAGTACATCCGGCACGAGAAGAAAAGACAAGCGCGCGCTTCGGCGGCGTTGAAAAAGGAAAGAGGGCACGACATGCCGTGCCCCTACAAGATTGAGGGGCGGCGGGGCTTCGGTTGAACGCGCTCGAATGCGGCGGCAATTTGGAGTAGGAGGTGCTCGTCGGTGACCCCGCCGATCAGTTGCAGGCCAACTGGTAGGCCAGCGGGAGTGAAGCCGCAGGGGACGGAGATAGCTGGCACGCCGGCTAGATTAGCAGGGCGATTCGTGCGAAGGAGGAGGGCGCGGGTGGATTGATCCATGTCGCCGAGGCGGAGGGCTTCCTGGCCGATCAACGGCGCGACGATTGGAGTTGTTGGGACGGCCAGAGCATGGACGCCTGCATCCTCTAAGGCAAGGTGAAATTGCTGGATGAATTTTTCGCGTAGTTCGAGGGCGGAAAGATAAGCCGTCGCGCTTACCTTTGTGCCCATTTCGAGGCGCGAGCGGACGTCATCGCCGTAATCGGCGGCGTGAGAGGGAAACCAACCAGCTTGCTGATGGTAGTGGGTAGCTTCGGGCCAGGCGATTTGATTTCCGGCGTCTTCGGTTTCTTCCAAGAGAGACAAAGTGACTTCCTTAATTCGGACCCTTTGTGTGCGGAAAGAGCGGAGGGCTTCCGTGAAGACGGAGCGGACTTCGTCGGAGATAACGTCGAAGAAAAATTCTTTGGGCACGCCTAGCGTGAATTTTGGCGGTTTCGCGGAGAGTCTTCTGGATGAGCGGAAACTGGGTTCGCCTTTGACGCGGGGGAGGATGGGTTCGAGAAGGAGGGCGGCGTCGTGGACGGTGCGGGCGAGTGGGCCGACGCAATCCAGTTTGGGAGAAAGCGGGATTACGGCCTCGACGCTGACACGGCCGAGGGTGGGTTTTAGGCCGACGATGCCGCAGAGGGAAGCGGGGATGCGGATGGAACCGCCGGTGTCTGTGCCGATGCTGCCATAACAGAGGCCTGCGGCGACGGCTGCGGCTGAACCGCCGCTGGAGCCGCCGGGGATGCGCGCGAGATCCCAGGGATTGTGGACGGGGCCGTAACGCGGATTGTTGTTGGTGACGCCATAGGCGAACTCGTGCATGTTGGTTTTGCCGAGGAGGACGGCGCCAGCCTCTTTGAGTTGTTTCACGACTGTGGCGTCGTGTTGGGGAATGAACTTGGCAAGGATGCTTGAGCCGGCAGTAGTGGGGATGTTTTCGGTGTAGATGTTGTCTTTTAAAGAGATGGGGATGCCGTGGAGGGGACCGCGATCGCGACCGCCCGGGGCGAATAGTTCGGCTTCGGCTTTTTTTGCCTGGGCTAAGGCGAGTTCGGTGGTTACGGTGATGTAAGAGTTCAGCCTGGAATCGAGCTGAATGATGCGAGAGAACAAGAGACGTACAAGCTCGACGGGGGAGAGTTTGCGTTTGCGGAAGAGGCGGGCGATCTCCTCGATGGATGCGAACGCCAGGTCGGTGTCGGTCGTTAGGGGCATGGGAGATTGGGTAGAATGAGGAATCTAACACACAAGTCACATCTACCACGTTGAGTTGTTGTACCAACGCAGGACTCGGAGAGCGCGCAGTGTGTTCCAGCGGCTTGCCCTGCAGACGCCGGTCTCCATGTCCAATGGAATATGTTCGGGATGAAGGTGGTTCAGCGGCCAGCGTCCGTTCTGGTGGCGGCGCTCCATTACGATTTTGATGGCATCAACGACGCGGCTGTCAGGCTCGATTCCCGCATTCCGCAGATAATCGAGTCCGCGTAAGACGTCGTAGTACCAAAACGTCGGGAACGAGAAGCGCAGCCAGCATTTCTTGATGACTTCGTCGGTTCGGAGGGAGCGGAACATCCTGCGCTCGAGCAGATAGTTTTCGCCCCTCTTGCGCGCCTTCGTGACGGCCGCCGATTTGCGCCCGGCTCGTTCGTATTCAAGCAGTCCTTCGAGCACGCAGATGGTGGTATGGAACGAGGAGCACCGGCTTTTGGGTGCTTCGCAGTTCCAGCCACCGTCTGCAAGCTGCTCGCCCAGAAGTCGATGGGCCAGTGCGTCGTTCGGTTTTTTGAAATACGAACCGATGCCGAGGATTCTGCCGTTGATGCAGGGCTCCGTTTCGCCGTGAAGGTAAGGCCGGTTGTTGAGCCGCTTAAACACGAGCCGCTTCTCGACGCGGTCGATCATTTGGCGAGCCTCCGCACTGGCGGCGTCGAGACCGAGGTCCATCAAGACGACGAGACTATAGAGGGTAACAAGCAAGGCGCGGTCGTCCTTCGGCAAATCGTCTCTCCACCCGCGGGGGCTCCCGCCCCACTTGCCACTAGGAGGTTGGCGGGCGAGAAGTTGGGCTCCCCATCCTTCGGTTGCGACGCGCGACCGCTCGGCTGCAATCACGCTGGCGGCTTCGCCGGTGAGGTCCCTCATGACCTGCCAACGGATGGCCGGGTCAGAATCGAGGAGCCATTCGATGTGCGCGGGCCGGGGTATGTAATCGTGTAGGCGCATTCGAATGTTATAGCAAGTGCTGCGCAAGTTTTCACCCGTGCGTTGAACCGCGTTCACTTTGGTTCCTGCGTGTGGCGGAAGTGGGGGCAAAATGCCTTCCGGGCAGATTGCCAGCTATTCAGAACTTAGGCGAAAACACGATTCGTCGCCGGCCACTTGGATGTATGGCCGGATAAACGGAAGTTGATGCACTGGGGATGAGCAACGCAATGAAGGCACGAGGCAGTGGGTTAGAAGATTTTATCCTGGCGGCGGAGATTACCGAAGGAACCGATGTTGGCGATGATGAAGGTGGCGGTGAAGCGGTTTTCGGTGCGGACCTGGCCGAGGTTGATGCGGCGGTATTCGAGGGCGAGACCGCAGCAACTGCCGTTGTAACTGATTTGGACGAGCTGATTTTGCAAAATCTTGTCCGTGAAATCGTAGCTGATGCCAGTGGCGAAATTGAAGCCCTTGCGGGTCAGGTTGCCGTAGCCGAGGAGGGCGCGGACCTGATTCGAGAGCGGTTGAGTGAAGGGTACAAAGTTCGGCGGAGGCGAAAGAGGAAGATCGGCGGCGACGAGATTGTCGTTGAGGCGGAAGAAAGCGATGGTGGAGAAAAACTCGCTATAGGGCTTCACTTTGAGAAGCGTGCCGACGGTGACTAGGCGCTGAATTTGAGGGTCGTATTGCAGGATTTGCTCGAAGTCGTAGAGACCGCCAGGAGTGACCTTGAAATCGCTGACGATGGGAGACCAGTTGCGGGGGCCGAAGGCGAATGCGAAGGGGGAGATGGAGTCGAAAGCTTCGAAGACATTGCGCTGGCCGTCGACGATGGCGCCGCCGAAGGTGGGATCGAAATAGTGTTTTTGGAGGATGCTCCAAGTGATGAGCTCCTGGGGTTGATCGTCGCCGGTTTTGCTGAAAAGGCGCTGGGTGAGGCCATATTCGACTTCGTTGGTGTCGGTTAGAGTGGCGTCGGAGTCGAAGCGGACGAAGTCGGCAAAATTATCTACGCCGCCGACATAGTGGTAGGTGATGGTGGGCTCAATGGTGTGCTTGTAACGCTTGCGAGGTTTGTTCTTGTCCAAGGAAGAACGATCGAAAAAGCGTTCGAGTGTGGGCGGGCGAAGTTCAATGGTGAGTTCGCCGGTATTGCGTGTGATCGACTGGGAGCTTAATACTCCCGTGGGAGTGTAGGAGTCGCCGTAGTAGGTTGTGCGAAAAGTGGCGGAGGTGGTCACGCCGAGCCAATCGCCGAGGTGAAGTGGAAGGGTGACGGTAGGCGCAAATTCGGTGCGCGGAACGAATCCGGGTGTATTTACAGGCGTGTCATCCTGGCGATGCAGAGCGTCGGCAAAAGCGTCGAAGGAAAAATAAATGGGGAGATTCTGCCAGGGGGCTTGCTCGACGGAACCGAAGCGGACTTCGGGAGCGTCGCGAAGAGAAACGCTGACGGCCGGGGTAGTTAGGCCAGTTGTTGGAGATGTGATCGGAATGCTGAGGAATGTTTTGTCGGAGAGCGCCGCGAAATTCAGGCTGAAACCCCGGAAGTTGTTGGTCAGGAAAGTGGCGCTGGGGACTTCGGAAGTGATGGCTTCACCAAAGGAGTCGGCGAAGGCCAGGCGGAAGGTGAGCGAAGAAAGTTCATTGAGGTCGCTGACAAAGCGCCAGCCATGAGGAAGAAGAGATTGAACTTCCAGTTGCTGCTGGTGGCCGCCCTGTTTCTCGCGGATAAAAGTGTCGTTTACAGAGGGAATCAGCAAGCCACGGTCGATCACCCCAAAATAAGTGTACTGGATGGATGTGTTTTCGAAAGGGCGGGCGCGGAATTCGGCGCGCTCCGAAGAACCGCGCTTCGAGAGGTACTCGGCGCCCAGAGTGGTGTCCAGCCAAGGCTTGGGCGCGAAGTAAAAGGCATCGCCAAAGACAAAGCCTTTGGTGTTGGTTTGACTAATCACTGGGAGGAGGATTCCCGACTGGCGGATTTTTTCCCCGGCGGGAGCGGTGGCGTAGGGCAGCCAGATTAGAGGGACACGGAAGAGGCGAAAGTTGGCGTCGACGAGAGCCACAGTCTTATCGAGCCGAATGCGAGCATGTGGAGCGTAGAACTGCCAAGTTGGATGGTTAGGGTCGCAGATCGTGATCCATCCATGACGGACGAGGTAGATGTCGTTGGCGAAGCGTTCGACTTCGGGGGCCTGGAAATAGAGAGGATTTTGAGAAATCAAGATCAGCGGATTGGCGTGACGTTGCATTTTGACGGTGCCGTGAACGTTTGTAAAAACGCCGTGGCCGGTGCTGACGTTGTAGTGAGCCTCATCGGCTTCGAGGTGCTCGTTGTTGTAATCGAAGCGGACATGGCCGCGACCGATGGATTCGGAGGTTTGTTCGTTGTATTCGACATGGTCGGCCTGGAGGCGCTCGTCGCCGTAGTGAATGTCAACATCGCCATCGGCGATGAAGAGGTTGCCGCGTTTTTGCTGTGGGCCGCGGGACCAGATCTCTACATCGCCGGCTTTGGCGGAATGCAGGGGGGGCTGCTGGGCGAGGGAAACAGGCTGCCCCGGGCCGCAAAGAAAGCAAAAAAGAGCGGTGAAGAAGAAGAGAAAGAAGCGGGGCACGGACGGAATCCGAGCATGGGAATGACGATTCAGACGGAACATTTGGGCGATGAAAACAGTTGGATAGCCTAGCATGCGGGTGCGGGGATGGGTAGCAGAGCCCAAAAACGTGAAGTGTGGTGAAGCGGCGAGCGGTGCTTCGGCGCGCGCCGGAGCGAAACGAAACGCGGAATGATTATTGCGCGTCTGTGTAAGCACGGGTCGGATTGCCATTCCAGAAACAATTGATGCACGCCGTGGCATTGAGGAGGTATGATGCCCGGCCTTGACCACTAGGGGGGATAGTATGAGCAGCGTTTGGTCTACATTGAAAATGATTTTGGCGCCGGGGATGGTTTGTCTTGCGCTGGCTTTCGCTTTACCCGCAGGATCGGCAGCCCAATCGAGCCCGACGGACAAACTGAAGAATCTTGAGTTTCGAGAGATCGGGCCCGCGGTGATGGGCGGGCGCATCGACGACGTCGCCGCCGTCGAGAGCAATCCGAATATCGTGTACGTGGGAACGGCGTCGGGCGGCCTGTGGAAGACGATGAACAATGGCACGACGTGGGAGCCGGTATTTGACAAGGAAGGCGTGTCGACCATCGGCGACATTGCCATCGCTCCGTCTGATCCTGGAGTTGTGTGGGTCGGAAGCGGCGAGCCCAACAACCGGCAGAGCTCCTCGTGGGGTGATGGGATTTACAAATCGCTGGACGCCGGCAAGACCTGGCAGAACATGGGGCTGGCGGCGACCCACCACATCGGGCGGATTGTGATTCATCCGAAAAATCCGGACATCGTGTACGCGGCGGCGCTGGGGCATTTGTGGGGGCCGAATCCGGAGCGCGGCGTTTATAAGACGACGGATGGCGGGAAGACGTGGAATCAAGTTTTGAAAATTAATGAGGACACCGGGGTGAGCGATATCGCGATGGATCCGGAGAGCCCGGACACGTTGTATGCCGCGGCGTATGAACGCCGGCGTACCCCGTTTGGATTCGATGGCGGCGGACCCGGGAGCGCCATCTACAAAACAGTAGACGGCGGGGCTACATGGAAGAAATTGACGAAGGGGTTGCCGTACGAAAACGGCGGGGACGCCGGGCGAATCGGGCTGGATATTTACCGCAAAGATCCAAACATCGTTTATGCCATCGTGCAACACGAAAAGGGCGGGACCTATCGCAGCGAAGACAAAGGCGAGACGTGGAAAAAGATGGGCGACACAAATCCGCGGCCCTCTTATTACAGCCAGGTACGGATCGATCCCAACAACGACCTGCGCATCTGGGAGCTCGGAGCGCAGATGTTTTATTCGGAGGACGGCGGGAAGACGTTTTCGACGCAGCGTGTCAAAGGCATCCACGGGGATTTTCACGCCATGTGGATCGATCCGGCGGATTCGAATCACATCATCACAGGGTGCGACGGCGGAATCAACTGGACCTACGACAACGGTAGGACTTGGGACTTCGTCAACACGATTGCGATCGGCCAGTACTACGAGGTCGGACTGGACAACGAGAAGCCATACCAAATCTGCGGAGGCTTGCAGGATAACGGGAGCTGGTGCGGGCCGAGCATGTCCCTAACGAACGACGGCATCAATAATTCAGATTGGACACTGATGCCGGGAGGCGACGGTTTTTACGCGGAGATCGATAACGTCGACCCGGGAATTGTCTACACGGAATCTCAGGACGGGCACATATCGCGGCGCGACGCGCACACGGGGCAACAGCGGGAGGTCATGCCGGAGGCGAAGGCTGGAGAGCCGCACTATCGGTTTCAGTGGAATTCACCGATGGCGGTTTCATCGCACGATCACAATACGATTTATTACGGCGGGAATTATTTGTTCAAGTCGACGGACCGGGGCGATTCGTGGACGCGGCTGGGCGGCGACCTGACGACGGGCGTGGATCGCGACAAGTTGCCGATTTTTGGCAAGGTGCCTGACAAGAACACCTTATCGCGGGCTGACGGCGTCGAGGACTATCCGACGATTACGACTTTGAGCGAATCGCCGGTGACGGCGGACGTGCTGTGGGTGGGGACGGACGACGGGAATTTGCAGGTGACGCGCGATGGGGGGAAGACCTGGAAAAACGTGGCGTCACGCGCGCCGGGCGTGCCGAAGGGGACTTACGTGAGCCGGGTGCTGGCGTCGAAGTATGCCGAAGGCACGGCGTATGCAACTTTCGACGGGCACAGGACCGACGACTACAACGTGTACATTTTTGTGACGACGGATTATGGCGAGACGTGGAAGGCAATCCGCAAGGGAATTCCGGACTCGGCAGGAACCGTGCACGTGGTTCGCGAACACCCCAGGGACGAAAATTTGCTCTTTGCGGGGACGGAGTTTGGACTGTGGGTGTCCTGGGACCGCGGAGCGAACTGGACGGCGCTGAAAAATAATTTGCCGACCGTGCCCGTGGATGACATCGAAATTCAGGCGCAGCAGAATGATTTGGTGCTGGCGACGCATGGGCGGTCCATCTGGATTTTCGATGACCTTACGCCGATCGAGAAATTCGACTCCAGCGTGGCAAATTCTGATTTGACGTTTTTCAGTCCTCGGCCCGCGACGCTTTGGGACTTGCGCCAGCGCAGGTGGAGCGGAGGGCAAAAGGCGTTTGCCGCCAAGAATCCGCCCTATGGCGCGATATTGAATTACTACCTGAAGGAAGCTGTGCCGCCGGAAGCTCCGAAGACGGCCAAAGATGAAAAAGACAAAGATAAAGACAAGGACAAGGAGAAGAAAGAAACGGCCGCTGGGGACCAAGCGGCAAAACCGGAAGAGGCGGCAAAAAAAGAGGGGAAAGTCAAAATCAGCGTTTACGACAAGGA
>JBARCY010000329.1:0-3453 GCA_049794595.1 Candidatus Acidiferrum sp.
CGTGTATCGAATTGCACACTTCTCGATGGGCTAGAGCCAGCCGCAATCGCGCTGATGTCCCTCGGCCAAATTGCCGCCGAATTCGGCTACTGCATCATCTTTGCCGCGTCGTTGAGAATCATCGCCAGTCGCACGCCGCCTTCGGCAATACGTCTTTCGGCCACTGGCGCCGCTTTTTCCTGATACGCTTCGCCCGCCACGATTTTCAGTTGCAGCATGCGCTCGCCGATGTTGTTGTCGTCCGTGCAGCCATGTACGGCGACATTCGGCTCAATGGCAATCTTTGGCGTCAGATCTCCATAGGTCACGCTCTCTGCAAAATCGTAACCCTCCCACACCCAATCATCGACGTGAATTCCCGCTTTCTGCCAGCCTTCGATGTCCGCCGAAAACAAGGCGTCCAGCGTGTCCGCATATTCCGCTGAATCCGCGCCTTCCGCATCTCTCTCGGGAATCGCCGTATCCCAAATGCTATGCAAGTTTGGCGAGAACGAATGATTGTGTTCATGCGGATTGCGCCGCAAGTATTTCAATGGCACGCAATTTCCGCCTTCATCCGCGTTGGTAATGGTGTGCAGCGGCTGGTGCAGGTCTCCGACGAAATGAATTACGTAGCGCAATGCGTCCGCGCGCTTCGCCGCGTCGGCATTCTTATCCTTCAGGATGGCAAGCTGTTCGCTTAGCGCCTTCGTCACGCATCCTGCTTGTCCGCAATACGGTTCGAGCGGTCCGCGCTTCGACCCTCGTGGGATGTCAATGTAGTGCCACGGCCCGTTCTTGCGTTCCCCGCGCACGTCGTCCGCCCAAGTCGCTGCATCCGCCATCGCGTCACGCACTGCTTCACCGCAATATCGTCTCAACGCCGGATCGATCGGATTCTCGCTCAACAGTTTCAACACCCATTGACGCGTTTCCGGCGTTAAATGCTTCTCCGCGATCAGTGCCACGGTCTGGTGCCCCTTGCAGCCCCACGCGAGCCCCGAAGGAACAACCGCGCATTCCACAAATAATCCAACCGCTACGAAATAAAACGCCACTCGCCTCATGGAATTCTCCGATGGAACGGTCTGCGCAGCCCAATCCGAATCTAAGAATAGTCACAGGCTTTCGAAGCACAAGGAAAAAAACGCGGACTACTTAAGCGCTCGTGCCAACCCTCGCAAGAGAGGGTTTCTGCCAGTCACTTGTCACGTCCTCAAGCGCTCAGCCACCGCCCGACGGGCCGCCAGGACTCTGTATGGTCGCAAATCACTCGCAGCGCCGCCGTAATTGGAATCGCCAATATCAATCCCATGCCGCCCCACACCCAGCCCCAAAACAGCAGCGAAATCGTAATCGCCACGGCATTCAGACGCACGCGCCGTCCCACCAGTTGCGGCGCCACTAAATTCAGCGCCAGCACGTGAATGCTCATCAATCCCCCGGCGATCAGCGCGAACTCCCCAAAGGTTCTCCATTTGGCCAGCGCAATGATAAACGCCGGCAGCCACGCCAGCACCGCCCCAATGTACGGCACCATGTTCAACAAGCCGGATGCAATTCCCGTGATCACCGGAAAGTCCAGCCCCAGAAACCAGAAGAACGCGCTGCTCGCCGCAATCACCATCAAAGTTAACAGTGTCATTCCCGCCAGATAGTCCCGCAAAACCTCTCGCAAATCCTCCAACGTCTCCTTCACTTGCGTCCGTTGCGACGCCGGAAACAGTTGCAGCGTTCCGTGCCAAACCTCCCGTTTTCCGGCGAGCATAAAGAACACCAGGAACGGTACAAACGTAATTTCCAGAAACAGCGCATAAAGAGATCCAATTCCGCGGAATAACATCGCGCGCACGGCAACTGCTTCTGGCCGTTCACCGCCCTGTTGTGGTGCGCTAGCTCCTGGTTCTATCGGCGTGACCTGCTTTTCCAGTCCGCTAATTCTGCCTTCCACTGCCCCTGCTGCTTGTCTCACAAGTGCGCTGTATCTCGGCCAGTTCGTCGCAAAATCTTCCGCTCGTGTTGCCAGCCCGTATCCGACCGCCACTAAGACTGCTATCAACAAAAGCACCATCACCATCGCGCCCACCGTGCGCGGCAAATGCACCCTTTCCAGCAATTCCACTGCGGGGTCTAGAAAGTAGGCAAGCAAAATCGAGAGCAGCACGGTGATCACGACTCCCGCCGCGTAATAGAAGAATAGAAGGATGACGGCCGCGGCCAGTATCCGCAAGCTAAAGGTTGATCCGGCGATTCGAACTGTCGATCGCGGCGTTTCAGTCTCAGGCACGAGGCGCTCCGTTCCCATCACGTTAGCACACTCGCGCAAATTGGGGATGTCTTCGCTCATTCACGTTTCGCATTTCAAATCGTTCCTCGGCCGCTGGCTTTACTTTTACTGCCCCTCAGTTCGCTATTTACCCAAGCGAATCCTTGCAGCTTCTCTGCCAGGTGCCCTCCCGGCCGTGTGCTAAACTTTCTTGTCCTCAGTCGTTCAGGAATTAAACGTGAGCCTCTCATGCCCAAAGAGCTTTTCGGTACCGACGGCATTCGCGGCGTCCCCGGCACCCCGCCGCTCGACGATGCTACTCTTTTTGCCACCGGCCGTTCTCTCGCCGCCTATCTCCTCCGCGAGCACTCCGCCGCCCACGCCCTCATTGGCATGGACACCCGCGAATCCGGCCCCCACATCGCCGCTCTCCTCGCCGCCGGGCTCCAGCACGCTGGGGCGACTGTCGCATTCGCTGGCGTCATAACTACCCCAGGGGTCGCCTGCCTCGTTCGCCAAAATAATTTTCATGC
Source organism: Candidatus Acidiferrum sp. (assembly GCA_049794595.1). Lineage (GTDB taxonomy): Bacteria > Acidobacteriota > Terriglobia > Acidiferrales > UBA7541 > Acidiferrum. The sequence goes on from JBARCY010000329.1 coordinate 2,779, forward strand.
AGGTGTCGTCATCTCCGCCTCTCACAATCCCTATCACGACAATGGTGTCAAACTTTTCTCTCACGCCGGCATGAAGTTCCCCGATTCCGTCGAAGAGAAGCTCGAAGCCGACATCTTCAAGCATCGCTCCGGCGCGCAGCCGAAAAATCCGCCCTTACTCGACGCCGACGCCTCCCTCGACGCCGAATATCTCGATTTTCTTCGTAGCCGCATCCTTCCCGGAGCCAGTCTCTCCGGTTTCCGCATCGTTCTGGATTGCGCCAACGGCGCCGCCTGTAAGCTCGGCCCCGAACTCTTCCGCTCGCTCGGGGCCAACGTCGTCTCCATGGGCGTCTCGCCCGATGGCCGCAACATCAACGCCGGCTGCGGTTCTCTCCATCTTGAAGGCTTGCAAAAACGCATGCTTTCCGAGCGCGCCCAGCTCGGCGTGGCCTTCGACGGCGATGCCGACCGTGCCCTTTTCGTCTGCGAAACGGGCAAAATCGTCAATGGCGATGGCGTTCTCCTCGCCGTCGCTCGCCACCTCAAATCCCAAAACAAGCTCAAGGGCGATCGCGTCGTCGCCACGTCCATGTCCAATCTCGGCCTCGAACGCGTCCTCGCCCGCGAAGGCATCGCGCTCGCTCGCGCCTCCGTCGGCGACCGCTACGTCCTCGAGGAAATGCTTCGCAGCGG
>JBARCY010000330.1:0-11910 GCA_049794595.1 Candidatus Acidiferrum sp.
AATAATCATCAGGGTTCGCAAGCCACTGCCGATTCCGCCCTCATGCAGGAATTGATGCCCGTTCTTGAGAAATGGAATCTATTTTACGTGGACAGTCGTACCACCGCCGCGACTGTCGCCTACGACACCGCGCAGCGCCTGGGAGTGCGCTCCGCCTTCCGGAATGTTCCCTTCCTCGATGATGTCGCAGAAGTCTCCGCGGTCCGCAAGCAGCTCGAACTGGCTCTCCGCGGCGCGAAAGAAAAGGGAGGGGCCATCGCTATCGGTCATCCACATCCTGCGACGCTGCAAGCCCTCAGCCAGGTTTTGCCGCAAGCGAAGCAGCGCGGCGCTCAATTGGTCTACGCTTCCGACCTTGTGCATTGAAAACGTCAGCTCGTTGCCGCGGTGCTTTGCCCTTCCTGTTTCCCCGGATAAAGACGATTCACAACCAGAAAAAAGACAGCCAGAATCAGAAAATCGAAGACGCTGGCTTCTGGCCCGGCGGAGCCGCCTGTTATCCAGTGCGGTCCATGCAGCGTGGCGTTGGATAGATGGCCAGGGAAAATCATTCCGCTGTCCGGAACGGAAAAAAGAAACGTCTCTCCGAAATCGAAAGCCGCGTGCATGCCCAGGGCGAACCAAAGACTTCCCGTGCGTTTCAGTGTGAAACTCCAGAACAGCCCCACGAGTGCCACACCGGCTACGCCAACCCAGCCCTCGCCCGAATTGTGGATGTGGACGGCTCCAAAAGCCAACGAGAGAAGCACGGCCGCAGGCCAAAAACCGATCCCTTGGGCCAACGTGTACAGACTATAGCCGCGGAAAAGAAATTCTTCGCATAGCCCGACCACCACGAAAAATAATCCCCAGAACAACGCCCATTTGGCAATCGCCGCTCCATGCTCAGCCAGGCTTCCGAACGAATAACCGCTGAACGTCGCAATCAGCCCTATCAACATACAAATCTCGCAGAACCCGAACAGGCAGCCATGGCCAAACAGTCTTCGGAACGCGCCTCGCGCCGGAAGTCCATAAATTCCCACCGGGACTTCCTCGAGTTGCGCCATGATCCAGGCCGCAAAAAACGCAACGAGGAAGCTCACCAATTCTCCCAGGAACTGATAGCTGGGCGAAAAAACTCCTCGAGCCGGCCTTAAGATCTGGCTCAAAAGCAAAATAGCTGCGCTCCAAAGTACGAAACAAATAGCAAGGTAAATTGCCACGCGCCATCCGGCGCCCAAGCCAGCCTTGTTGGTCAAGATCTGCCTGGAAAAAGTGCCCTCGCCAGGGTCGATCCCCTTGTGGGTCTCGGGCGGTGCGCCAGATGTATCCCCTTCCATTTTTCGCTCCAATGACCCTTTCGTCGCCCGTCTCACTCTGTGACGCCCTGATGAGTAGAGTGTAAGCAGTTAGGCCTGCATGAACCATCCTCCTGCCGCAACTTGAAAAAAGCTGCTCCCCCGGAGCTTGGTTCAAAGTCAGAAACTGCTCCGTGACAGTTCGAGCTTTTCTCCACGCACCCGATCAGCTTAATGCCGCACGGTGATCGAATCCAAAGCACCATGAAGAATGCACGTGACATCCTCTAACTGCATTGTTATATTTAACCGGTTATCAGCGTGATCGCTCGGCACGTTGGCAACTAACCGGTTTATGGAGGCAGACTCGATGCCTGTCGCCGTCCCGTCCTCAGCTCTCATCGGTGGCCGTCTCTCACTCGATTTTGCTAATGAGCTTGGCTTCTCCTCCGATTTCTCCTGGGAAGCTCTACTTCGCTTTCTATTGGACACCCGCATCATCTCTCCGGAGCGCAGCTCCCGATTGCTCGCTCTTCCCCAAATCGACCCGCAAAACTCTGACGCGCTCCTGGGAAAAGCTCAACGGCTGCACGCCTCCCTGCAACAAGTCTTCGGCGCCCTGCTCCAAAAGGAAGCGATTCTCCGAGAATGGGTTGAACCCATCAACGAAGTCCTGCGCATCACCGAAGGGCATGACGAGCTCCTCCTACAAGGTGACGTCTGGGGCCTGGATTTTGTCGCCCGCGAGGGCGGTCTGGATTGGCTCTTGGCGGCAATAGCCCGATCCGCTGCAGAGATCATTGCCGAAGGTCCCGGTGCGTGCCTCCGAATCTGCTCCAACCCAGCTTGCGGCCTCTTTTTCTATGACACTTCACGTACCCGCCGGCGCCGCTGGTGTTCCATGTCCCGTTGCGGCAATCGCCATAAAGTCGCCGCGTTTTCCCGTCGTCATTCTGTATCTCGCCACGCGCACTAACTTTCCCTTGGACGTCATCCGGGCACGGCTACTTCACATACTTGGGCGGTTCCCCCTTCGACCACGGATCATAGCTGTACGCGAACACCAGCCGGTCCGCCAGCGGCGGATGCGAGTAAAGCCAAAACGTGATGAACTCAGGGGGATTCGGGTCCGCCAGGTCCACTTCTCCTAACACTTGAAACGATTGCGCCGCCACCTCGGATGAATCCGGCACGATTCCGTGGATCACTTCCAGCCCATAGACATCCGCGGCGTGCTCCTGCATTCGCGAGAAGCCGTTGACAATCGGCGAAGCGAAAAACATCGCTATCTCCAGCAAGAGCAGCAGTACCGCTAGCGAAGCCCAATCCTCAGGCCCGTAAATTTTCCAATCGCCGCTCCATTTTCCCAGCGTCCAATGCAACCCGCGAAACAGACCATAAAAACCAACCAGAAGGAGTACCGCAAAAAACAAGAAACCTTTCCAAACATGTCCGAGAACATAGTGTCCGAGCTCATGCCCCACGACGAACAGCGTCTCGTCCGCAGTCATCTTGTCGATCGTCGTGTCCCAAATCACCACGCGCTTCGACGCTCCCATTCCGGTCACATACGCATCGACATCGTTCGTCTTCGCGCTCGCCCTCATCAGCAACATGCGGTCCGCCGGAATTGGCACGCCAGCATGTTCGGTAAGCTTCTCGATGGCCGCCACCAAATCCGGATGCGATGCTTGCAGCGGCTCGAACGTATCGAACAGCGGATCGATGAACCACGGGCTGATAAAGACAAAAAACAGCAATATCGGCAGCGCCGCAAACCAGAAATGCAGCCACCACCTCCGCGGGCTCCTGTGAATGACCGCCGAAAAAATCAGCGCAAAAATCAGCGCAAATCCGGCCATGAGCAACTGTTCTTTGCTCCAATCCAGGAACCATGATCCCCAATTCTGTACCGATACTTCATACCGCCGCGAGAGCACGTGTCCATACATCCGCAGCGGCAGCGCGATCACGTCGAGGGTCAGCACCAGCAGCGGCACGAACACAATCGCTTGTATCCACCTGTGGTCGCTCACGCGTTCCGCCCAATCCCGAAACTTCGCGGCAATCCGCAGCCGTAAAAGGACCACCAGCGCAAGCAAGGAAAGAGCGACGGAGACAAAATATAGAGCGTAGGACGCGCGAGAGTAACTGACCGCCTTTTCATAGCGGCCCTGCGAAAGCTTGTATCCTTCTGTTCTGATTTGCCTTGCAGTCGAGGATTGGACGGACCGCGTTTCAGTAGGTACCGGAGGCGCGGGCAATGCCTGAGCAGGAAGCGGCTTCTCAGTCGCCATCTCCGCCGGCTGCGCCCTTACCCAAACCGCCGCGGATATACACAAGCTCAAACAAACCAACACACCGAAACGGTGAAAATCAACCCACCGCTCCATCCAGACCTCCTCGCAAACCGCGCACCAAAACCGAACCGCCAGTGCGTCACCGACCAAGGCCGCACGCCGCGGAGTATGCCGCACGTAGCGCAAGCGCGCAAGACTCGATGTTGCGAATTAGGAATTGCCGCTGGGATGCGAACGCCCAGCTCGAAAGCCTCAATGCAGTACAGCCCTCTAAGGCGAACCCCCGCTTGGCGCGAAGTGCGCCGTCTTCAAGCAATAATTCCGCACCGAACCCGCCGTCGCCAGACCGATGTGCACGAACGAAGTCCAGCGCTCCAATTTGTGATGTCCGTACCGGTGAAACAAGTACGCCGCTCCGATCGAAACTCCGGTCGCCGCCGCTTCGATCGCCGCAAAGCCCGCGTGATCGTCCACCACGTCATTCGTCAGAAAAATTTCCTGGCGCCCGCGCCGTCGCATATTCAGCGTCGAGAAATAATCGAGCGTCCGCGCCGCTCCCACTCCCGCGAACAGCCAATCATTCTCTTTGTCCCAGAATCGGTGCACTTTCTTTGCCGAGGCAGTCTTCTGTTTTTCGGAAGAAACCGGCGTAGCCGCAACCCGCGCACCCGGTTTTGGCACACTCGGCGCTTGGGCCTGAGTTTGAGCACAGGAAATCGCAGCGCCGCCGATCAAGCTGCCCGCTATCCATAACAGCGTCCTCCATCCGAAATTTCCTCTCATCGCCTGTCTTGCCGCTCCTGTTTTTACTTCTGTTCGCGAACGAGTATAATCTCGACGTCGCTCTCTGCGTCAATTCTCGAAAGGAGTCATGAAATGTCCCGGCGTCTCATCCCTTTTCTGGGCCTTTTCTCTGTCTTGCTCGTCGCGATTTCCGTTCCACGGACGGCCCGCACCACCACGCCCGTCACGCCTCTCGAACCCTCCACTCGCTCGTTCGAATTCACCTATCAAGTTCATTTTCCTGCCACACAAAATCCCTCCGGCCCTGTCCGCGTCTGGATTCCTCTGCCCCAACCCGACAGCTACCAGGATCTGAGCGCACTGCACATCGAGAGCACTGTCGCCTATTCCAAAGGCCGAGACCCGGAATACAAAGACTCCTTCGCCGTTTTCAAGCCCACCCGCGAGCAAGCCAGCAGTGGCTTTGACGTAACTCTCCGCTTCACCGCCACACGCCATGAGCACAAAGTCGCCCTCGATGGCGCTCTAAAAGACGTCTCCGCCGCCTTGCCCGCGGACCCCATGCTTCACCGCTATCTCGAGCCCGATAAACTCGTCCCCCTCAACGGTGTCATCGGCGAACTCGCCAAAGAGCACACCGTTGGCGACACCACGCAACTCGAAAAAGCCCTCCACATCTATGATTACGTCGTCTCCACGATGCGCTACGACAAGTCCGGGGAAGGCTGGGGCCACGGCGACGCCGTCTGGGATTGCACCTCCAAGCGCGGCAATTGCACCGACTTTCATTCTCTCTTCATCGGCATGATGCGCGCTGCCGGTATTCCGGCCCGCTTCGAAATTGGCTTTCCACTTCCCGAAGGCAAAACCGCGGGCGACATCGCCGGCTATCATTGCTGGGCTGAATTCTATCTAAGTGGCGTCGGCTGGGTGCCCATCGACGCCTCGGAAGCCTGGAAGCATCCAGACAAGCATGACTATTTCTTCGGCGCGCATGACGTGAATCGCGTCTTCTTCACCTACGGCCGCGACATCCGCCTCTCGTCCGAACAGAAGAGCGAACCGCTCAACTATTTCATCTATCCCTATGCGGAAGTGAATGGCCAGCAAGTCAAAAACCTGCAAACCCACTTTTCTTTCCGCGACGTAGCCACTACTGAGCAGGCCGCCGCGCGATAGCGCCAGGCTCAGGCCTCGGCAGGAGCTAGTCAGCGCTGCTGCAGTTGCGCCTCCTTAGGCCGTAATACCAGCCGCAAGCGACCGTTGCCCGATTCGTGGCATTTCCATCCTGGGCAATTGTCCCAGAGTGACGCAAGCTGTATGCTTAATTTTGACCAGGCCCGCGTAGCCCAAGGGGTATAAGACCATGTCACACTCCATCTCTTTGCGCTTGGCCCTAGCCGTCCTAGCCGCCGCCGTTGTCCTTCCATTCGCCACGCCCGCGCAATCCCAGAGCTCGCAAACCGATTCCGTAGCCGAAGCCGCCCGCCGTGCCCGCGAGCAAAAGAAAGCTGCCGCGAAGCCAGAGAAGGTCGTCACGAATGACACCCTGGAGCCTTTACCTCCTGCACAAGCTGCTAGCGCGAACGCCTCAGCTCAATCCAGCGCCGGTGCCCCGCCGCCGTCCTCAACGCCCGCTGCGCAACCTTCTGCCGATTCTTCCAATGCAGCCGCTTCGGACGGTTCTTCATCTTCCTCGGGGGCGCCCGCTCCCTCCGCAAATGCCGCTGACGCGGAGCAAAACACAAAAGACGCCGCCGAGCTGGCCACCCTGAAACAGCAACTCGCCGACGCACAAAAAGAGGTCGATCTCCTCCAGCGCGAGCTTGCCTTGGATCAAGACAGCGTCTATTCCAATCCCAATTACACCGACCAACCCACCGGCACGTCCAAGCTCGATGACCTCAAGCAGCTAATCACAGGGAAACAGCAAGCAGTCGACGCCCTCAAAGCGCGCCTCGCCGCCCTCCAATCTTCTGTGGACAGCAAATCTCCCCCAGCGGCACCCCCTCCTTCAACTCCGCCGCAATTCTAGAAGACTTCTCCCCTTCTCACTTCGATTCCCCGCCGAATATTTTCTCTAGGACCTCTGGCTCGACGAGATTCTCAGCGCCGCGCTTCCTATCTCCGCGTTCCTCCTCCGCTCCAGCCAGCTCCGCCCGGTCTAGCTGACTTACACACTCTAAATTCCGCGCGTGCTACACTCTCGTCCCAATCTGGTCGGAGGCTACGTGAGAACACTTGTGCTTCTCCCGCTCTTGTTGTTTTTCAGTGTTCCATTTGGCGTCAAAGCTCAAGACACGATTGAAACCAAGATGTCACAAGAGGACGTGGCGCGGAAACATCCGGAGGTCCACCCCGCTGTCTTGATCAAAAGAGTCGCCCCTGAATATCCCAGGAAAGCAAAAAAAGCGCACATCGAGGGTACAGTGCGCTTGCATGCCGTCATCGCCAAAGATGGATCGGTGCAGAACCTGGCAGTTCTTTCAGGTGATCCGGTTTTGGTCGATGCCGCTCTAAAGGCCGTGCGCCAATGGCGCTACCAGCCGACGCAAATTAATGGAAAGCCTGTCGAGATTGACACAAGGATCGATGTTGTGTTTGCCTTGCACAAAAACCCTTGAACTCTGTTGCTGCGCTCACGCCATTCTCACTTGGGTTCCTTATCGAAGATCCGTTCAAGTATCGGCGGCTCAACCAACCTCTCGATCGGCACGTCCCCAGCCAGCGCTCTGACCTCGCTCCACAACATTTCGCGGTATTCCATCTTTGCCTCGTCGTTCACATGCCGGTACACGTAGACGACCTCCGAAGGCCCCGATGGCTTGTGCTCGTCCTGGCCATAACCTTGCAGCTCATACGAAATAACAAATGCCAAAGTATGTTCTCGGTCGTCCGTAACCGCCTTGCCTTCCAGCGAGCTATCAAAGGAATCCGCGTCGCACGGATCGTCCGCCTGCTTGCAATAATCCTGATGTGTTTTGAAGAACTCGCGAAGGTCCTCGCTGATTTTCATCCGGATCTTCTGGTCTGGCTTGTCCGGGAAGACGGTGAAATCCTTTCCCGTCGCCGGCTCATAAATCGCGATCTCTGCTGGATGGACAGTCGCGAAATGAACCTCGCTGCGATGGTAAATGATCCCGCCATCCCCAAAATGTCCAATGATCCAGCCGTAAAGGCTCATCTTTAATTTCAACTCGCGGCTCAAAATCAGTTCACAGCCGGCGGAGGGGTTGTTGTGCGTCTCCAGCGCGAAAAAATCGGAAATGGCCGTGATCGACAGCACCGATCCGAAACAATCCACATCCATCCCTTCCCATTTCGCCGCGGCCGTTTCAATGCTTCCGCTTCTCCATCGCCCCGTTTTGCGATCAAAGACGTCCATGTAGATCGGCGCTTTCAGCAGCCCCGTCGCATCGCTCACATAATAGGCAATTGCAAATTGCGCGGCATCATTCAGCTTCGCCCCGCTCGTAATCGTTTTGTCCAGATTCTGGAGCGTACCGAAATCCACAGGCAGAGTTTCCCCCGCAAGCACCTGCCGCAGCGTTTTCCCCTCGCCTTGTGCCCAAACCACCGGCGCAGCAATCGCTAGCCCCGCCGCCAGCAATAAGCTCCCTCCACAACGGCGCATCACCACGCCTCCGCTATCTCGGCTGCACTACTCACTACCCACTATTCGCTATTCACTTCTTCCCGCAACCATACCACAATCCCTTGTAGTCTTTTCCCTTGACACCACAGTCATCCAGCGCCAGAATCCGCCCATCATTTCATCTGGCCCGCCCATGGGAGCTTCCGTCGCATCAACTGTTCGTTGCGCCGCAGAGCTGGCTGGCGGCTGAGGGAGCGCGCATGCAATATCTGCCCGGCTTCACCGTGCAATGCATCAATCCTTTGTGCGAAGCCCGCGGCCACTGGCTCCGCGCCGATGCCACTGGCCCCATCTCCGACGACGGCCGCTGCCCCTGCTGCGGCGATTTCCTCCGCAACGTTCCCCCGCCGCTCAACCCGCGCTTCCGCATGCGCCCTCGCCCGCTAACCGCCCGCCCACCCCTCCGCCCGCGCTTCCGCTGATCGCTCGAAAAATCGAGCAGGCACGCCGCGCTCGAACTCTGGCCTTTTCAAAAACTAACCTGAAAAAGTGTGCCACTCTGAAGAAATATCACCAAAATCATACTCCCGAGCTTAAGCTTTGCCGCCCACTCGCATTGCGCGTATCGCCGAAGCTAAAGAGCGAAAGTGTCCGAAACGTGACATCCCTCCAGTTCCTTTGCGACTAGTCTGATTTGTGCGTGGTGTCTCCTGCACGCGAGCAGGTTTCGGTTTACATAGGAACCGCAAGATGTTCTTCGCGCTCAGCCGCTAGGAGATGAAAACAGCATGACCAAAATCAGCGCAGATCCGACTGTTTCTTGGTTTCTTAAATACTTTGCACTCTCATCGCCACAGCCTTCATCCATATCGGCTTGGTTATGGGCATCATTCCATCGGTGATGAGTTTCATGGGGCGCACCTACGCGGGCGTCAAGGACGCCAGCCATAACGTAACTAATCGACTCGAAATTGCGATTTTCAATGAGTCGTGCAGAAATCGCAACGAATTAGAACCTAAAGGAGAAATACAAATGTCATCTAAAAAAGTAGGGGTATTTGGAATTTACTCGACTCGCATCGCCGTCGAAAATGCCACAGACGCGCTCGTCAAGGCCGGCTTCCCGGTTTCCGACGTATCCGTGCTCTTGCCCGAGAGTCTCGGTGTGCCCAAAGAAATGGGGACGGAGAAGGCCTCGAAAGCGCCAGAGGGTACAGCCGCAGGTGTGGCGGCCGGAGGCGTGATTGGCGGAACTCTGGGAGTGCTTCTGGGCGTTGGTCTTTTGGCCATCCCTGGTCTTGGCCCATTCATCGCCGCAGGTCCGATTATGGCCGGTTTGGCGGGATTGGGCGTTGGCGGCGCAGTCGGCGGATTCACCGGTGCGCTGATCGGCATGGGCATCCCCGAATTCGAAGCCAAGCGTTACGAAGGCCGTCTGCAGAAGGGCGGAATTCTTCTCTCCGTTCATTGCGATACGTCCGGAGAAATCCTGCGTGCCAAGGAAGTGCTTAAGGCCACAGGCGGAGAGCATGTTTCTTCCACCAGTGAGGCCTCCGTTGACAGCAAGCAACCAGATCGCGAACTCGCCGCCAAAGGAACGCACGGCTCGTACTAATCCGAAGCGAGGGAGCCGCATCTCGGCTTCCTCATTTTTTCTTAAAAACAATTCCGGGAACGCACCAGCATAAAGCACCACACCGAAGAAGCAGCGGCACAAAATGTCTGCCGTAAAAGGACGGAATCAATGAGCCACAATAAATGGTCCAACAAATACACTACTTTTGCCGTAGGTCTTGGAGTAGGCGCCGTTCTTGCACTGCTCTTTGCACCGGCCTCGGGCGAGGAAACACGCGACTACATCTCCAGCGGCGTGAAAAAAGGCATAGATGATGCGGCATCCACAGGAAAGCGCTGGAAGCGCCGCGCACAAGAGACTGTGGACGACGTGAAATCCACGGTTGTCGGCGCTGTCGAAGCCGGCCAGGAAGCTTACCGCAGCGTTAGAGACGCCTAGGTCTTTCGTTCGTCGGTCTTGGGTCAAAACCCGCCGAACTTCTTGGAGTGTGCTCGCATCTAAGAATTAGAGGAGGCTAACATTGAAAGCTGAAAGAGAAGAAGCCACAGTCCACTCCACAGGTCAAATCTCGCGCGAACAATTGATCGACCTGCTGAATGAAGATCTTGCGGGCGAATACCAGGCCATCATTTCCTACGTCATTTATTCGCAAGTATTGAGCGGCGCGGAGTATATGAATATCGCCGGAGAGCTCGAAAAGCACGCGGCAGAAGAGCTGAGTCACGCGCTGATCATCTCGAAACAGATCGATTACCTTGGGGGCATGCCTACCGTCCATCCCAAGCCCGTCAGGACGTCAGAGAAAGCCAAAGAAATGCTTCGTTTTGACCTTGAAAACGAGATGGCCACAATTCGGCGTTACCGCGAACGCATCCCTCAATGCGAAAGTTTGGGCGAATACGCGATGGCCGAATTAATCCGCGAGATTCTCAAGGACGAACAGGATCATCTGATCTCTCTGGCTACTGCTCTCGGAGAAGATGCCCCCGTTATAAAGAGCGCTCCAAGCGCCGCAACCGCCCACGCAGGCAAGTAGGCGATTCGCACTCGCTTGCTGGACACGCCCACGCGTTCAGCTAAAACAGGCTGCTGACAAGTCGGCTATGGTTGGTGGCGCTGAGACTAGGGTGGCGCTGAAATCTGTGCAGTTGCTTTTGACTTTGAGAGGACTGCACCATCGGTTCAAGCGTGCGGATTTTGACCTTTGCTTTCTATCTCAATCCCGAATGTAGTATCCGCAACCCGCTCGCCTATAACGACTTATAGTTATTACTTGACAATAAACGGAAATCTGTTACAATTGGTACTGTTTCGTCGCGGAGGAAAAAGGAGTCACCACCTTGCCTCCGCTATCCGCCGGTCCTGCGCGCTGCTGTCGGCCTCACTCTGGCGACTGTCATCCTGAGCGCAGCGAGGGATCTCGGCTGGTCTGCCCCCTGGCGCCGCCCTCTCCATTCGAGCAATCGCTTTTCTGTCACGCCCCCCGCACTCCCGCTCCCTGGCAAGAGTCCGCATCAATGTCATTCCAGAGAGCTTACTCTCCCTTTGTTTTCATACTCTTACGCACTCTTTTCGGAATTATGTACTTGACAAACCCAGTGGGTTTGTGAAAGAATAGGTTCATTGGAGCTAATCCGATGAACCTAAACGAGATAGCCAAGTCCTACCACGACGAAGACAGCGCAAGGGCCTTCCTAGAGGCTCAGCGCTGGCCCGATGGCAAAGCGGGCTGTCCGCACTGTGGGGAAATCGGTCGCTCGTATCGCCTTCCGCCCATCGCTGGCAAGCCAAAGAAAGACGGCGAGATAACCTATCGCAAGGGTCTTTGGAAGTGTGGCGCGTGCCGTAAGCAGTTCACGGTCACTGTGGGCACGATCTTCGAGGATAGCCACATCCCCCTAAACAAATGGCTCATGGCGTTTCATCTCCTCTGTGCGTCGAAGAAAGGGATGAGCGCTCACCAACTCCACAGAATGCTTGGTGTTACCTACAAGAGTGCGTGGTTCATGGCGCACCGGATTCGCTATGCAATGGCCGAATTGAACCTGCCTATGATGACGGGCACTGTCGAAGTGGACGAGACTTACATTGGCGGCAAGCAGCACTACGGGCCGCGCGGCGAATATCGTGTTGGTGTAAATAAAAAGGCTCCTGTCGTTGCTCTGGTAGAGCGCGGCGGCAAGGTCCGCTCTTTCCACCAAGAGAAAGTCACTGGCCGAACGCTCAAGAGCGTTATCCGCGAGAACGTCGCCAACAATGCGCACGTAATGACTGACGATCATCCGGGCTATGGCGGACTTCGCAAGACTCATCGGCACAGCGTCATTCGCCATAGTTGGAAGATTTACGCTCGCAAAGAAGGGGATGTACTGATAAGCACGAACACGATTGAAGGGTATTTTTCCATTTTGAAAC
>JBARCY010000331.1:0-7163 GCA_049794595.1 Candidatus Acidiferrum sp.
TAGTGGAATTGCGCCGCCAGGAAGATCATTCCGAGAAGCAGAGCGCCGAACCGTATCTTATTCGGTTTGAGGAACATCTTTATACTGAGACGAAGCTTAGGCTGGAATGGTTGCGGGGTCAAGCAACGGATTGGGTTGGAAGCCCAAAAGTTGGGAACAAAGAGGGTGTCCGGGCACCCGGGGTGTTACGCTGGGCTGGAATTCATGGGACGGGGTAGAGGCATATTCGGACGAACCACAGCAAGCCGCGCACTGGCGGTCTTTGTGTGCGCCGTGCTGCTGTACTTCGCGGGAGGGGGCAGCCTCCTGCACCAACACACAAATGGCCCCGAAACGACATGCCACATCTGCCAGTCACTGCACGTGCCCGTGTTGGCCTCCGCTGCGCCCGAACTCGTCTCCGCTCCCGAGCTGATCGCTCGATTCTCTTTGCTCCCGCAGCATACTGCGCCGAGCAATTCCTTTTCACTGCACCGCGCTTCTCGAGCGCCTCCGTCCGCGTAATTCCCATCTCCTGCTAGTGAATCGCACAAACATTCGCTGAGCCCTATCTGGGCCAGCGTCGCCGCCGTTTTTCCAGGCGGTCCCTATCCACCAACAAGCAAAAACCCGCAACGGGATGGAGAGAAAATGTTAAAGAATTTGACGAAATGCTCAATTTTGGCTTTGGTGTTGGTGTTTTCAGCGGTGTCCAACTGGGCGCAGGGAGGGAATTCCGGATCGATTGAGGGAGTGGTGAAGGACCCGTCTGGGAGCGCGGTGCCTAACGCCAAGGTGGAAATATCGCATTCGGTGAGCGGGTTTCATGCCGAGGCCGTCACAGGGGCCGATGGAGCTTTCAAGTTCACAAACGTTCCGTTCAACCCCTACCACTTGGTCGTTACTGCAGATCAGTTTGAATCGTTCACGGAGGATGTGGATGTGCGGTCGACGGTTCCGGTCACGTTACAGATCGCCTTGAAGATAGTCACGAGCACAACCAGCGTGACCGTCACGGAGAATGCCGGCGATCTCATAGAAACTCAATCGACCTTCCACACGGACGTGGACCGCGCGCTGTTCGACACGCTTCCCCTGGAGAGCGCGTCATCGTCGGTGAGTTCGCTCGTTACACTAACCTCACCCGGCGTTGCGGCGGATTCGAACGGCCTCTTTCACGGGCTCGGAGACCACGCCTCCAACTCATTTTCGGTGGACGGCCAGCCCATCACCGACCAGCAAAGCAAAGTGTTCTCGAATCAAATTCCCTCTGATTCCATTCAGTCCATGGAAGTGATTTCCGGAGCGCCGCCGGCCGAATTTGGGGGCAAGACGAGCTTGGTGATTGTGGTGACTACGCGGTCGGGTTTGGGTGTGAACCCGCCGCATGGTCAGGTGACGACTTCGTATGGCTCTTTTGGGAGTGCCAACGCGGGATTCGACCTGGCTTATGGAGGAAACAACTGGGGTAATTACATTTCCGGCAGCGGCCTGAATACCGGCCGGTTTCTCGACGGACCTGAACTCACTGTCATGCACGATCGCGGCAATGAGGAGAATTTTTTCGACCGCGTGGACTTGAAGGTTTTGTCGGCGGACACCTTCAATCTGAACCTCGGCTACAGCCGCTCCTGGTTCCAGACGCCGAATTCGTTCGATGCGGAAAATGGGACGGGTTGGACATTCAATTCGTTGGACCCGATGTGCCCACCAGGACAAACCGCGTCTTGCGGAGGGTTGGGACCAAACGGCGAGCCCGTTGGCCCGCAAGATCAGCGTTCAAAGATCGGAACGTTCAACATTGCGCCATCGTGGACACGGCTGATCAATCAGAAGACGGTCTTCACGCTCGGCGGCTTCGTGCGGCAGGATCAATACAATTACTATCCGAGCGCGAACCCCTTCGCCGATGAAACCCCCGACCTGCAACTGGAGACCATTCGCCAGCGCCGCACTTTGACGAATGCCGGAGCTCACGCAAGTTTGTCGTACGTGAAGGGCATCAACAACGTGAAGATGGGAGTGACTTACGAGCACACCTTCCTTACGGAAAACGATCAATTCGGCATTGTGAATCCGGCGGTGAACGCGGTTTGCTTAAATGCAGATGGAAGTCTCGATACGAACCCGACCATAACGAATCCTGCGCAATGCGGGGGGATCAGTAATCCCGGGGGATTGCAGAATCCGGGATTTGTACCTCTTCTGGGCTGTTACGATTTGACTCGGACGGCCCCATTGCCTGCGTCAGATGGCTGTCTGGTGGGATTCGCCACCAGCGGGATGCTTCCCTTTAACGGCCACACGGACATCAAGGAAACGGCGCTGTATGCGCAGGACACTCTTACGGTAAAGGATTGGAGCTTTAACCTCGGTCTGCGCGCTGATCTCTACAACGGCATCGCCACCGCCAAGCAAATCGAACCGCGCGTGGGTCTCGCCTACAAGGTGAAGCCGACGAGCACCGTTCTGCGGCTTTCGTATGCCCGCACGATGGAGACTCCGTTTAACGAAAACCTTATCCTTGCCAGCACCGGTTGCGACAACCCCGCGATCTTCGACCTCCAGCAGTCCGTACCGGGTGGTCAGTGCGTTTCGTCAACGGTGCCACCGCTAAGCCCGGGTCATCGCAATGAGTTTCATGCCGGTTTTGAGCAAGCCTTTAAAAAGTATCTAGTCATTGATGCCGAGTACATCTGGAAGTACACGCATGAGGCATTCGACTTCAGCGTGTTGGGAAATACGCCCATTACTTATCCCATTGAGTGGGCCAGCTCGAAAATCCCCGGCTATGCGATCCGCGCGAGCATCCCGGATTTTCACGGGCTGACGGCGTTTGTGGTGATGTCCAGTGTGCAGGCGCGCTTCTTTACACCACAAGTCAGCGGCGTTGGCGCCACGCCTGGCGGAAGCACCGTGTTCCGCATCGACCACGATGAAAAGTTCAACCAGACCACGCACGTGCAATACCAGCCGTGGAAGCGCGGGCCGTGGGTGGGCTTCAACTGGCGCTATGATAGCGGCCTTGTGGCTGGCCCCTTGCCGTGCTTCGGAGGAGAATCTTGCGCGAACGGGCCGAACGGCGGCGGCCCCAATGACCTCATAGACGTATCCGGACTGACGCCGGATCAACAGTTCCAGGCAGGACTCTTCTGCGGAGGTGTGTTTGCGACACCCACGACCCCTATCAGTTCGGCGTCCGGCGCGAATCTCTGTCCCGCATCGATGTACGGTTCGAAGTACGTTTCCGTTCCGGCGCCCGGCACCGAAAACGACGATCACAACCCGCCGCGCATAGCACCACGCAACTTGTTCGATGTCTCCGTGGGCGAGGACGACCTCTTCCATGGCGACCGATACAAGTGGAGCCTGCGGTTCACGGCAATCAACGTGACAAACAAGGTAGCGCTTTACAACTTCCTGTCGACGTTCAGCGGGACTCACTACGTTACACCGCGCGCGCTGACGGCGGAACTGGGATTTCATTTCTAGATGGATTGGAGCGAGCAGCTTGCACGGTTAACCAGCGAAATCTTGACGGGCAAACCGATGGCTGAAATTACCCAGAGCGGGAAAAGCGGGGGATTCCCAAGGAATCCCCTCGGTAAGAGAGAGAAGGCTGAGGGGAAGTACGTCGGCATCCGGGAATGGCAGGCGGAACTTTCCATATCGCGACTCTTCCGTACCAGCATCCGGCTGCAAACAGCATTTGATCGGTGCTTCAGCCAATTCGGAATGACGGCGCAGGAGGCGGCAGTGCTCGTGCACTGCGCAGAAGAAGGTGAGACTTCGGCGGGAAAACTCGCGAGGGCCATGGGCAGAGACAAAGGGAAGATCACGCGCTTCGTTGACCGGCTCGAGACCAACGGTTTTCTTACCCGGCATAGTGACCCGCGCGATCATCGGCTCTTGATCATCAAGGCTACGAACCGGGGACGGCGCGTTGTCCCAGACCTGAGGCTTAGGTTCGAAGAAGTTCGCAGTCAATTCTTTGAGGGAATTCTGAATGTGGACCTCGACAAGCTAGAAGCGCTGCTTTCTCAGCTGCATGCCAACGCGGAACGTTTGTGCGAAGAAAAGACACCCAAAGACACGCGCACTTAAACACCCTGTGAGCAACGGAATCAACCATCGAAACATCAAATCAGCTTCCGGACTGGGTGAAGGTGGGGGCCCTAACCCAGCTTGTGTCCTGACGCGTGCAGTTGGAGATTGAGGCACACCCTGCCCTCGCCGGACTTCCGGTTTCTGCCGTTCCACTTGACAATGATGGGGATGTCGTCCGGTTGGCCAAAGGCGCACAAGTCGCTCGCCAATCCGACTGACCCATATACATTAAAGAAAGAGCGTATTCATAGACTGAGTACCCATCGGCCAGACCATGAATTTATTTTCAACGCGATTCTTTCAATTTGCAGCGAACCTCAGCTCCGGAGGGAGTCCAGAGCTCAGGCTCGCCAGGAGCAGGAGGCCAAGCCGGGCTTGGCTTCTGGTGATTCTGGCGGCGGCCCTGCCGGCGTTCGGACAGGGAACGCGCTCGGGCAGCGATCATCCGCAGACGGGGACTATCCACGGAACGATTTCGACCAAGCAGGAGGAGGCTGCATCTGATCTTTCGGGAATTAGCGTGAAGCTGAGCGCGGTTCCGCCCGACGGAAACGAACAGACCGCGGATACAGATGACGCAGGACATTACGAGTTCAAGGACCTTAAACCTGGAAGCTACACCATTTCAATCAATCAACAAGGATTCAAGCCGGTAACGAAGACGGTTTCCGTGGCGCCGGGACAGGCCGCAGTTCAAGATATCACCCTAGAACTCGCGACGGTCGCCGAAAAGGTCGAGGTCAAGGAGCAAACTCAGGTCATTTCTACGGAGAGCGTTGCCAATCCAGAGGCCACCGTAACCCACCGTGAGCTGGTCGCTCTGCCTACGCCCGAGGAAAAGATCCGGGAGGTGATTCCCATCACCCCGGGGGTGATGAAAACAATGGATGGAAAGCTAACGTTCAAGGGCGCAGACGAAAATCAGAGCTTATTTCTAGTGAATTCCGCGCAGACGGCTGATCCGGTCACCGGAAGTTTTTCCATTGCGGTGCCCACGGATGCGGTGCAATCGTTCGCGGTCTATAAAACGCCCTATAACGCTGGACTGGGAAGTTTTTCGGGTGGATTGACAACCATT
This sequence comes from Candidatus Acidiferrum sp., assembly GCA_049794595.1. Taxonomy (GTDB): domain Bacteria; phylum Acidobacteriota; class Terriglobia; order Acidiferrales; family UBA7541; genus Acidiferrum. The sequence continues at coordinate 5,165 of JBARCY010000331.1, forward strand.
GAAACCAAACCTCCGCAAGAGAAATGGAATTTCTATCTAAAGAATTTTGTGCCTTCGATTCTTGGCAAGAACGATTCGATGGTGGGCATCGCGCAAGCTACACCGGGCGCTGACTTTGGGGGACCGCTGATCGACGGCAAACTGTTTTTCTCGGAAGTCTTCCAGTACGACATGAAGAAGACCACGGTTCGCGGGCTGCCCTGGCCCGACGACATCTACAAGAAACAAGGCTTCAACTCTTTTACGACTCTTGAGCTCGTTCTTTCGCCCAAGCAGATTGTGACGCTGACGGTGAATGCATTCCCGCTTCGGCAACAGCACATCAACATTAATGCCCTGGTTCCGGATCCCGCCTCGAACGACTTGAATCAAAAGGGCATCGCCTTGCATTTGTCCGATAAGTATCAGCTGGATTCCGGGGCGATTTTCAGCGCGATTGCCCAGTACACGCGCTTCGACAGCAATTCTCACGGGCAGGGTTTGGATGACATGCTGATTTCGCCGGAGGGCTGGGGAGGGAATTTTTTCAATCAGTGGTCCAGGAGAGGCAAGCAATTCCAGTTTTTATCCAGCTATCAATTTGCGGAGAAACACTGGCTGGGACGGCACGAGATCCATGTGGGCGTGGATCTAAACTACCGTTCGTATTTCGGCGTCAGCACGGCTAATCCGATTCAACTCCTCGAGCAGGACGGCACGTTAGATGAAGAAATCAATTTTCAGCCCGCGGCTGCTCAGATTACGTCGGACACGGCGGTGGCCGAGTTCGTGCAGGATCATTGGACACTAAACCCCCACTGGACTGTCGATGCGGGGGCACGTTTGTCCAGCGAAACCTCTGGCTGGTCGGCGGCCTTCGCCCCGCGCGTGGCTATCGCCTACTCACCGAGTACAGACGGCAAGACCGTTATCCGGGCAGGAGCCGGATTGTTCTATAGCATGCTGCCTCTGCTGGCAGCCGACTTTGACGTGAATCCGACTCGTGTGGTGAGCCAGTTCGATCCCACCGGACAGTTGATCGGGTTGCCGGTAACCTACACCAACGCCTATGTGGGTGGGGCGAATCCGCTAAATACTCCCATTTTGCCGCAGGGGCCGGGCACGACGCCGCGCGACTTCACGTGGAATGTCGAGGGAGATCGCGAGTTACGGAAAAACGTGGTGTTGCGCGTCGGCTACATCGACAGCCACACCACCTACTTGTTTGTCGTCAATCCCTTCACCGGCCCCCCGGGTGAGAACTCCTTCCTCGGCCTCACGAACACGGGCTCCTCTCGCTATCGCGAGGTAGAGAGCACGGTACGCTTTACCGTTCATCAACACAACGAAGTGAACGCCTCCTACATCTGGAGCCGCACGCGGGGAGATTTGAATAACCTTTCCGACGTGATGATCCCCTTCTTGCAGCCCGTCATTCGGCCAAACGTCTACGGGGTACTGCCCTCCGACGTCCCTCAACGGGTTATCACCTGGGGGGTTTTTTCCTTGCCGAAGAAATTCACGTTCAGTCCCATCCTCGACGCGCATTCCGGCTACGCCTACTCGAATGTGGATGTGTTGCAAAACTATGTGGGCACGCCGAACGGGCAACGCTACGCAACATATCTCTCTTTGGACGTGAAAATTTACCGCGTTATCCAAATACCGTTTCTTGGCGCGAAAAGCGGCAAGCCCCATCACATCCGGCTCGGATTCTATACGCTTAACGTCACGAATCACGGCAATTTCAATGCGGTCTACAACAATGTGACGGCGCCAAACTTTGGCCAATTTGTGGGATTTTTGGACCGGCGTGACGGTGCGATTATCGATTTCATCGATTGAGTCATCCCCAAGGGCTTCTTTTGGTCACGGAGATACGTCCCTCGATTCAACTCGCTGGTTCCTCGCGTAGCTTTGAATGGGCATCCTGCTAGAATAGGAGGCGGAGCGGTTCTTCGAAGCAGGTGAGGGAGCGAAAGCTGTTTGAACCAATGACGAATCTCTGAGGAGCCGCGGA